>JANOVS010000168.1:0-39987 GCA_031417515.1 Hyphomicrobiales bacterium
GCACTTCGCCATCAACCTCGTCCGCTCAACCGCAGACAAACAATCCATTAAACTGCGCAGAAAACACGCAGGATGGGACACAGACTATCTCGCTTCAATCCTTGGAGAACTCAGCCGTTAACTTGGATTCTTTGCCCTGCATGAGAGACGCAATGCGTAAAATGGGTGAAGCGCTGAGCAACTCTGAGAGAGTTAGGGGAATATGAGTGTCCACCTCCTATCCTTCATTCGCATAATATATATTATGGAATATAATTAGCAATGCCGACGAAACCGATCGAACGCGATTAATTGCCCCCATCAATGGCTTACCCACAACTCTACACCCGATTTCTCAACTTCAACTTTAACGCGGCAAGGCTTGCTTGGGCCAAGTTTTTGGTTTGCAGCTCAACACCTTGTTGTACTCGGCATCCCAGATATTGTTCATGCAATCAAACCAGTACGGCGTCTTCGCCATCCAGGGGCTGGTGGCAAATTTGGCTTTTAGCAACTCCTGTGCCGCCTTTGAATAAGCCCCATGGCCGCCATGCCATTTGCAGCCATATCGGGTTGTGACCACGGCCAATCCCAAGGCTTCGTCAGCGCCATCTCCGCTGGTGCTGCGCTTGGCCCATTTGATTGCAGCCAGGCTCAACAGCTTTGGCGCTGACGCCATTGCTGCCAAGGCCTTCACTTCAGCCCAATCAATGGCCTTCACCATGGGATGATTTTTCAGCACCAGCTCACGCGCTGCATCAGCTTTGGCCATCGCATCGGCCTCCAACACAGCAACCAGCTTTTTGGCATGGTAATCCTTGGCACCGCTCAGGCCAGCAGCTTCATCATATTCCAGCCGCAGGCCCTGCAACTGGCGATCAGTTTCCAGCGGACACCACCAATTCTTGTCATTGTGGTCAAAGGAATCGATGGCCGCAAAGTCATCGCGCTTGGCTTCTATCGGGTCAGACCATTCCGGCGAGTTCAACAAAATGCCGAAACGCGGGTTGCGCAGTATGGTTAACAGCAGCACGCGGTCTTCGCTGAGTTTCGGATGCGCTGTCTTTACGGCTGCCACAGCTGTTGCCAGTGCGGGATTGCGCGTGAGCATGTCTTTGGACGTGGCATCACTATTGGCAATGCCGCGCGCATAATTGCGGGTCCACGCCGCACGGGCCAGCAAGGCTTGTTGATCAGCATCAAAAATCGGTTGGCTGGAAAGTTCCCGCAATTTTTTAGCGGGCAGCAAATTCAATACGCTTGAATCAAGCTTCGCCGTGGAGATCGATTGCGACTTCAACCATTGCGTTTCGTCCGCAGCCACAAATGCCAGGAATGGCGCAAAGCTGTTGCGCACATAGTCCTGGTCCGAAGATTTGAACGAAGCAAGGAAGCTGTCAGACAACAAAGCATCACGAAAGTGACGTCCCTCCTCCACATTGCCAGTCGCCAAAAATCCATGCATCAAATCCGGCAAAATAACATCTTGCAGGATGCTGCTGTTTTGCAACGGCAAGGCTTTGAGGTTCGTATAAATCTCGTCGAATTTTCCGGCAGCAAATGACAGGCGCGTAGCTTCACGCACATAAGTCACCAGTGCCGCCGTTTCAGGTGCCACACCACAGCTTGCAGAAGTCTTGTCACCCGCATCCTTGGCAAGGCTCCATAATTTTGCCCGCGTCGCATCATCAGGCTTGGCCGCAAGCGCCTCAAGCACACTGCGCGGCAAGGCTGCGATTTGGTTGCCAGCCGGTTGCAAAGCCATGGCCCGCGCAACATAGGACTCGGCCCAAGCCTGCCATTTGCCACCGCGCAACGCCCACGGCGCCCACTCGTTTGGTTCATTCACCGATTGTCCCGCCATCATCCACAGGGCCATCGGTTGCTTGCGGGCAACATCTGCCAAGGCTTTGGAAAGCGTGGCATCAGCGGGCAAAGTGTTGGTCACCCACCAGTCATCCTGCTTGGCCCCAACCCCTGCATAGCCGATATCGTTCAGCGCCTGGGCATAGGCCCGTTGCGAATCCGCCGTTGCCGTGACGTCCTTGTCGGGCAGGCTCAGCGTGGCGATTGTGGCATTGAGAAGTTCCGTCCAGCCCTCAGGCGTATCCTCAAGATTGGCGATGTAACCCAGCAAAGCCTTTGTGATGTGATGTACGGATGCAAGTGATGCATCGGCTAAAATCGCATTGGCTTCTTTTCGGGACCCCACCACATCCTTGCCATTGGCCAGCAGATTGGCAACATTGTAACGGGCAGAAGCCTTGTGCGGCGATGGCGATGCGCCGATGGACTTGAATTTTTCCACGGCACGCGGCTTGTTGACATAAAAATCGATACTGGCATCCTGATAAGCCCTGTCAACAATTTGCAATGCAACGACGTCGCCTGTTGTTTCAAGGGGCGGTGGCAAAGCAATCGCTGTCGCATTGCCATTGCTGCAGGCTTGGGCAACTGCAGCCTGTGCCTTGAACCACTGTTTTATATAAGGGTGGGAGTCTCCCAGTTTCGCAACGCGGTTGACCAGAACTTTTGCGGGATAAGTGATACGGCAGTCATATCCCATGTTGGTAAACTCGGGCATCTCTGGCACGTATTTTTGAGCCAATTTCTCCCAACCCTGCCGGTCTTCATAGCTGTCATTAGAAAGGTTGTTGGAGTCAATATTTGGATTATTCAGTCCATTCAAGTTGCGCCAGGCCAAGGCACCGAATGGATCTCGTGCATAAACATCAAGTTCCGCATTGAGTTTTTCAGGAGTGCATACGGCTTGGGCATGGGCCGCAACGGAACCAAGCAAAAGCGCAAGAACGGAAACACGAAGGCCATGCCACATAAATTTTCTCCAGGAATTGATCAGCCAGAATTTATTAGAATGTTACGACCATGCCATCAAAGGCAGGCACAATATTGGGCGGCAGTTCCGCCAGAAGTGTGGCGTAATCCAAGTCCACATGCATATTGGTCAGAATGGCTTGTTTCGGTTTCAACCGCGCTATCCAGACTAGGGTTTCAGGCAAACTAAAATGACTGGGATGCGGCCTGGGTCGCAAGGCATCGACAATCCACGTGTCGAGATTTTCCAAGTATTGCATGCTGTCAACAGGCACATCACTGATGTCTGGCGTATAGGCCAGGTTTCCCATGCGAAAGCCCAGCGCCTTGATATTGCCGTGCTGCACTTCAAAAGGCAGGGCATCAATTGTGCCCCCCTTCCCTGCTGTGCCAATGGCAACGCCGCCCGTTATGCCACGCATTTCAAGGATCGGTGGATAATCGCTACCGGGCAGCGCGGTCACACAATAAGCAAAACGCGTGCTCAACATGGAGGCTGTCGTCGTATCGGCCCAGACGGGTATGCGATGTTTCTGCCACAGGAAAAAGGCCCGTAACTCATCGATGCCGTGGGTGTGGTCGGCATGTTCATGGCTGTACCACACACCATCAAGATGTTGCACACCAGCCGAAAGCATTTGCTCACGCATGTCAGGTGAAGTGTCGATGACGACTGTTGTGGTGCCCTCGCCGGTTTGTTGTTCCAACAATACTGAACAGCGCCGCCGCCGGTTCTTGCTGTTTCCGGGATCACAAACGCCCCAGTCATTGCCGATGCGCGGAACGCCCCCCGATGAGCCGCAACCCAATATGGTGAGTTGCCGCTTCATCATGATGCAAAACTCGCGGGCACAGGCACTTTGCTGAACAGCCTGAAGAAATTCGCACTGGTTGCCGCTGCCATGTGATCGCGTGACACGCCACGCGTTGCTGCCAAGACCTCAAGTGTATGGGTCACAAAGCTGGGTTCATTGCCTTTGCCCCGGTGCGGCAGGGGTGCGAGATATGGCGCATCGGTTTCAACAAGCAATCGGTCCTCAGGCAAAACCTGTGCAGTATCGCGCAAATTCTGCGCGGTCTTGTAGGTCAAGATGCCGGAGAACGAAACATACAAGCCCAACTCCACACCGCGTGTCGCCAGCCATTGTTGCGATGTGAAACAGTGTAAAACTGCCTTGAACGGCCCCTTCCGCATTTCTTCTTCCAACACCCGCGCCGTATCGTCTTCGGCTTCACGGGTATGAATGACGAGGGGCAAGCCGG
This sequence comes from Hyphomicrobiales bacterium, assembly GCA_031417515.1. Classification (GTDB taxonomy): domain Bacteria; phylum Pseudomonadota; class Alphaproteobacteria; order Rhizobiales; family Aestuariivirgaceae; genus Aestuariivirga. Next base: position 4,078 of record JANOVS010000168.1, read on the forward strand.
TTTCACGCGCCGCAGCAATGTGATTGCGAAAGCCCTGCATCTGGGCATCGCGTGGACTCTTGTCGTAGTGATAGTCGAGACCTGCTTCACCAATGCCAACGACCTTGGAGTGTTGCGTCATCGCCACCAGATCATCAACGCTGATATCCAATTCTTCATGGGCATGATGCGGATGCGTTCCGATGGTGCAAAACACATTGTCATGGGCTTCGGCAATCGCCAGCAACCGTGCCCGGTTTTTCACCAGCGACGAAATCGACAGCACCAATCCAACACCCGCTACAGCACAACGCTCAAGCACAGCAGGCAACTGCTCTTGCAGGCCATCATAGTCGAGATGGCAATGGCTATCGACGATCAGGCTGGCCATTACGTCTTTGCTTCCTCAGCAATGTAACGCGGGAAAATCGCCATCGGCGCTGGAAGTTCCACACCCGATACCAATCGCTCCCCGATGTTGGCAAAGCTGCGCATTTGCACATTCAGCAAATCCAGAAGTTTTGCGGCCGATTGCGGAACATAAGGCTGGATCAAAATGCCAACTACACGCAGAACTTCTGCTGTCACATAAAGCACGGTTTCCATGCGGGCCGGATCAGTTTTCTTTAAAGCCCAGGGCTCTTGCCCGGCAAAATAGCGGTTGGCATCTGCCACAACTTTCCAGATGGCATCCATGGATTTGCTGATGGCAAAATCACCATGCTGTTTGCGGCATTCCTCCAGCAAAGCATCAGCTGCCATAAGTATCTCTTTGTCGGCAATCGATAAATCGCCACAAACCGGCACTTTTCCGGCACAGTTCTTGTTGACCATGGAAAGCGAACGCTGGGCCAGATTGCCCAAGTCATTGGCCAGATCTGCATTCATCCGGGCGATCAGGATTTCATCGGTAAAACTGCCATCCTGGCCAAACGGCACTTCGCGCATCATGAAATAGCGCACAGCATCAAGGCCATATTTCTCGACCAAATCCACGTGGCTGATAACATTGCCCGTAGACTTCGACATTTTTTCGCCGCGATTGAAGAAAAAGCCGTGCACCACAATTTGCTTTGGCAGCGCCAATTTGGCCGACATCAAGAAAGCCGGCCAATAAATCGCATGGAAACGGGTGATATCCTTGCCAATCACATGGGCGGCCGCTGGCCAGTACTTGGCGCGAGGACCAGTCGTGTCTGGAAAGCCTGAAGCGGTGATATAGTTGGTCAAAGCGTCGACCCAAACATACATCACATGCTTGGGATTGCCCGGAACCGGAATGCCCCAGTCAAATGTTGTACGGCTGATGGAGAAATCCCGCAAGCCCCGATTGATAAAGGCCAGAACTTCATTGCGATATTGGTCGGGAACCACAAAATTCGGCTGCTGGGCAAAGAGTTCAAGCAACGGTTTTTGATAGGCCGAAAGGCGAAAGAAGTAGCTTTCTTCTTCGACCCATTCCACCAGCGTATTGGTCTTGCTTGAAAAGCGCCGCCCTTCCCGCTCTTCGGTTTCATCTTCGTCATAATAGGCCTCATCCCGAACCGAATACCAGCCAGCGTATTTCGACAAATAGATATCGCCTGCCGCTTCCATGCGCTTCCAGATTTCGCTGACCGATGCCTTGTGGCGTTCCGATGTGGTGCGCACATTGTCATCAGCCTTGGCATCCAGCAGATCGCCCATGGCCTCAAACTCTAGCGCTGTGCGATCAGCCAGTTCTAACGGCGTCAAGCCTAACCGTGCTGCTGTTTGCTGCATCTTTTGGCCATGCTCATCCATGCCGGTCACAAATAGCACGTCACGGCCATCCAAGCGGGCAAAGCGTGCCAGAACATCGGTGGCAATGCGTTCATAGGCATGGCCGATATGGGGTGCTCCGTTGGCATAGGGAATGGCTGTTGTAATCAGAAAGGGCGAGTCTTGGGTCATGATTGGCATCAAATGCCCTGAAATCATGCCGCCTTCAAGGCATCTTCCACTTGGCCCAAAGCCTGGATGACAGCGGCACGGCGATCCAGGTTATAGCCGTCAGCAATTGCGCCATCGCGCACCAGTTTGCTGTGAAGTTCCGCCAGTGCAAAACTGCGGCCTGAAGGTGCATCTGCCGTGGCCTGCTTTGCCAACCAATCAAGCAGCAAAGCCATGAAAATTTCAAAATCCTGGACAGCTGTGGCGCGCGTGGAAAACTTTTGGCCGATAGAAACCAGCGCTGCCGCATCACGGCGTTTAAGAGTCAGAAAAGCCGCAAAGGCTTTAGCCCCCGCATTGTCAAGCAAATGCAAGGCATGACCCGGCCTGCCACCTGATAACCCGGCGGCCAAAGTCAGATCCGCCGCGGCCGGTTTGGGATCAAGCGGCAAGGCCTGCAAAACCTCTAAAGCATCCTGTTCCGAAAGCGTTCCCAGCGGCAATCGCATGCAGCGTGAGCGCAGCGTACGCAAGAGTTTTCCGGGCGAATGGCAAACTAATAAAATCAATGCTTTGACTGGCGGTTCCTCTACCAGTTTGAGAAGTGAGTTGGCGGCCTCCAAAGTCAAATCATCCGCACAGTCAACCAGCCCAACCCGCCAGCCATCACCAGCCGACGTTCGATTGAAAAATCCGATAAAGTCTCGCGCCTCATCCACTGATATTTCAGCCCGTAACTTGCGCGGCTTGCTATCGTTGAAGCCGCGCTCCAGTACACAAAGATCGGGATGGGAGCGTGAAGCAATCCAGCGTCGCGTTTGGGCGGGATTGCTGGCTTCCAAAATGTGCCCGGCAAATTGATAGGCCAGCGTGGCTTTGCCGATGCCTGATGGCCCGGTCATCAACCAGGCATGATGGGGCCGACCTGATTGGAATGCTTCCTCAAACCGGTTTTTCGGTGCTTGATGGCCAACAATCTGTTGCGCGTGCCGCGGGTGCCAAGCCACCTCACGGGGATCAACCAGTTCATCAGCCATGGGAAAATGCCTTTAACGCGCGCAGAATGTCGATTGCGACTCCTTCAATGTTTTGGCTGGCATCGATAACCCGGCATCGCTGTGGCTCGGCTTTGGCAATTGCCAAAAATCCGGCCCGCAATCTCTCATGGAACGCAAGACCCTTGCGCTCAAAACGGTCTTCCATGCCTTCTCCACGGTTTTTCGCGCGTGCCAATCCAACAGACGAGTCAAGGTCGAGTATCAAAGTCAGGTCTGGCCGATATTGACTGATTGCTGAACTCTCCAGGCTGTCAATCAAATCAAACGAACAGTCGCCAGCGTAACCTTGGTAAGCACGGGTTGAATCAATGAAACGATCTGAAATCACCACGTCGCCCCGCGCCAAGGCCGGAGCAATGACATCGCGCACATGAACACTGCGTGCCGCTGCATTCAACATGGCTTCCGCTTCGGCTGACCAGCGGCCAACCTCACCCGTTACCAGCAAGCTGCGCAAGGCTTCACCTGCGGGCGTTCCCCCCGGCTCGCGAGTCTCTACAACGGCCCTGCCCTCTGCACGAAAATGTTCTGCAAGGCGGCGTACCTGCGTTGATTTTCCGGTGCCTTCGCCGCCTTCAAACGTGATGAACAAACCGGGCATTCAGCCACCAAAAACCATAATCATGGCGCTGTCCAAAGCTTTGCCCCACATGGAGTCCGAGGCCGGAACATCGCTGGCGGTAATCAATGGAACTTCGGCAACGGCTTTGCCGCGCACCATGATCTTGACGATGCCAACCGCCTCCCCTGCTTTCACAGGTGCAAGCAACGGGCCTTTGTAACTCAATTTAACTTCTACCGATTTCTGCTCTGTCGGCGTCAAGGCAATCTGAAATGCCTTGGCTGTAACGAGATCAACCCACTTGGCATCACCGCCCCACACCCGCGCTTCTGCCACTGTTTCATTGGCATCAAACAGGTCAATTTGCTTGAACTGGCGAAAACCAAAGTCCAGCAATTTCTCGGCTTCCTGTTTGCGGTTGATTGTGCTTTCCAGCCCGGCAATCACCATGATCAACCGCCTGCCGTCACGCAATACCGAGCCGACCAGGCCATAGCCAGATTCATTGGTAAATCCCGTCTTCATGCCGTCGGCCCCGGCATAATCTTTCAATAGCGGGTTGCGATTTTGCTGTTCAATCTTGTTCCATGTAAATTTGGGCTCGCTGTAAAGGGCGTATCGGTCCGGGTGCTGATAGATGATGTATTGCGCCAATTTCGATAAATCCCGCACGCTCATGACATGGGCGGGATCGGGCAGTCCGGTGGAGTTCCTGAACACGCTTTTATCGAGGCCAAGTTCTGCTGCTTTCTTCCGCATGCGTTCGGTGAACGCCAATTCAGACCCTGAAATGCCTTCAGCCAAAGCAATGCAGGCGTCGTTGGCGGATTGGATGATGGCACCCCGCAACAAATCAATGATGCGAACCTTCGAATTGAGATCAGCATACATGGTGGAACCTTTTGACGCAGAGCCACCCCGGCGCCAGGCATCCTCGCTGATCGGGAATTCCTGGTCTTCCTTGATTTCCCCTGCTTTGAGCAAATCAAAAACGATGGCCTGGGTCATCAGCTTGCTCATGCTGGCAGGCTGAATGGCTGCGTCTGCCAACTTCTCGAACAGCACGTCGCCGGAACGCGCATCAATCAGGATGGCATTGACGGCTTTGGTTTCAAACCCGGCGACCTCTTGGGCCTTTGCCGGAAAGGCCATGAGTACGAACAGGATTGCCAATGTAAGAATGCGCATGATGGTCGCCAGAATAGGGGGCGACACATCGGAATGCAAATTTACTGTGCGAGGCTTGCAGAGACCTGTTCAATTCTGGTTTTTGACAAGCTTGCATCCGGAAAACCAGCCTGGTGCACTGCATCAAGTGCATCTTGTGCCCCGATGCTGCTGAGGAATGGTCCCATCTGGACCTTGTAGCTAGCCCCTTCGTCCCCGTCGATTTCATAGACCTGAACAGCACCAAAGTCTGATAGTGCGGTGCGCACAGATTCTGCATTTTCAAGGGTTGAGAAACTGCCAACCTGGATCACGTAGCCCGCTCCGCGATCTCTGGGAGGCTTGGTTTTCTGCTCCAGTTTGGCCCGTGGCGCATATGAAGCCTGCTGCAAGGCAACTGTTTCATTGGTATCTACTTCAGCAACTTGAATGCGGTCTTCACCGCCTTCGGCAGCTGCAATCAGATTGCCCATGGAACTGCCTTGCTTGTTGCGCTTGTTCATCATGGCCAAATGGCCACCCTGGTCATTGACCGGAGCCATGCCGATCCATTGCACACGAACCTTGGCTTTGCCCTTGTTCTTGAAATCCAGCACTTCTGCAGTTCGCTTCGAAAGATCAATCACCCGCGTATCAACGAACGGACCACGATCGTTGATCCGCACGACAATCGATTTGCCGTTGGCCTGATTGGTGACACGGGCATAGCTGGGCAATGGCAAAGTTGGATGGGCCGCCGTCAACATGGCCATGTCAAAATATTCGCCGTTTGATGTCTTGCGACGGTGAAAGGCTTCACCATACCAGGATGCCATGCCAGATTTGTCATAGCCGGGCTGCGCCTTTGGTTTGAACCATCTACCGCCAACTTGATATGGCTTGCCGATGTGAACCTTGCCACCGCCGCGCGGCACCGTGCCTTTGCCCTTGTAATAGGCACTGCCTTTGCCGGCAAACGGATCAAGCTTGCCACCTTTCTTGACCTTTTTGCCAGCATATGAAACCATCGTATCGCCAGGCTTGCGTGAGGAGCAACCAGCCAACCCCAATGCCAAAACAATCGCGAAACAAGAAACAAATCGAACCATACCCGACATCACTAACCCCCAAAAACCAAGTGACCTTAAAACTACAATCACAGGTTATCGCTGGAGAGCGTAAAGTTAGTGTTTACAATAGTGGTAAAGTAATTCTTGAATTGGGCTATTCATCTTCGCGTGAGTGCAATCCCACAGACTTGATCTTGCGATGCAATGCAGAGCGCTCCATGCCAATGAAGATAGCGGTCTTGGAAATATTACCGCCAAAGCGCGACAATTGGGCCGCTAGGTAGTCTCGTTCAAAAGCTTCCCGTGCCTCACGCAATGGCAGGGCCAAGAGATGTTCGCCGCCAAATCCCAAAGTTTCAGCCGAACTTGTCGCTTCTACGGGCAACATCGCGGCGGTGATTTCTTCAGCCGATTCACCCGCAGCCAGAATCATCACCCGTTCAACATTGTTGCGCAATTCCCGAACATTGCCGGGCCAGTTTCGTGTTTGCAAAACCGCAATGGCATCATCTGCAAAATTCCGTTGTGCCTGTCCTGCCGATTGGCAATATGATTTGGCGAAGTGCTGGATCAGCAGTGGAATATCTTCGCGCCGTTCTGCCAAGCCGGGAACATTCAGCGGCATGACGCCCAAACGGTGAAACAAATCTTCCCGGAAGGTTTGCGCTGCAATCAAATTCTGCAAATTGCGGGCGGTTGAGGAAATGATCCTGACATCAACCTTGATTTTCTTCGTGCCATTGACCCGTTGAAAAGTCTGGTCAACCAAAACCCGTAATATCTTGGCTTGGGTTTCCATCGGCATATCGGCAACCTCATCGATATAGAGCGTTCCCGTATGTGACTCTTCCAGCGCACCAATGCGGGGCGATTGATCCGGGCCGGTTTCAATCCCGAACAGATTTTCCTCAACATGTTCGGGTGCCATGCTGGCAGCCGACAAAGTGATGAACGGACCCGTCGCACGCGCCGACTGCATATGTAAGGTGCGGGCAACCAATTCCTTGCCGGACCCCATCGGGCCGCTGATCAAGACACGACTGTTGCTGGGAGCGATTTTCTTGACCAGCTGTTTCAAGGTACGGCTGGCCAATGAAGTGCCGATCAGCTCATTGTCAAATCCTGACCTGCCTTTCAGTTCTTCGTTCTCGCGTTTCAGCCTGAAGACTTCCAAAGCCCGCCCGACAACCAACAATAATCGGTCCGCATTAAATGGCTTTTCAATATACTCGTAAGCGCCACGCTTGATTGCAGCCACCGCCGTTTCAATATTGCCATGACCAGAAATGATGACAACGGGCAATTCAGGAGCCCGCTGTTTGATTTCCAGCAACAGGTCCAACCCATCCATGCGTGATCCTTGCAACCATATATCAAGGATGACCAATGAAGGACGGCGCAATGCCAGTTCAGACAACGCTGCATCCGAATTGTGGGCCAACCGTGTTTCAAATCCCTCGTCCGTCAGGATGCCTGCGATCAGTTCACGGATATCGGCTTCATCATCAACAATCAGGATGTCTGCGGACATTATGAGGTCACTTCCCTTGGAGCCAGAATTTGTGTTGGTGCAGAACTCAAATCAACCGTGGCAAACCAGAGCGTCATGGCAGCACCCGAACCATCCGGCGCATCGGCCAGTTGCAATGAGCCGCCGTGCTCCTCCATGATCCGTTTGACAATTGCGAGGCCAAGACCTGTGCCTTTTTCCCGCGTTGTCATATATGGTTCAGTGAGACGATGGCGGTTTTCCTGCGGCAAGCCAATGCCGTTGTCAACGATCCGGACGAAAGGCGCCTGTCCATTTCGACCAAATTCCACAGTGATTTTCCCCCTGATGTCTTGATCAGCTGCAATCCGGGTTTCGACTGATTCACGCGCATTTTTCACCAGATTGGTGATGGCCTGGGTGATCAATCGGCGATCAAATGCAAAAGCTTCCAAGACCTCGAGTTCAGCCAGATCGATATCGATATCCGACGAAGATACCCGCTGGAGCACCGTCGCATCCCGCACAACTTCAGCAAGGTCATTCATCTCCGGAACAGCTTTTGGCATGCGGGCAAAAGACGAAAACTCATCAACTATCCGCCCGATATCACCAACCTGCCGGATGATTGTATCGGTACATTGCTCAAACACCTTGCGGTCAGTTTTGATCTCATTCAGGTATTTGCGTTTGAGCCGCTCCGCCGAAAGCTGGATGGGCGTGAGCGGGTTCTTGATTTCATGGGCAATACGCCGTGCAATATCAGCCCATGCAGAGTTGCGTTGGGCAGAGACAAGATTGGTAATGTCGTCGAATGTCAACACATAGCCGTGTTCAGCATCATCCGACCGCTCCGTTGTGATGCGCACAAAAAAGTTTAGTTCCCGCCCCGCAACTTGCATTTCAACATGCCCTTCCGCAGAACCTGAGGGTCGCGCCATGGCCAGATCAAAAAGACTGGCAAACTGCGGTACGGCCATATGGATTGAACGACCAAACATCTGTGCCTCTGGCAAACCCAGCAGATTGAGCGCTGAGCGATTGACAATTGAAATCTTCAAATCAGGATCAACACCGATGACACCCGCGCTGACGCCTGCCAACATGGCTTCAGTAAACCTGCGGCGGTCATCCAGTTGTTCATTGGTGTGGACGAGTTGATCACGATGCAGCCGCACCTGGTCTGTCATCATGTTGAAAGTTTGTGATAGCCTGACCAGATCGCCGGGCCCTTGCAACATTGCAACCTTGGCATTGAAATCACCTTGGGCAACGCGACGTGCCGCCGCCAGCAAACGCACCAGCGGTTCCACAAGCCTGTCTGAAAACCGCAGCCCCATCCAGATGGATGCCAGCAGAAACACCAGGGCCAACAACCCAAATGCCGAAGCATAGGTCAGTTGATAGCCCAGCCGATACTTCAGCATTTCGTCATATTGGCGCTTGGCCTCGCGGGTCTTCACAAGTTGATCCAGCACCACCGGTGAAATGACGCGATAAATATAGAGATAGTGCGTCGGGTAATTCTGGATTTTGACCAAGGCGCGAACAACATTGTTGTCTTTGCCCGGCGCCAAAACCACAGCCTCACCCGCGATTGCCTTTTTCATCATTTCATCAGTGGGGGCAACGAACTTGATGCTTTCATTGGCCACCACGTTGGCATCAATGCTCTTGTTCTCTGCATTAAAAACAAACACCGCCGCCAGATTTCGCAAGTCTGCATGCCGCGCAACGCGGTTGACGAAGGCAGAACGATCGTCTCGATAAAGTGTGGTTTGTTGTGCAAGATCGGCAGAAATGTTTGCCAGATCTATGCGTGTTGCTTCAGCGGCATTTTGCAAGTAAGCTTCGGCCACGTTAGCAGCTGTATCCACAATCGAACGCGTGGTGTCGGAAAATCCTGCATCAAGTGCCCGGTTGAAAGTCAGCACAGCAAACAATGCCACCAGCAGTGCAGGCACAACGGCAACGACGCTGAATAGTGAAATCAACCGAATATGCAGGCCGGCACCCGCTGTCCCCCTGCTCCGTGCCAAAAACAATTGTATGATCGGCACGATAACGATCAGCAGCATCAACAGCGCAAACACGCCATTCATCAGCAACAATTTTCGGAAGATGTCTTCTGTGAGTTTGATCGGGGTCAAACCGGCCACAGTCAAGAATGTGAACAACCCCAGCAACAAGCCAAGCCCCACCAAGGCAAGCGCCAGCCATCCAGGCAAACCCTGGAGTCGTTGGTAAATCTGGCGATCCGTTGTTTTCAGCATCAGTGCACGAAGTGTTTGTCCCAATACGCCACCAGTTATGGCGTAAACTGTGGCAAGAACTCAACAGTAAATGTGGCAAATCTGCGACACTTGGCAATCCATACGGCCAAAAAGCCTCAAGGTCTTTTGATGCAACATCTGAGAAAAATCAGCCAACCCCTCGAATTGGAATGATTTTTCGTTCGCGCAGTTTACTGCGTAATGTATTGCGATTAATGCCCAACAGGTCTGCCGCCTTGATTTGGTTGCCATGGGTTGCAACCAAAGTGGCGCGCAACAATGGCGGTTCAATTTCAGCCAGCATCCGCTCATAAAGTCCGGCGGGCGGCAGTCCTGCGCCAAACCCACTGAAATAGCGAGCGAGGCTTGCCTCCACGAATTCTGCAACTGAAGTTTCAGGATCACTAATCCAGTCCTTGTTGCTGGCCGGTGCAGATGTTGCGAATTCCCGCAGAACTGCGCTGGGGGGAATAACATCCTCGACTTCCATCGCCAGCAAACGCTTAACAAGATTTTCAAGTTCACGCACATTGCCGGGCCAACGATAGGTCGTCAGTGCACTGAGGGCTTCTGGGGAAAATTCCTTGCGCGGCAAGCCCTCAGTCCCAGCCCTGTCCTGAAAGTGCCGGACCAGATCGGGAATGTCTTCGATGCGTTCACGCAACGGCGGCAAGCGCAGGGGAACCACATTCAAGCGGAAGAACAAATCTTCGCGGAACAATCCCTGCCCGATCAATTGGCGCAAATCCCGGTGGGTGGCCGCAATAATGCGTACATTGCTCTTGATCGGCGTTGTCCCGCCGACGGTCGTATATTCACCCTGCTGCAAGACTCGCAGCAGACGTGTCTGTGCCTCCATCGGCATGTCACCGATTTCATCAAGGAAAAGCGTACCGCCTTCCGCCTGTTCAAATCGGCCCGACATGCGCCCTGAAGCACCGGTAAAGGACCCCTTCTCGTGTCCGAACAATTCGGACTCGATCAGGTCTTTGGGAATGGCGGCCATATTGATCGCCACAAACGCACCCTTGCGACGACGACTGAAATCATGCAGCGCCCGCGCCACCAGCTCCTTGCCAGTGCCACTTTCCCCAACAATCGTGACCGTCAAATCGGTTTGTGTGAGCCTGGCAATCAAGCGATAAATATCCTGCATAGCCGCCGACCTGCCAATAATCGGCAATACTTCACCCTGCTGTTCAGCTTTCGGGCGCACCGGTTTAGCCGCCTGCTCAAGCGCCCGCGTCACCGTTTGCACCAACGCCGCCAGATCAAAGGGTTTCGGCAAATAGTCATAGGCGCCAAGTTCTGCAGAGCGAATGGCAGTCATGATGGTATTCTGCGCGCTCATGACGATGATCGGCAACAATGGCCGCAATTTCTTCATCCGCGGCAGCACGTCGAATATATTTTCATCTGGCAATACAACGTCGGTGACAATGACATCGCCTTCACCATCAGCCACCCAGCGCCAAAGTGCCGATGCCATGCCAGTGGCCCGCACATTGAAGCCGGCACGCGTGAGGGCTTGCGTTAGTACGGTGCGGATTGCAGTGTCATCATCGGCTATCAAGACAGTGCGAGCGTTCATGAATCATGCTTCCTTGTCGTGGACTTTGCGAGAGTCAGGTCACCAGTTTCATCAACAGGTTTGATCATCGGCAACAAGGTGCGAAACGTCGTGCCGCGCTTGCGTAACTGGCATTCAACAGTGCCGCCATGATCGCGCACCACCTTTGCAACCAACGCCAAGCCAAGACCTTTGCCTTGTGGTTTGGTGGTGACAAACGGATCAAAGATATGTGGCAACAGGTCTTCTGGCACACCTGGACCATTATCATGCACGCAAATCTCCAGCGGCAATGAAACCCGTTCGGTTGATCCCGCCACTTGCAGTTTCATGCCGGGTTTGAACGCCGTTGAAAAAATAATTTCCCGCTGTCCCTGCAAATGTGAAATTGCGTCAAGTGCATTGCGGGCCAGATTGAGATAGACCTGCACCAATTGATCAGAATTTCCATAAACCGACGGCAAGGACGGGTCATACTCTTCGCCAATTTCGACCACCGAACCCGCTTCGGCTGCAACCAGGTTTTTCACCCGGTCAAGCACCACATGGATGTTCACCGGCTTGCGGTCCAGCGGCCGTTCGTCAGAAAAAACTTCCATCTGGTCAACCAGTTTGCGGATGCGTTCTGTCTCATCACAAATCAAACGCGCCAATCCGCGGTCTGCATCTGACAGTCCGGGCTCCAGCAATTGCGCCGCTCCGCGAATGCCCGCCAAGGGATTTTTGATCTCATGGGCCATCATCGCGGCCATGCCGGATACAGAGCGGGCCGCCCCTTGGTGCATCAATTGCTGACCCAGCTTTTGCGCCATGGAGCGGCGCAACAACATGATCATGACAAAGCGCGGATCATCGCCCAAAGGCGCCGTCTGCAAGTCGACTACACGCTCACCGCCCAGCCGCGGTGTTCCTACGCCTACGCCATATTCATTAACTACGGAGCCCTCGTCGCGCACCTGTTGCACCGATTGCAAAACCGGACTGGCAAATGGCACGAGTTCCGAAAGCAAATGTCTTTTGAGAACCTGCGCACCTGCCTGGAAAAAATCTTCCGCAGCAGCATTGGCCATGCATACCTTATTGTCGCCATCCAGCACCAGCAGCGGATTGGGCATCGCATCAAACACCGCTTGGGCGGCTGGAAGGCCCGAAATTCCCTGGTCCATCATGCGCACCTCACCTGTTGATCATTCAACAACGGCGCAAACACCGCGTGGATGCCTGCCACGATGGCGCGATTATCCTTGCTTGGCAGCAAACTGCTTCGCAGCGTGCGCAAGTGTTCAACACTCAACAAATTGCGCTCCCGCAGCCAGTCTAGCAGCCAGCCGAAATGTTTTCTAAAAGTCTTGTTGCCTAGTTCATGGCCATAAAGTGCAAGTGTTTCCTGCTGGTGCCACAGCGCCAAGTCCCGTTCCTGTTCAAGTGAAGGCGGCGGCTTTCCGCATCCGGGTTGCAATGCAGCGGCCACAGCACCTGCCCACCAAGGCCTGCCATAAGTGGCCCGCCCCAGCATCACAGCATCAGCACCCGATATTTCCATCATCATTTTAGCATCATCGGCTGAAACGCCATCGCCATTGGCGACCAGTGGAATTGCAATGGCATCACGTACAGCCCGTATGGCCTGCCAGTCGGCCTTCCCGGTGTAGAACTGGCAGCGCGTCCGGCCATGCACGGTAATCATTTGGGCCCCGGCATTTTCTGCCCGCTTGGCCAAATCAGGAGCATTCATTTGCTGTGCGTCCCAACCCAAACGCATCTTCACTGTCACCGGAACTTTGGTTGCACCGACCGTGGCCTCAATCAGCGTCAACGCATGATCAGGATCGCGCATCAGCGCCGAACCTGAAAGTCCACCTGTCACTTGCCTGGCCGGACAACCCATGTTGATATCAATGATGTCAGCACCCATGTCTTGCGCCAGCTTTGCGCCTTCGGCCATCCAATGGGCTTCCCGCCCCGCCAGTTGGATGACAAAGGGTGACAAGCGCTTGCCGCCCCGTGTACGCCGCACCATATCGGGGCGCTCGCGCACCAGTTCCTCACTGGCCACCATTTCAGACACCACAAGACCAGCCCCTTGCTCATGGGCGATCAACCTAAAAGCTTCATCTGTCACCCCCGACATGGGAGCCAGAAAAACCCGGTTGGCCGTTGTTACATTTCCAATCTGAACGCCCATAAATTAGGCAACACCTATTTGTGAATAATTATTGAGCAGTTTATACGCGACTGGCTGTTCGTCAACCAGAATTTTGCAACTGCGGCATTCTCAACAGTGCGATGATCGGTTAAGCAACGTGCATGTCAGTTGTTGCAGTCATTGTTGCCGGCGGAAGCGGCATTCGCGCCGGCGGCAGCTTGCCGAAGCAGTATCAGCTTGTGGGAGACAAGCCCGTCATTCGCCTGACTCTTGAAACATTTCTCAATCACCCACTCATCGATTATGTCCAAGTTGTCATCGGGCAAGGTCACGAGGAACTTTTTGCGCGGGCCACGCAAGGGCTCGCAATTGGAACACCTGTTTCTGGCGGCGGCACAAGGCAAGACTCTTGCCGCGCCGGAATCGAGGCTTGCCAAGGCAAAAATCCGCAAAAGGTTTTGATCCATGACGCGGCGCGGCCATTTCTGTCATCCGATTTGATCAGCAACGTCATTACCGAACTTGACCACGCTGATGCCGTCATTCCGGGGCTACCAGTGGCCGACACCATGAAATTTGCACCCAGTGGCATTATTGAACGCACCGTTGACCGGGCCGCCCTGTGGTTTGTGCAAACACCACAGGGCTTTCATTACAACAGCATTTTGCAAGCCCATCAAAAAGCCCATGCCGCTGGCCAAACCAGCTTTACCGATGATGCCGCCGTGGCAGAATATGCCGGGTTGAAAGTGCAGATCATTGCAGGCGAGCAGCGCAATCGCAAACTCACCACACAACACGACATCCAGGAGGCTGACCGGGAAAACCGCAATCGCTCCTTCGCGTCCCGGCCCGATGTTCGCACCGGTCACGGTATTGACTATCACATCTTCGAAAAGGGTGATGGCGTGACATTATGCGGCATAAAAATTCCGCACAGCCACAAGCTCAAAGGCCATTCAGACGCCGATGTGGCGCTTCATGCCGTGACCGATGCCATTCTCGGCAGCATTGGCGAGCGCGATATCGGCCAGCACTTTCCGCCGAGCGACAAGCAATGGAAGGGGGCACCCTCCTCGATTTTCGTCGCCAAAGCCATGGAGCATTTACGCGCCAAAGGCGGCATTATTGCCCATATCGATATCACAATCTTGGCCGAAGCGCCGCGCATTGGCCCCCATATTGATGCGATGAAACTTAACCTGCAAAAACTCCTGGACCTTACACCCGATCGTATCGGCATCAAGGCAACGACAACAGAAGGCATGGGAGCCATTGGTCGCGGGGAAGGCATGTCCGCCGCTGCCATTGCCACGATAAGGCTGCCCCTGTGAACGCCGCTCAAATTGTTATCATGTTGCGCAACAAGTCATGGCAATTGACCACGGCTGAAAGCTGCACGGGCGGCCTCGTAGCTGCCGCCATTACCAATGTTTCCGGCTCATCAGAAGTATTTGACCGGGGGTTTGTCACCTATTCAAATGCCGCCAAAACTGAAATGCTGGGCGTGTCCGCAAGCGTGATTGAGAGTCACGGCGCGGTCAGCGCTATTGTGGCAGGCTTGATGGCCAAGGGGGCCTTGGCCCATTCAAAGGCTCACGTTTCTGTTGCGGTGACCGGCATTGCCGGCCCCGGTGGTGGGTCACCTTTGAAACCTGTCGGTCTGGTACATTTCGCCTGCGCCACACACAATGACACGATTTATGTCGAACGCCACTTTGGCGATCTGGGCCGCGCAGCCATCCGCGGGGAAGCCGTCAAACAAGCCTTGGCATTGATTGCTCAAGCCTGCGGTTGAACTATGCTTGCAGCCAAACTCTTCGATCTCTGTTCAAAAGCCGTCATGATCTTCTCAACCGCCATGCCCATGGCCCCAGCCATTGCAATTTGCAGCAAGGGATTTTTGAGCGCGTAGTCAATTGTCACGCTCACGTCAGAATATGGCCCAGCAGGTTTGATCGACCACAGCGTTTTCATTGAGCGAAAGGCACCCTCCGATGATGTGGCCATGACTTCCCGCCTGGACTTGTCACAGGTCACCCGGCTGACGAACGCTCCGCGCAAACCCAACTTGTCATAGACGACAACAAGTTCCGCATCAAAAACTTCCACGCCACTTTCCATGCGCTTTTCCCCCCGCACCTGTGAGCGTTGCACCAATGGCAAAAACTCTTTGTAGGCCCCCACATCAGCCGCCACCTGATAAGCCAAGTCTGCAGGCACAACCACCCGCTTCGTCTTCGAAAAATGTGGCATCAGGCCGATGCTCCAGCCCTTGCAGCCTTAAGCCGTGCAAAATCCTCCCCCGCATGGTGGGAAGAACGGGTAAGCGGCGATGATGAAACCATCAGAAAGCCCTTGGCATAGGCAATGGTTTCATAGGATTTGAATTCGTCTGGCGTTACAAAACGATCGATGGCCGCATGCTTGCGCGAGGGCTGCAAATATTGCCCGATGGTGATGAAATCAATATCAGCCGAACGCATGTCGTCCATCACTTGCATCACCTGTTCGCGGCTTTCACCCAGCCCAACCATGATGCCTGATTTGGTAAACATCCCAGGGTCCAGTTCCTTCACCCTCTGCAAAAGCCTGAGGGAATGGAAGTATCGCGCACCCGGACGAATTTTCAAATATAGTCCCGGAACAGTTTCGAGATTGTGGTTGAACACATCAGGTTTTGCGTCAACAACACGCTCTAAAGCACCGTTTTTCTTGAGAAAATCTGGCGTGAGAATTTCAAGCGTGGTGTTGGGGGCCAAGCGCCGCGAATGTTGCAACATTTCAACGAAATGCTGTGCACCACCATCTGCCAAATCATCACGGTCCACGGAAGTTATCACGGCATGATGCAGGCCCATTGCAGCGATAGCCTCTGCCACACGCAAAGGCTCGCCCTTGTCCAAGGCATCTGGCTTGCCGGTTTTCACATTGCAAAATGCACATGCCCGCGTGCACGTATCCCCCATGATCATGAAGGTTGCATGCTTTTTCGACCAGCATTCACCGATATTCGGACAACCAGCTTCCTCACAAACCGTGACGAGCTTTTTCTCGCGCACCAGTTTTTGCGTTTCAGCATAAATGGCAGAGCCCGGCGCTTTCACCCTGATCCAATCCGGCTTGCGCAGCATTGGCGTGTCGGCCTTGTGGGCCTTCTCAGGGTGACGCGGTTTGCTGTCGATCAGGGTTGCCACGATTATGTCCGCTTTTTGCCCTTGAGCATTTTCAAGGCACCCAACAACACAACGGCACCCGCCGCCGACACCAACAGATTTCCCCAGAACCAGCCCTGGAAAAATTGACCCAATTGCAGCCCCGCCGCATTGGCCACAAAAAATCCAAGCCAGGAACCAGCAATGCCGATGATAAGATTCATGATCAGGCCATTGTCCGATCCCGTAATCTTTTCAGCCAACCAACCCGCCAAAATGCCGATCAAAATTGTGCCACCAATACCAACAGCACCGAGTTGCATGATTTGTTCCATAGAGTCCTCTTTCTTCCCCCCTCCCTAACAGGGAGGGGCCGGGGGTGGGTGGAGGCAACATGTAAAATCCCGAAATGTGGCCTCCACCCACCCCGGCCCTCCCTGTTAGTGAGGGGGAAGATCAACTACATATGGATCACACGGCCATAAGCATCAAGCACACTTTCATGCATCATCTCGGAAAGAGTGGGATGCGGGAAAACGGTGTGCATCAGTTCTTCTTCCGTGGTTTCGAGGCCCATGGCGAGAACAAATCCCTGGATGAGTTCCGTCACCTCCGCCCCCACCATATGGGCACCGATAAGGCGACCGGTTTTTGCGTCGAATATGGTTTTGATCAAGCCCTGGTCTTCACCCAAAGCAATGGCCTTGCCATTAGCAAGGAACGGGAAACGACCGATCTTGAGTTCATATCCTGCTGCCTTGGCCTTCGCTTCGGTGAAACCAACAGATGCCACTTGTGGATGGCAATAAGTGCAGCCGGGGATTTGTTCTTTCTTCATCGGGTGAGCATCGAGGCCCTTGATTTTTTCAATGCAGATGACGCCTTCATGCTCAGCCTTGTGCGCCAGCATGGGCGGGCCTGCCACGTCACCGATGGCATAGATGCCAGGAATATTGGTGCGTCCGTAACCATCATTAACAATGCAGCCGCGATCCATCTTCACGCCCAATGTTTCGAGTCCCAGATTTTCAATGTTTGCGACGACGCCAGCTGCTGTGATGACGCGATCAACCGTAATGGTTTCGGATTTGCCACCTGCTTCGAGTGTTGCCGTCACCGTGTCAGTCTGGCGATCCAACTTTGCGACTTTGGTGGAAAGACGGAATTTGATGCCATATTTTTCGAGTTGCTTCTGCGCCATCTTGCTGATTTCGGCATCTTCCACCGGCA
Organism: Hyphomicrobiales bacterium; assembly: GCA_031417515.1. Classification (GTDB taxonomy): domain Bacteria; phylum Pseudomonadota; class Alphaproteobacteria; order Rhizobiales; family Aestuariivirgaceae; genus Aestuariivirga. Next base: position 21,667 of record JANOVS010000168.1, read on the forward strand.
TCACCTGATCCATGATTTCAACCACCGTCACATCAACACCCATGGCATTGTAGAACGATGCAAACTCAATGCCGATGGCACCGGAGCCAACAACCAGCAGCGACTTCGGCATTTTCGACGGCACCATGGCTTCAAAATAAGTCCATACCAGTTTGCCGTCGGGCTCCAGTCCCGGCAACACACGAGGCCGCGCACCGGTTGCGATGATGATGTGCTTGGCAGTGTATGTCCCTGCCCCCAGTGTTCCCTTGGGGATAGGGTTCTGCGGCAACACGGCAGCCTTCTTCATGTCGGCCACCACGACTTCACCGGGCTTGGTGATCTTCGCCTCACCCCAGATGATTTGAACCTTGTTCTTTTTCAGCAGACCATTCACACCCATGTTGAGCCGACCCGAAACAGCCCGCGACCGCGCCACAACTTTCGCCGCATCGAAAGTGATATCCTTCGCCGACAAGCCGTAATTTTCGGCATGCTTCATGTAGTGATAAATCTCAGCCGAACGCAGCAGCGCCTTGGTGGGGATGCAGCCCCAATTGAGGCAGATACCACCGATGTGTTCGCGCTCGATGATGGCGGTTTTGAAACCGAGTTGCGCGGCGCGGATGGCCGTGACGTAGCCACCAGGGCCAGCGCCAATAATCAGAACGTCGAAGTTAGTGTCGGCCATTTTTCTCTTCTCTTCTCTTCTCTTCTCTTTCCTATCCCTCTCCCCTCGCGGGAGAGGGTGCTGAGCCCTTGCGAAGCGGGAGAGGGAAGTCAACAATCGAACACACCCCTCTCCCGGCTCACTGCGTTCGCCACCCACTCCCGCGAGGGGCGAGGGAAGAACGCTACAAATCCAATATCTTCCCCACCACCGGCACCAACGCCTCACCCAACTTCCGCGTTTCCACCGCCGTCATATGCCCGCCATCCGTCGGATCAGTCTTTGCCACAGAACCCGCGTCAAAGAAATGCACCCCCTGCTCTTCTGCCACGCGTTTGTAGTGTTTGGCAAAGTGTTTGGATTCTTCCACCGCATGACCCCAAAGTTCATTGAACCATTCATCATTGGTTTTGCACAAGGCAGGCGGCGACATGATGAGGATTTGAGGCTTCGGCATATCGGCAACCCAGTCATGGGTCTTCACCAACTTGATCAAGCGCTCCATGCCCATCGCCGAGTCAAAAGCCGTGCAACGGTTGGCATACTTGATATCATTGGTGCCCAGCATGATCATGACAAGATCAAGCGGCTGATGCGTACAAAGCAACATCGGCAAAGCCACAGCCCCATTGCGCTCGGCCTCACAAGTGGGATCAGGAAAAACCGTGGTCCGCCCGTTCATGCCCTCTCCAATGACGTGGGTGTTTTTCAGGCCAGCAGCAAGCGCGTTGGGCCAACGGGATTCGAAGGCATGACGTTTGAAAGCCCCCGCCTCAAAACCCCATGTGAGGGAATCGCCAAATGCGAGGATGGATTTCATTTTACTGCTCCTACTAAAACCATCACCGTCATCCCCGCGAAGGCGGGGATCCAGCTTATGCTCATGCCACGAGGATGTTCTCGCCAAACTTTTGTCATGACAGGATCGTTTCCAAACTCATAAGCCAAGTCTTGATTTTTTCTTCGTCATCGGACTCCAGAACCTCAACACCTTTGCGAAAGCAACCATCAACAGGATTCATTTTCATCCTGCACTGCTTCAAATGGTCTTGCAATCGCTCCTCATCAAATGTTGAACCATCAAAACAAGCGCGCACGGCCAGTTCAAGCCGCGTGAGATTGGGATATGGATCAGATGAAACTGTCGTCATCACTCAACCTCAAAGAAAGCTGGATCCCCGCCTTCGCGGGGATGACGGGTGTGGGTGGTTCTGTCACCGAATGCGAAGATAGATTTCATTCAACTGAACTTTCTGGAGCCAAATTTATCAGAATCTGAATTGGTTCAATCCAATTCAAGATAATTAACTCCGCCTGTCTATCGTTCGTGATATTGAATTCTGGATTGAAATGAAGAAGAAAATTTGCGACTTCCATCTTCGCGCTAATATTGTACTTTGCGAGTTCAGGATAGGTATCATCCAATCGCTTTATTGTTTTATACTTCGTTTCAGTTCCTTCCTTCAAATGGTCATTAATAAGGATTTCTGTAATTGCTCGACACATTGCAATGGCAGCCAAGTAGGCTCCGGCAACATAGGCCGTCCTCACATCTTTCAAATAGGCAAATAGACTGCGCTTTTCACTTAGTCCGTGTTTGTCGGACACCGCCTTTTTTATGACCAGCATTGGGAACTGATGCCATCTGCGCTCAATTTCGGTTAAATCTATTCCTACTGTTTCATCAAACCACTTCCATGACTTCACTGCCCGCTCGTAGAATGGGCTATCATCAACTTTACCTTCAATATACTCTCTGACTGATGCAAGATCACTTGCCGCAGTTTTCTCATCTGGGTCAAACTCTGCCTCCATTCCCCAAACGAAATCGTCGCTCAGAAATGACGTAGAAGATTTCGATTGCTTATTGTCAACAAGTGAAGCCTCGGCACTCAGCTCAAATTCCAAGTCGAGGTCTAAATCTAAGGCATCAATCCACGAATTTTGCCAATCTGCTTTGTACTCACCAAAAGCTTTCAAAAACCCTGGATGCGCCTGTACCACCCATTTATTTGGAAAATGTTTCCTATCTTGCTCAATCTCCGAAAACAGATCATGAAGTTTCTTAATCACTCCTGAAACTGAATTCTTGGCTTTCGCAAGTTCCTTGACTCGCTTCGGGTCACTATTCGTCACCCGATTAATTTCGCGGAACAAGCGCACAAATTCTTCGGTTACTCTCTCATGCTGCATTGTTGCTACACCAACATAAATCCCGGCTCTTCGAGATACTGCTTGATCGCATTGATGAACTCCGCTCCCAGCGCCCCATCAATGCAGCGATGATCCGTGCTCAGCGTCATCGTCATTTGCTGCTCAATCACAATCGCATTGCCGCGCACCACCGGGCGACGTTCGCCTGACCCAATCGCCAAGATCGACGCATGGGGTGGGTTGACGATGGCGGCGAAGTTTTTGACGTTCATCATGCCCATGTTGGAAATCGCAGCGCTGCCGCCGTTGTATTCCTCGGGCTTCAATTTGCGGTCACGGGCGCGTTTGGCATAGTCTTTCATCTCCGCCGAAATTTGGGCAAGCCCCTTGGTTTCGGCTTTTCGTACAATCGGCGTGATCAGGCCGCCGGGGATGGTGACGGCGATGCCGATGTCGGCGTGTTTGTGTTTGACCATGGCGGTTTCCGTCCACGACACATTGGCGTCCGGCACCTTGATCAGCGCCATGGCCATCGCCTTGATGATGAAATCATTGACCGAGATTTTCCAGGTTGGCAGGCCTTCCTGGGTTTTGGGAGCAGTGCCATTCAAGCGTTCACGCAGGTTCATCAGGTTGTCGAGCGACACATCAACCGAGACATAGAAGTGCGGAATGGTTTGCTTGGACTCGGTCAAGCGCCGGGCGATGACCTTGCGCATGCCGTCGTGGGGCACAAGTTCGTAGGAACCTTCGGCGAAGTTTTTGAGGACAGACGCGTCGCTCGGCGGAGCGGCAATTCCCCCACCGGCGCTGCGCGCCACCTCCCCCGAGGGGGGGGAGGATGAGGCTTTGTAGGTTTCAACGTCCTTTGATACAATGCGGCCGTGCGGGCCGGAGCCCTTCATCGAAGACAGGTCAATGCCTTTTTGCTTTGCGAGTCGTCTTGCTAGTGGCGACGCAAAAAACCTTCCCTCGCCCTTCACGGGAGAGGGTGCCGCGACAGCTGCGGGAGAGGGACGTGCGGGTGCGACAACAGCCTTCGGACTCTCTCTCGCAACAGTTTGGGCAGCTGGCGCGTCTCCCGCCTTCTCCCCCTCCGCCAATATCGTCGCCAGCAGCGTGTTCACCAACACATCATCGGTGCCTTCAGCCACCATGATCTTCCCCAGCGTGCCTTCATCAATCGCTTCAATTTCCATTGTCGCCTTGTCGGTTTCGATTTCGGCCAGCACATCGCCAGACTTCACCTTGTCGCCCTCTTTCTTCAACCATTTGGCAAGCTTGCCTTTTTCCATGGTGGGCGAGAGGGCGGGCATCAATACAGTTGCGGGCATGGGGTTACTCCGGTGGCCAGGGAAAGTCATTTGGCGGGAAGATTGGTTCAAGGTCGAAACTAATCTCACTAAAGGGCGGTGCCGAAACAGGAGAGGAGATGTTGAAGGTGTGCGTCAACATCCAATGTTTCGAAACAAGTGTGAAACACTCAAGCACCCTACTTCGTGGATCAAGAAGCCAAAGGTACTGTACCCCCTGTTCGCCGTAAATGCGGCGTTTCTCACTCCGATCATAGCGCTCCGTGGAATCAGACAGAATTTCGCAAATCCAATCTGGCGCAATGTCGACAGATGCATTTTTCGGAAATGGCACCAGCCTTTCGCTCCGCCAACCAGCTATGTCAGGTACGGCGATATGCGGCCCGAGACGCAATTGTGGTTCGGCCAGAAAAATCCAACCACCCGGCCCACCTTTGCCCCGGTGGAATGGTCCTTCCAACTCATAGGCCAGCGAAATCTGCGCCTTGGCATGAGCTGGCATAGGTCGTGGATGGGTAACCAGTGAACCATAAAGCAACTCACCGACAACATGCGGCGGCAATGCCTCAATGTCAGCATAGGTGGCGATCTTTTTGGCGCTGTCGGCCATTCACTATATTTCCACAGTGGGGTTTATTGTCAAAATATTCAAATTTCTGTTTTCAACCATTTGACTATTCTTGAACTGTTCCTGCGAAACCACCAAAGAAAAATGGCAGTCAATGGCCAAAACAAGATAGTTCCGAAGTATGCGAACACAAAAACGATACTCTCTGTATTTCCTTCATGTGCACCCTTTGGCAAAAATAAAAATGCCCATGTAAAACAAAACGCGGTGTTGATGATCGCTGCAATAGGAAGCGAGACTACAACCAAACCCAATAGCCCCAATCGCGTCATAGTCGTTTTCCTGTCTCAATCCAGACATTCAAAACGATCAGCCCTTATTGGCTAAAATCGAACTCTGCGCCGCTGCCTTGTTCAAATCGTCCACCACAATCTTGCGGATAATATCCAGATTGGCCGCGGTTTTGCCGTGGCCCATTTCTTCCATGGAGGCTGCAACCTGTTGCGCCATGCCGGACAGCACATGGCCCCACATATCGGGCTTGCCGAAGGCCATGGCGTGCAGGGATAGCGATAAATGCCCACCTGTAATCCAGGCCCGGGCAATTTCGCCAGCATTGGCATCATGAAATACTTCATGGGGCGGCTGCAATTGGTGCGGATGGGTTTCGTGGGAGTGGTCGTGATGACTGTGGTCGTGACCTTTGGCCATGATAATCTTCCTTCAAGTTAAACGTAGAGAACCGATTTCACCGCAGCCACAACTTCATCAGCGTTGGGCAGTGCAAGTTTTTCAAGATTTGCAGCATAGGGCATCGGCACATCCTTGCCAGCCACCCGGGCCACAGGCGCGTCGAGATAATCAAACGCATGCGTCATGATTTCGGCCGCCAATTCGCTTGTCACCGAGAAGCGCGGATAACCCTCTTCGACACAGACGCAACGGTTGGTCTTCCGTACACTGACGAGTACGGTTTCCAAATCCAAGGGACGTATGGAGCGAAGGTCAATGATCTCGGCTTCAATGCCTTCCGCCGCCAGCTTGTCTGCTGCCGCATGGGCATAGGTCATGCCAATGCCAAAGGAAACGATGGTAACATGATGACCAACCCGCGCCACGCGGGCCTTGCCGATGGGCACGATCCAGTCATCGAGTTTCGGAACCTCAAACGATTTTCCATAAAGAATTTCATTTTCAAGAAAAATCACTGGATTGGGATCGCGGATTGCAGCCTTGAGCAGTCCTTTCGCATCGGCGGCGGTATAAGGCATCACCACTTTGAGGCCAGGGATTTGGGCGTACCAAGCGGCGTAATCTTGCGAATGCTGCGCACCTACCCGCGCCGCAGCACCATTGGAACCGCGGAACACGATGGAACACCCCATTTGACCGCCTGACATATACAAGGTCTTTGCCGCAGAGTTGATGATCTGATCAATCGCCTGCATGGCAAAATTGAAGGTCATGAATTCAACAATCGGCTTCAATCCGGCGAATGCAGCACCGACAGCAATGCCCGTAAAGCCTTGTTCAGTGATCGGCGTATCAATGATGCGCTTGTCGCCAAATTCTTCCAGCATGCCTTGGGAAATTTTATAGGCCCCTTGATATTGGCCCACTTCTTCGCCCATCAGGAACACATCAGGGTTGGCCCGCATTTCTTCCGACATGGCAGCCCGCAAAGCTTCACGCACCGTCATGGTCACCATTTCAGTGCCTGCGGGGATTTCAGGTTCTTGAAGGTTACTACCCACTCTCGCTGCGGGCGATAGTTGCACAGCTTTGCTACTTCCCTCGCCCCTCGCGGGAGAGGGTGCCGCGACAGCGGCGGGAGAGGGAAGTGCCACATCCGCTTCCCCAATCACCGCAATCGGCGCATTCACCTTGACACCTTCAGTGCCTGCCGCCACCAGAATCTCCGTCAACAGCCCCTCGTCAACGGCTTCTATTTCCATCGTCGCCTTGTCTGTCTCGATCTCGGCAATGATGTCGCCTGATTTCACGTTGTCGCCAACGTTCTTGAGCCATTTCGAGAGCTTGCCCTCTTCCATGGTTGGCGACAGGGCGGGCATGAGGATGGTGGGCATATCAATGAGCCTTTTGAGAATTCAAGTGCCAGTCAATTGACCAAATCGAACCAAGTTCGATTGGAATATTTTCGAATGGAGGCGAGTAAAAAGTTGTGTTTCCGCGAGCCTCGTCCACCAAATGCCAAACACCCTTGTCATTGCGGAATGACTGCACCAATTCATCGCCAAGATTGACGAGCCAAAATGTCGACACGCCAAGAGCGCCGTAGATTTCCATCTTACGGGCCACTCTACTGCTCCCTGCCTTTGCTCCATCAAACTCGCAAACCCAATGGGGCACTCCTTCTTGCCATGTCGCCTCCGGGTTAGTGCCCAAGACTTGGATTGACCAAGCACTGATGTCAGGAACTAGAATTTGCGTGCTGGACCTCAATTCCAGTTTGGGCAAGATGATCCAATCTTTGTGGTGTGCAGAACGGCCTTTTGACATTGGAGCACCGAGGCACCAACACAATGTACTGGCGGCAGTGCAGTAGTCGAACGCGCCGCGCCGCGTGGCAATGAGGTCTCCGTCAATCAACTCTCCCACGACATGCGGTGGCAAGGCTTCAATGTCGGCATAGGTTGCTGGGTTTTTTATGGGACTAGCCATTGCTGCAAACACTTACGCCGTCACATAAATATCAGTATAAAGTTCCGACGCATCAGGTTCCGGATCAGCCGTGGCAAAATCTGCTGCCGCTGTCACTACTTCACGAATATCAGCATCGATCTTCTTCAAATCTTCTTCCGTCGCCCGGTTGGATTTCAGCAATCGCGCTTTCACCTGTTCAATCGGGTCATGCTCCTCGCGCATTTTCTGCACTTCTTCCTTGCTGCGATATTTGGCAGGATCGGACATCGAGTGACCACGATAACGATAGGTCATCATTTCAAGAATATAGGGACCAGCGCCAGATCGGCAATGTTCCATGGCACGATCAGCCGCGTCTTTCACAGCCCGCACATCCATGCCATCCACCTGCTCGGAAGGTATGCCATAGGCTTCGCCCCGCGCACCCAGTGATTCGGATTCAGCCGTTGAACGTGTCGCCGCAGTACCCATGGCATAGCGGTTGTTTTCGATGATGAAAATCACCGGAAGTTTCCAGATGGCGGCCATGTTGAAAGTTTCATAGACTTGGCCCTGGTTGGCCGCACCATCACCATAATAGGCCATGGAAACGTTTTTGTTGCCGCGATACCGATTGGCAAAGGCCAGCCCTGCCCCGAGTGGCACCTGGGCACCGACAATGCCATGCCCCCCGTAAAATTGCTTTTCCTTGGAGAACATGTGCATGGAGCCGCCTTTGCCCTTGGACAAGCCGCCCCGTCGTCCGGTCAACTCCGCCATGACGCCAGCTGCATCCATGCCACAAGCCAACATGTGGCCATGGTCGCGGTACGACGTGATGGTCTGGTCACCTTCGATCGTCGCCATCTCCATGCCGACGACCACGGCTTCTTGTCCGATATACAAATGGCAGAAGCCGCCAATCAGGCCCATGCCATAAAGCTGGCCGGCCTTTTCCTCAAAACGCCGGATCAAAAGCATGTCGCGGTAGGCTTGCAACTCTTCTTCAGCTGAAAAACCGCTGTTCTTGAAATCTACCGTTTTAGCGGACTTTGCTGCTTTCGCAGCTTTTGCCTCTTTGCGTGCCAGATAGGCCGACTTCACCGCCATGCCGTTTCTCCCTGTTTTGACAAAAGCCTTAGCACTTAAATGCTTGTGTGCACTTGCGAAAATTGAATTTAACTGAATTTTGGTTTATCTAGTTAAATCCACTTGGGATTTGGCGTCAATCTGCAATCACAAGCTCGTTGCTCCGCAACATGCTGAGTGTGCTGCGGGCAAGTTCATCGAGCATATCAAGGTCAACATGCTCCGGTCGCATCAGTGACACCCGCGCTTCCAGAACTGACCGGCGCTTGGCAACATCCAGTCGGTCCACCTCCAGAAGGGCAAGCTTGCCAGACAACTGCTCTTGATAGGCATAGCCCCGCGGGCCATGCCAGGCATGCCAGGCAAAATAACCAAGAATAAGTAAGCAACCAAGGCTGACGACAGGTGCAAATCTGGTGGGGCGGGAAAGGCGCATGGCAATATTTGCAGGCAAGTGGGTTAATGCTTCGTAAATCCACAAATGTCTACTTGCAATTCAGTGCTTAAATGTTGATCTATGCTCCATGTTATCGAGCAGCAGATTTATCGTCGCCATCCACGCGCTTAGCGTGTTGGCCCGTAGTTGGGGCAAGGGCCCGGTATGCTCGAACACTATTGCCAGCAGCGTTCATACCAACCCCGTTGTCATTCGCAGGTTGATGTCAGAACTCGAAAAATCAGCCATAGTGAAATCAACTGCCGGAAGAACCGGTGGTTTTGAATTGGGCCGTGCGGCAACCTCAATTTCTTTGGCTGATGTTTATGACGCCGTTGAAGATAAATCGGTTTTCCGCATGCACAAGCTGGACCCAAATGCCCAATGTCCAATAGCTGCCCAACTCAAAAATGTGCTTTCCAAGCCACTTGGTGCTGCTGAAGCTGCCATGTCTGAAGCGCTGGCAAAAACTTCTTTGGATGACGTGGTTCGGGGATTTGCCTGAACCTGACAGAATGCTGACAGAAATACTGGTCATTTTGTCAGTTTCATTGGGGTAGATTTTGAAGGTGGTCCTGTTGACCACACACTGTTTCGATGCGGTTGCCCCCGCGTTCGAATTCTGGTGAAATGAGCCGGGTTCCGACAGTTCCGGTGCGATTTGCTGCCGCTTGGCACTGGTGAATTGTATGGAACCTGGCTCAAACCTGTTGAGCTTTGAGGATTTGGTATTTCGATGGCACTAAACAGACGATCACTATTGGCCGGAGCGACATTTGCATTTTTGCTGCAATGTATAACACCTGCATGGGCTGAAAGTGGTTCAGGCGGCGGCGATAGCGGCTCGGGTGGCGGAAACAGTGGCTCGGGCGGTGATGGCGATTCAGGCGGTGATGGCGATTCAGGCGGCGACGGAAGTGGCGGTGGTTCGGACGATGGCGGCTCAGGTGGCGACGACAATGGAGGCGGTGCGGACGATGATGACGACGAAGACGATTCTTCAGGCAGCGGCAATAGCGGGAAAGGCAAGCACGGCGCCAAAGACCAATATCTCGCACACAAGGCGGTAGCGAAAGGTTCAGCCGTCTCGCTCACCAAACTAAAGGTATTCCTTGCGAAAAACCACCCCGGGAAAATATTGAAGTTGAATCTGGAAAAGCGATTGGGTGGTTATGTTTACAAGGTACGCGTACTGCAGCCCGGCAATAAAGTCAGAAACCTGACATTGGATGCGCGCACCCTCCAACGCAGTCTGTTCTGATGCGCGTTCTCATTGCCGAAGATGAGATATCTGTTGCACAAGACATATCACGGGCTATCTCACCACAGGGCTTTGTAACTACGCTCAGTCAGGATGGCGAAGACGCCTGGTTTCTCGGCTCAACTGAAGACTTCACGGCAATCGTGCTCGACCTGGGATTACCCAAACTGGACGGTTTGAGCATTCTGAAACGGTGGCGCAAAGAAGGTATAACCACACCCGTCATTGTGCTTTCAGCCCGCGGCACCTGGGCTGAACGGGTCGAAGGCATTGATGCAGGGGCGGATGATTATCTGCCCAAGCCATTTGCCATGGAAGAATTGATGGCGCGATTGCGAGCAATCACCCGTCGACAAACTGGTATTTCAGCCTCTGTCGTTGATTGCGGTGATTTAAGGCTGGACCTGAGAACCAGCACAACCTTCCGGGCGGGTGTCCAGATAAACCTCACGCCCTTGGAATTCCGCTTGCTGAACCACCTGGTGACCAATCGGGATCGGCAAGTCAGCAAAGAAGAACTGGCCGAGCAGCTTTATGCCGTCAATCACGAGCGCGAGGTGAATGCCATCGAAGCTCTGGTCAGCCGCGTGCGCCGTAAACTTGGACCAAGGTCAATCGAAAGCAGGCGTGGCTTCGGTTACAGATTCAGCGAGTGATTTTTTGAAATCCTGGTCACTGAAACTACGATTACTTGCACTTGCAGCTCTTGGCATAAGCTGTGTTCTTGGCGCTGCTGGTTTCGGCTTCAACTGGCTCTACAAACAACATGTCGAAAAGTTCGTTTTGACCGAATTGACCATGCATCTGGACCAATTGTTGGCTGACGTTGCCTTGACAGAAGCAGGCAAGGTGGAAGCAAACCCTGTCTTGAGTGACCCGCGCTTTGAACAACCAGGCGGTGGTCTTTACTGGCAAATTGACATTCCGGCACAGCGATCACTGCGCTCCCGTTCACTTTGGGACGAAGCCTTGGTTGTGCCAACGCCGCCTAAGTCGACAGAAGAAGACCACGCCCACATTCTGGCACTGCCATCGGGTGGAGAAATATTTGCACTGGAAAAACTGATTGCTGTGTCCAACAACGCCAACGTTGAAAAGTCCATCGTTGTGACGGTGGGAATTGACCGTCATCGGGTAACCAACCCTATCACCGATTTTCTGCGGGCCATGCTTTGGGGACTTGCCGTAACCTACATCGCCCTGCTTGCAACGACTGCCACCATTATCTCTCTCGGTCTGCGTCCATTGCAATCTGTGAAACACAGCATTGCAGAATTGCGTTCAAAGTCGGTTGCATTCAAAACTGAGAAGTTGCCAATCGAAATATTGCCCTTGGCAGAAGAGATTAACGCACTGGTCGCAGCCCGTGAGATACAACTCGAAAACGCCCGGATGCGCGCCTCCAATTTGGCCCATGGATTGAAAACGCCGCTGACTGTTATGTTTGCAATAGCCAATGACCTGCACACAACAGGCCAAGTCTCGGCTTCTGAAAACATCATTCTAAACGCCAGTCAGATGCGGGATCTGGTGGATCGGGAACTGACCCGCAGTCGAATGGCCGATGGCTTGAACAGTCACCGCGCCAACCTTGCACAGACATTGGAACGCGTTTTGACAACCATGAAAAAAGCACCGCGTGGCGGTGCTTTGATGTGGAATACAATGATCGGCAGCGGCACGCTTGTCAAAATGGACGCCGTCGATCTCATGGAATTGCTCGGTAATCTTTTGGACAATGCCAGAAAACATGCCCATGAAATCGTCCGGATTTCGCACAACGGAAATACACTGACTGTCGAGGATGATGGATCCGGCGTATCTGCCCAACAGCTGCCGTTCATTTTCAAACGCGGCGTGCGACTTGATGAAAAAATATCGGGCAGCGGCATAGGTTTGGCCATCGTTTCCGACTTGGCCGAAGTCTATGGTCTGACCCTCGACGCGCGAAGATCAGACCTTGGTGGTTTGGCAGTGACCGTGGGTTTGCCGGGGGTTTAAACCCGCAACATCGCCCTGCCCTGATAGACAGCAGCAGCGCCCAACTCTTCTTCGATCCGCAGTAACTGGTTGTATTTCGCCAACCGGTCCGAACGGGCCAATGAACCAGTCTTGATCTGTCCGCAATTGGTGGCAACGGCTAGATCAGCAATCGTCGAATCTTCGGTTTCACCCGAACGATGCGACATCACGGCGGAGTAGCCAGCTTTGTGGGCCATTTCCACTGCTTCCAATGTTTCCGTCAGTGAGCCAATCTGGTTGACCTTCACCAATATCGAATTGGCGATATGCTCGGTGATACCCCGCTTCAGCCGCGTGGTATTGGTCACAAACAAATCGTCGCCGACCAACTGGATTTTCGAGCCAACCAAGTCAGTTACTTGCTTCCAGCCATCCCAATCATCTTCGGAAAGTCCGTCCTCAATTGAAATGATCGGATAGTCGAGTGCCAACTTGGCCAGATACTCCGCCTGCTCCTTGATCGAACGGGTTTTGCCTTCACCTTCATAAACATATTTGCCGTTCTTGAAGAATTCGGTGGCCGCACAATCCAGTGCCAGGAACATGTCCTTGCCGGGCTTGAAGCCAGCCTGCTCTATGGATTTCATCACGAAATCCAGCGCCGCTTCTGCTGACGGGAGATTTGGTGCAAAACCACCTTCATCGCCCACATTGGTATTGTGGCCAGCTTTTTTCAATGCACTCTTCAACGTATGAAAAGTTTCAGCGCCCATGCGCAGGGCTTCCTTGAACGACGATGCGCCAATCGGCATCACCATGAATTCCTGAAAGTCGATGGGGTTGTCGGCATGCACGCCACCATTGATGATGTTCATCATCGGAACCGGCAAGATGCGGGCCGAAGCACCGCCCACATAGCGATAAAGCGGCATGCCACAGGCATCAGCAGCCGCCTTGGCAACAGCAAGCGAAACACCCAGAATGGCATTGGCACCCAGACGCGCCTTGTTCGGCGTACCATCCAATTCGATCATGGCGCGATCAATGGCAATCTGGTTTTCTGCATCCATATCGGCGAGCGCTTCAAAGATTTCGCCATTCACGGCTGCCACGGCTTTGGTAACCCCTTTGCCGAGATAACGGCTCTTGTCACCATCCCGCAGCTCCATGGCTTCATGAGCACCCGTCGAAGCTCCTGAAGGTACGGCTGCACGACCAAAAGAACCATCCTCCAGCGTCACATCGACTTCGACAGTGGGATTGCCCCGGCTATCCAGAATTTCGCGGGCGGTAATGTCAAGAATGGCAGTCATAGGGTGCTCCTCAAATGATCAAATCGGCGTATGGGCCGCGCTTATGGGGAGGATACGTGTCGATTGCAAGAAATTTGAGGGGCGTACATCAAGATTCACCTTACTCATCGAAATCAGTATTCTTCGAGTGAAATTCTCGGCTAGAACTTAAAATGTTAACAAATGGGGAAATAAAGTGAAAAACAAGTTTGTAAAGTTAATGTACACAACGGCCGCCATCGCCGCCCTCAGCACGAGCGCACTGGCTGACCTTGCCACAAAATGGAGTCTGGCAGGATTCTCGCATCCTGAAAGTGTTTATCTCGATATCCCGCAGCAAGTGCTCTACGTCTCCAACGTTAATGGCACGCCGTTGGACAAAGACGGCAACGGCTTCATTTCAAAAGTGACGCGCGACGGCAAATTGATCACCTTGAAATGGATCGAAGGCCTCAATGCCCCCAAAGGCATGGTCATGCGCGGTCACACACTTTACGTGACCGACATCGACAAGCTGGTTGAAATTGACACAATGTCCGGCAAGATCACCAACAGCTATCCTGCCGAAGGTGCTGTGTTCCTGAATGACCCAGCGGTTGATGCGACCGGAAATGTTTATGTCTCAGACATAGCCAAGCGCAAGATTTGGCAGTTGAAAGATGGCAAAATGTCCATCTGGTTTGACAAGGAAGATTTGATGCACATCAATGGCCTGCGCGTCATTTATGGTGGCAAACTTTTGGTCGCCGGCTGGGGCCGCGAAATGAATGACGATGGCTCAACCAAGGTGCTTGGCAACTTGATGACGATTGATCTTGCAACCAAGGAAATCAAAAACCTCGGCGGCGGACAACCTGTCGGCAATCTTGATGGTATCGGCCGCGATGCCCATGGAAACTTCCTGGTGACAGACTTTATCAAAGGTGCTCTCTATCGTATCAAGAAGGACGGCACGTTTGAAACCTTGCAAACACTGGAAACCGGTAGCGCCGATCTCGATGTAATCGACAAGGGCCACACGGCAATTGTTCCTCGGATGTTGAAAGACACGGTAACCGCTTACGAAGTTCCGTAGAGCCAAATCGCCAAGGCGCAACCCATTCTGACAAAGAGTTTCGCCACTCGAATATTGTCATCCCCGCACTTGTTGCGGGGATCCATTGTTCAGCAGGAGTAGCGCAAAAATCATGGATCGCGCATGCTCAGCCATCGATTGCCGGAACAAGTCCGGTAATGACAACTTTGGGGAGTTGAAAGACTTTGATATTCGCAAATTTCTAGCTGGGCCAACGTGCACCTTGCCGGAAATGGCGATGGCCGGAAGCGCTAACTTTATTTGACCGCATGATATGCTCCAAACTCCCATCACCCCAACAAAAAAAGCGGACCGCAAGGCCCGCTTTTTTATTTGAGATCAGTATGGGATCAGGCCGCAGGTCCTTCGCCTTGGGCAGGTTTGTTACAATCTGCATATGCTTGATGAGGGACTCAGACAGATTTACACGACGACTTCTCGCCGCACGTCATAAAACTGATCTATGCAGCTTCTACAGTCGGGCGAGAGTTCCGATCAATGCTGTGAGCAAGATTGAGCGCGGCGCGGAACTCATGACGATAACGGATTGCTTGGCCATTTGCGTCGAGCTCGCTTGCCCAACTCACTAACCTCTCAATCACACCCTCGGGTGCGTGCAGACCAACCCATCTTCCAATTCTCTTGGGATAAGGTGCATCTGCCGAGTAGGATTGGACGAACTCATCAACAAAAGCCTTAACAGCCAATTCAAACTCAGCATGACAAGACTGATCTTTCAAGCGGAGTATAAGCTGTTGCTTGTCGCGCAACTGAAAGTTGTTGAGCAGAACTGAAAACATGTTCGCCTGATTTTGCCTCGATGAACCGAGCACTATGAGTCTCCCAATCTGTTTAAACACTACTTAAGTTTTGACGGACCGCAAAGAAAAATCCTCACTTGGCATCATCATAATCCGGCATAACTGACACGCCAAAGCCTCTGAAATGTTCCATAAGATTTACCAAATGGGCGACTTTGGGCCTGGATTTTTCGTTATAACAGTAACGTCCAGAACTACAGTTTATGACCCATCGATACCGACCAGAAATTTCTTCAATTGCAAGTTCGCCGGCAATTCTCGCCGCCTGGCCCGCAACTAAAGTCGGATGGCCCAATTTCTTTTCCGACGCGGGATGTTGACCATGGCGGCGGCGCGGAATTCCACGGCGCTTAACTTCATCAGCCAGAGCCAATTCCTCCACGGCAATCCACACATGACCGGATGAATCCATAACCCAGATAAAACCGATCGTAGTCAATGCGATGCCAAACGGCGACTGTTGAGCAAGTTCCAATGCTTTGCACATCGCCTCACCGGAATTCCGATCAAGTTTGAACAGTGAGAAGGGGGTATGCCTGTCTTCCCATTCGTGAAAACAACTGCCGTTCGCGCCTTTACGGGCATCGCGAACCTTTCCGAATCGATCATCCTAACCAGGAGCCGACATTAATTGTCAATGCCTCGCTTGAACGCACTACGCAGCGACGGCTTCTTCTTCCTTCTTTACCACGGGGCCGGAATCCTTGCCCTTGGCGGAAACGTCACGGTCAACGAATTCGATCACCGCAACTGGCGCATTGTCACCATAGCGGAAACCCGCTTTCATGATGCGGATGTAGCCACCTTTGCGGTCCTTGTAGCGAGCCGCCAACACATCAAACAACTTGCGCACTTGATCAAGATCCTTGATCTGCGAAATTGCCTGACGACGGGCATGCAACGTGCCGACCTTGGCAAGGGTCACCAGCTTTTCAACGATCGGACGCAAATCCTTCGCCTTCGGCAGGGTTGTAACAATCTGCTCATGCTTGATGAGCGAAGCCGACATGTTGGCGAACATCGACTTGCGATGGGCTGACGAACGGTTT
Organism: Hyphomicrobiales bacterium; assembly: GCA_031417515.1. Lineage (GTDB taxonomy): Bacteria > Pseudomonadota > Alphaproteobacteria > Rhizobiales > Aestuariivirgaceae > Aestuariivirga. Next base: position 37,979 of record JANOVS010000168.1, read on the forward strand.
AACCGGCGACCGCGAAATCCATGATGCATAATCTATCTCCTAACTCAATCTCAGTAATGTGACTCGAGCTTCTTGGCGAGCTCGTCAATGTTCTCAGGCGGCCAGTTGGCCACTTCCATGCCAAGGTGCAGGCCCATCTGTGCCAGCACTTCCTTGATTTCGTTGAGCGACTTGCGGCCAAAGTTTGGCGTGCGCAGCATCTCCGCTTCGGTCTTCTGGATCAGATCGCCGATATAGACAATGTTGTCATTCTTCAGGCAGTTGGCAGAACGCACCGACAATTCCAGTTCGTCCACCTTCTTCAGCAATGCCGCATTGAACGGCAGTTCTGAACGGTGCTCTTCTGGAACATGGGCAACAGGTTCCGAGAAGTTGATGAACACCGAAATCTGGTCCTGCAAGATGCGCGCAGCATAAGCCACAGCATCATCCGGCGTGATCGCACCATTGGTTTCAACAGTCATGACAAGCTTGTCATAGTCGAGAACCTGACCTTCACGGGTAGCTTCAACGCGATAGGCAACCTTGCGAACCGGTGAATAAATCGAGTCCACCGGGATCAAGCCAATCGGCGCATCTTCCGGGCGGTTCTTTTCAGCAGAGACATAGCCTTTGCCATTGTTGATGGTAAATTCCATGCGCACTTCAGCACCTTGGTCGAGGGTGCAGATCACATGCTCTGGATTGAGGATTTGCACGTCGGCTGTTTGCTGGATGTCGCCAGCCCGGACAACGCCAGGGCCTTCCTTGCGCAAGCTCAGGCGCTTTGGGCCATCAGCATGCATCACGAAAGCAATTTCCTTGATGTTCAAAATGATGTCGGTCACGTCTTCGCGCACACCGGCAATCGATGAGAACTCATGCAACACGCCATCGATTTGCACTGATGTAACAGCAGCGCCTTGCAGCGACGACAGCAGAATACGGCGCAATGCATTGCCAAGCGTCGTGCCAAAACCACGCTCCAGCGGTTCTGCAACAACAGTTGCCACGCGGCGCTTGTCTTTGCCGGGTTGAATGTCAATCTTGTTTGGACGGATCAGCTCTTGCCAGTTTTTTTGGTTGACTTGCATGTTCATATTCCCGTGTGCCTCCGGCAGGTCTGGGCCTGCCCTACAAATCTGTCAGTAAACAACCCCGTTGATCGACAACGAGGCCAGTGCCACATTAGACGCGGCGGCGCTTTGGTGGACGGCAGCCATTGTGGGCAATGGGCGTCACGTCGCGGATGGATGTCACTTGCAAACCAGCGGCCTGCAGGGCACGCAAAGCTGATTCACGGCCAGAACCTGGACCCGTCACTTCCACTTCAACCGTGCGCATGCCGTGTTCCATGGCAGCCTTTGCCACTTGTTCGCCTGCCACCTGAGCGGCATAAGGTGTTGCTTTACGCGAACCCTTGAAACCCATCTTGCCCGACGATGCCCAGGCAATGGTATTGCCTTGCACATCGGTGATGGTGATCATGGTGTTGTTGAACGAAGAGTTCACATGCACAACGCCTGACGAGACGTTTTTGCGTTCTTTGCGCTTGGCGCGACCTGCAGCTTCTTTAGCCATTGTTCAAATGCCTCACTTATTTCTTCTTGCCGGCGATCGGCTTGGCCGGACCCTTGCGGGTACGGGCGTTGGTATGGGTACGCTGACCGCGGACCGGCAGGCCCTTGCGATGACGTATGCCACGATAGCAGCCCAAATCGGTTAGGCGCTTGATGTTCATCGAAACTTCGCGGCGAAGGTCGCCTTCGACCATGTAGTCACGGTCGATGATTTCGCGGATCGCCAGAACTTCGGCATCCGAAAGCTCATTGACGCGCTTTGCCGTCGGAATTTTTACTTCAGCACAGATGATCTTGGCATTCACCGGACCAATGCCGTAAATGTAGCGCAAGGAAATTTCCACGCGCTTGTTGGTTGGAATATTGACGCCAGCAATACGGGCCACGAGATATCTCCCAATTCATACAAGGGCATTCAGCCCGTTAAATTTCGGGGCTTTCGGCCCGTTT
>JANOVS010000169.1:0-16629 GCA_031417515.1 Hyphomicrobiales bacterium
GCACTTCGCCATCAACCTCGTCCGCTCAACCGCAGACAAACAATCCATTAAACTGCGCAGAAAACACGCAGGATGGGACACAGACTATCTCGCTTCAATCCTTGGAGAACTCAGCCGTTAACTTGGATTCTTTGCCCTGCACGAAGCGTGCTGCCCCGGCAACGACATGGCCGTCATCTAAAGCTGCATGCCTCCGGCATTTTCCACGGCTGTTTCCAGTTGTAGTATCCTGTCATAATGATTTTGCTTCAAAATCGAAGTGCCATCCAGAAACAACTGTGCCCTGGTTTCGCAGAGCGCCGGATCATCAAATACACGTTGCAGTCCGCGCCGCAATGTTTCGACATTTCCAGCAATGGTAACAAACGGCAGGCCCGCCACCAGCGGCGACCGGGCAATTTCCACCAGACCCTGTAACAATTCCGGCCGATAACGTCGGCCCATCGCAACACATACTGCATCAATGGCACAGACATCAGCCTTGCCAAGGCGAACTGCTTCAAGTGATGCAATGTGTCCTCCGGTCAAAAGCGTTTCAGAAAAGAACATTCCTTGTTTTGCCAAAGGTGCGAAGACCAGTTTCAGCGCCAACATGCCCGACATTGAATCATGACTGTTGATTGCCGCCCGACTTTTGCGAAAGTCTTCCAGCGGCGCAGATGATCGTGCAAAAACCATGCTGGAATAATGCGGGCCATCACAGCCATCGACGGCATAGTGGGGCGTGGCAACATAAGTTAGCTTTCCCCGGAATTCATGGGTGAAAGGATAGCCGCAGGTCTGGCTGAACAACATGGCGGGATCTCGCCAAGGCTGGACATGGTCGCCATCGCGCCAGAGCGACACATCAACACCCAAGCGACGGCTCAGAGTTAGCCAAAACCTGTCTGTGGCGTCACGCACCTCAGGCCAATCATACATGGGCAGTGAAGCAATCATGGCATCCCGTCAAAATTTCTCACGATATTGAAGCTTAGCCCCAATCGGTTGTATGTTGCGACAGAAATTGCAAATCATGAAATCCGAACCCACCCGCAACCCCGTCGAATGGCCCACCCTGGCGGTGATCGCCAGCGTTTACACCGTGCTGGGCCTGCTGGTCTGGTTTCACAATGTTTTGCCGTGGTGGATTATCATGCCAGTTGGCACCTACGCCGCCACGTTGCATTCCTCCCTGCAACATGAAGTGCTGCATGGCCACCCCACGCGCCTGCGCTGGCTGAACGAAGCACTGATATTCATCACGCCCAGTTTCTGGCTGCCCTATCAGCGCTACAAGGAAACTCATCTTACCCACCACAACAACGCCAACCTCACCGATCCCGAAAAAGACCCGGAGTCCTACTACCTCCTGCCTGATGATTGGGCCGCATCCAGCGCTTTGAAACGAATGCTGTTTGCCATCAATCAAACATTGGGGGGCCGCATGCTCATCGGCCCCGCCGTCGGCATCGTCAGGTTCTGGTCAGCCGAGTTGTGGGATGTGATCATGGGTGATCGAAGCAAAGCCAAGGCTTGGCTGCTCTTCACAATTTCCGCTGCCATCACACTCAGTTTCGTTGCATGGTGTGGCATGCCCATGTGGAAATATTATCTGCTGATCGCCTATCCCAGCATTTCATTTGCCCTCGTGCGCTCTTATTGCGAGCATCAGGCCGCCGAAAAAATTGACCACCGCACCATCGTTGTGGAATGTTCAGTGTTTTGGTCACTGTTGTTCCTCAACAACAATCTGCATGTCGCCCATCACGAACGCCCAACCCTCGCCTGGTACAAATTGCCAGCCTATTACAAGTTGGAACGTGCATCCCTGCTTCGGCAAAACAATGGCTATCGCATGAGCTATGCTGGAATGTTCAGGCACTATTTTCTGAAAGCCAAAGAACCGCTCCCTTACCCCAATATGGAATGGCTGAAACGGTGAACCTCGCAACAACACTGCCAGCCCCGTTCTATCAGGAAGCAACCCCCGGCCCTTTTCCGGCGGCCACCTATGCCATGACAAATCATTCCCTCGCCGATGATTTGGGTTTCGCGGCAGGTTATTTTGAACGGCCCGAAATCCTGCAAGCCCTCACAGGCAACGCGCCCTATGAAGATTTCAAACCTGTGGCACTGGCCTATGCGGGCCATCAGTTCGGCGGCTGGAACCCCCGCATGGGCGATGGCCGGGCCCATTTGATTGCCACCCTCACCACCAACAATGGCGACTTCGACCTGCAATTGAAAGGCTCCGGCCCCACACCCTTTGCCCGCAATGGCGATGGCTATGCCGGCCTTGGTCCCATGTTGCGTGAATACCTTGTCAGCGGAGCCATGGCAGGCCTTGGTGTTCCCACCACCCGGACTCTGGCAGTTGTAGCCACCGGTGAAAATGTCCACCGTCGCCGCGTCGAACCCGGTGCCATTGTGGCCCGCGTGGCCCGCAGCCATGTGCGTGTGGGAACGTTTCAATACGCCGCAGCCCATTTGGGACCAGACCACGTGGCACAACTGGTTGACTATGAAATCTCCCGCAGTTATCCGGCGCTCAAGGAATCAGAAAACCCGGCGCGAGATTTGTTGCGCGGTGCCATCACAAGGCAAGCCTCGCTGATTGCCAAGTGGATGTGCGTGGGCTTCATACACGGCGTCATGAACACCGACAACATGGCCATCTCAGGCGAAACCATCGATTTCGGCCCCTGCGCCTTCATCGACACTTTCCACCCGAAGAAAGTCTTCAGCTCCATCGATCAACATGGCCGTTACGCCTGGGACCAGCAACCCGCCGTCGCCCTGTGGAACCTGACAAGATTTGCCGAAGCCCTTTTGCCACTGTTGCACAAAGACAAAGATGAGGCCGTCACCATTGCCCGAAGTGAATTGGAGAAATACTACCCACAATTTGAGGATGGGTTTGAAAGTTGCATGCGCAACAAATTCGGCATCACAGAAAAGGCCGAAGACGATGGTGCATTTATCGCCAATATACTCCGTATACTGATGGATGAGAAGCTGGACTACACCCTGTTCTTCCGCAAACTCACCCAAGGCGACATTCCATCACAAGCAGCTGACGAAATCTGGAAAACCCGCCTCGCTGGAGCAGCGCCAGACAGCACCCTGATGCAACAATCAAACCCCATCTACATCGCCCGCAACCATCAAGTCGAAGCCGCACTGCGCGAAGCTGAAGCCGGATATTTCACGCGCGTTGAAACCTTGACCAGCCTGCTCAAGACACCCTTCACCGAGCAACCAAACATGGCCGAGTTTGAAGCCGCACCATTGCCCAAAGAAGAAGTCACACAGACGTTTTGTGGAACCTGAACGAGCCCAGCAAACTCACAACCGCGTCAGACCACACTTGTGCCAAACAGCCACCCAATGGCAGCTGTTGCGGCCATGGCCAATGCACCCCAGAATGTAACACGCAACGCACCCTTCAACATAGAAGCACCGCCCGCCTTTGCGCCAACTGCTCCCAAAAGTGCGAGAAACAGAAGGGATGCGATAGAGACAATCCAGCTCAGTTTGTCGAGGGGAGAAACGACGGCACAAAGCAGGGGGAAGGCGGCACCAATCGCAAAAGATGCTGCCGAGGTGAGCGCCGCCTGAATCGGCCGCGCAGTGGTGAAAGCTGATATGCCAAGCTCATCGCGGGCATGCGTGCCAAGCGCATCCCTGGCCATCATTTGCCGCGCAATCTCCTCAGCCAGTTTGGGGTCAACACCGCGTTTTACATAGATGCCAGCAAGTTCCGCCAGTTCACCATCAGGGTCTTCAACCAGCTCCTTGCGTTCACGCGCAAGGTCAGCTTGTTCCGTATCCGACTGCGTACTGACAGAAACATATTCCCCTGCCGCCATGGACATGGCACCTGCGACAAGACCTGCCACACCTGCTGTCAGGATTGCAGCCGAATTGGCACTCGCTGCTGCCACGCCCACGATCAGACTTGCCGTGGAAACGATTCCGTCATTGGCCCCCAATACCGCAGCACGCAACCATCCAATATTATGAATCTGATGGCGTTCAGGATGTAACAACTTTGCATATGGCATCAGAAAATCACAACACTCCGGATACTTTTGCCCTCATGCATCAAGTCAAACGCTTCGTTGATGCGCTCCAGCGGCAGCGTATGGGTGATCATCGGATCGATTTCGATTTTGCCGTCCATGTACCAATCCACGATCTTCGGCACATCGGTGCGGCCCCGCGCTCCGCCGAATGCCGTGCCGCGCCACGAGCGGCCAGTCACCAACTGGAAGGGCCGGGTTGAAATTTCCTGGCCAGCACCTGCCACGCCAATGATGATCGATTGTCCCCACCCCTTGTGGGCGGCTTCCAACGCAATGCGCATGACTTTCACATTGCCGATACATTCGAACGTATAGTCAGCCCCCCCATTGGTGAGCGCCACAAGATGCGCCACAAGATCGCCATCAACCTTTGACGGATTGACAAAATCTGTCATCCCGAATTTGCGGCCCCACGCCTCCTTGTCGTCATTCATGTCAACGCCAACAATCTGGCTGGCTCCGGCAAGCCGCAAGCCTTGAATGACGTTGAGGCCAATGCCGCCAAGCCCGAACACAATCGCCCGCGATCCGATTTCCACTTTTGCAGTATTGATCACCGCACCAATACCTGTCGTCACACCACAGCCGATATAGCAAATCTTGTCGAACGGCGCGTCCTGCCGAACCTTGGCCAAAGCGATTTCCGGCATGACGGTGTGATTGGCAAAGGTTGAGCAGCCCATATAGTGATGGATCATCTGGCCCTTGTAGGAAAACCGCGAAGTGCCATCCGGCATCAGGCCCTTGCCTTGCGTCACGCGGATTTTCTGGCAGAGATTGGTTTTGGGATTGAGGCAATACTCACACTCCCGGCACTCTGGCGTATAAAGCGGGATGACGTGATCGCCGACTTTCAGTGATGTAACACCTGCCCCCACTTCGCGCACAATGCCTGCCCCCTCATGGCCCATGATGGCTGGAAACAAGCCTTCGGGATCAGCCCCTGAAATCGTGAATTCGTCGGTATGACAAACACCTGTGGCCTTTATCTCAACCAAAACCTCACCCGCACGAGGTCCCTCAAGATCTACTTCAACGACTTCAAGTGGTTTGCCAGCTGCAAAAGCTACGGCGGCGCGGGTTTTCATCAATGGATTCTCCGGGATTGAAAAAACAGAAAGGCGCAGACAGCTTTTAAGCCGCCCGCGCCACGACATTTTCTAGGATTTGCCAGCCCCAGACTGCTTGGCGGCATGGCCTGCCAGATAATCCATCAGGGGTGGCGACAGGCAATCATAGGGTTGCAACCCCACCTTCTTGAGACGGGCCCGCACCGCCTTCATGCTGGCGGGATCAGCCCCCGTTTCGATGATGGAAGAAACGAAAGCCGCAAATTCCGGCGGCGACCAGCCCTTGTCCTTCGAGAGTTCCGTATGGATGAAATCAAGTCCATAAAAACCATGCTTGGTGTTTTCGACACGACCAAACATGTGCGTGCCGCATTCTGAACAGGCGTGGCGTTGAATGGTGGCTTTGTTATCGACAACTTTCAGCTTGTCGCCATTGGCCTTGACGCTGACATTGTCGCGGCCCGCCACCGCGACGATGGAGAATGAAGCGCCAGCAGGCTTCCAGCATTTGCTGCAACCACAGGCATGATTGTGGGCCGTCTGGCCTTTGATTTCAACAACCACGGGATTGCTGGAACAGTTGCAGCTCAGCGTTCCGCCGGCGAAATTCTTTTTGGCTTTGCCGAACACGCCCTTGTTGATCAGGGGATGGAGAGAGATGGGTTTTGCTTTGGCTTTCGCCTTTACTGCCTTCTTGGCTTTTGTTGCCATGGTGGTCCTCCGCATTTGTTTTTGTTGTGGCTGTCACACTCAACCACAACACAGCGGATTTGACCAGATGCCTCTCAGCAAGAACCATCAAGCCTGTTGACAGCTTCGACGTTTGAAGCGGAAGCGCCCTTTGGATCGAATTCAGAAGCAAGCCATGTATCAACAATCGCCTTGGCCAATTCCGGGCCAATAACGCGCGCGCCCATGGTGATGATCTGCGCATTGTTTGACGTAGCGGCTTTGCCTGCTGAATAGGTATCGTGGGTCAGCGCCGCGCGAACACCGGGCACCTTGTTGGCAGAAATGCACACCCCAATACCTGTCCCGCAACACAGAATGGCGCGGTCATGTTCGCCACTCTTCACAGCATTTGCCACCTTGCCGGAGAGGTCAGCATAAAACCCGCTTTCACTCATGTTGGTAACAACATGCTCACCTTTGGCCCTGAGATGGGCTTCAATGATATCAACAAGCGGCTTTCCAGCGCTATCGGCACCCAGTGCAATTTTCATGGCTTTCAATCTCCTTTGGACTTTGTCCACAAAGCAATATGCCAAAGCCGCAACAAGGCCAAGTTAGTTTAAGGAAAATTGGCCCCGACGGTTTTACCAGCCAATGCGGCCAGCAATGTAGGCTTTTAATGTAACTTCCACACCATCGGCCCACAGCCTGTTCAACCAGTCCGAAAACGCACTGCGGAAAATTTCCGATTTCGCCACATCGCCATAAATGTCTTCCATGCCAAGCCATTGGCTGGGATCAGCTTTGGCAGCTAACGCCAGGACGTTGAGGCGCGGCCAGACCGGATCATTGGGTTCAATGACCTTGCCACTGTCAGTGGTGCCTGCGCAATAACGGCACCACAAGGCCGACTCGAGCGCCAATCCTGAAATGCCGCGACCCGCGGCCAAATTGTCAGCGATGACGGGAACAATGAATTTGGGTTGACGGTTTGAGCCATCGAAGCACAAGCGCCGTTCCGTATCGCCAATTTTCGGATTGGAGAAGCGGCGGTCGATCAGTTTGTAATAGTCCTGAATGTTGGTGTTCGGCACCGGTAGCACAGTTGGAATGATTTCTTCCTGCTCAACTTTTTCAAAGAAACCACGCACCACCGGGTGTTCCATCGCCTCATGCACATAATGCACATCGAGCAATCCCCCGGCATAGGCGATGACCGCATGACCACCATTCAGGATGCGAATCTTCATGTATTCGTAAGGCGTCACATCCGCCACAAACTGCGCCCCGACTTTTTCAAAATCCGGGCGGCCTGCCGTGAACTTGTCCTCGACCACCCATTGGATGAATTCTTCACAAAACACCGGCCAGTTGTCTTCGATATCAAACATCTCATGGGCCAGTTTGCGCTCGCGGTCTGAGGTGGCGGGGGTGATGCGATCGACCATGGCATTGGGAAAGGCCACATGGGCCAAAACCCAATCGGCCAATGCAGGGTCCATCAAACGGGCAAGTCCCGCCACGGCATTGCGGGTAACCACACCATTGTGCGGAAGATTGTCGCAAGACATCACGGTGTAGGGCAAAAGTCCCCTGGCCTTTCGGGCTTTGAGACCCGCAAGAATAAGCCCGAACACCGAAGTGGGATCATCAGGGTTTTTGGCATCGCGCTGCAAGGCTGGATGGTTCGGATCAAATTTCCCAGTGGCGGGATCGATCATGTAGCCGCCTTCCGTCACTGTCAGCGAAACAATGCGTATGGCAGGGTCAGCCAGTGTTTTCAAAAGCCGTGGACGATCAGCGGGCGGAATGAAATCAATCATCGGCCCGGTCACACGGGCCGAACTCCGGTGGGCATCCTGCTCGACAACGGTAGTTAGAAAATCCTGTGCCGCCAATTTCTGCCGCATGATCTCATCAGATGGTAAAACACCCGCCCCAATGATGGCCCAATCCAGATTGAGCCCCCGATTGAACAGGTCATCCAGATAGATCGCCAGATGGGCGCGATGAAAATTGCCCACGCCAAAATGCACGATACCCGGGGTTTGCGCAGAGCGGGCATAAGTCGGTGTTGATACATCAGCACGCAAGCCTCGAACGCTGATGAGAGACAATTTGGTCATGACAATTTCAACTCGATTTTCAGGAGAGAGTTTACCAATTTCACCGAATAGCCAATCCGGCGGTATTAAAGCGGTGAAGCCGCCCTTTTTCCGGTGTCAACCAAATGGCATCGCCGGGTCCGTACTTGCTCTCACCTGCCGCACGCACCGTAAGCATGCCGCGCTGTCCAGCATCAACATGCAGGAACGTGTCTGACCCCAGATGTTCGGTCAGCCGGACTGTGCCCGACCACTCACCCTTTTTGTCCGACAACAGAATATGATCGGGGCGCACGCCTATTGTATTGCCTTCGATCAAATTCATCTTGGGCGAGCCGATGAAGCCTGCCACAAAAAGTGAATTCGGTTTGTTGTAAAGTTCAAGCGGTGTGCCCACCTGCTCGATCACACCTCTGTTCAACACCACGATGCGATCCGCCATGGTCATGGCTTCCACCTGGTCGTGTGTCACATAAATGCTGGTTGACCCCAGATCCTTGTGCAACTGCATGATGAAGATACGCATGTTGACGCGAAGCGCCGCGTCAAGGTTCGAGAGAGGCTCGTCGAACAGAAAGGCCTTGGGATTGCGGACGATGGCACGACCGATGGCAACGCGCTGGCGCTGGCCGCCGGAGAGTTGGCCCGGTTTGCGGTCGAGGTATTCCGTGAGATTGAGGGTTCTCGCGGCCTCTTGCACCTTGGCATCGATTTCAGCTGGCGGCAGCTTGGCCATTTGCAGGGGAAAGCCGATGTTCTTGCGCACCGACATATGCGGATAAAGCGCATAGGACTGGAACACCATGGCAAGGCCGCGCTCCGATGGGCCGACGTCCGACACGTCCTTGCCATCGATAATGATTTGGCCAGATGTGGTGTCTTCGAGCCCTGCGATCATGCGCAGCAGCGTTGACTTGCCACAACCTGAGGGTCCGACAAACACCACGAATTCGCCCTTGTTGATATCAAGGTCAGCGCCCGGAATGATAACGGAGTCGCCAAAAACCTTGCGGACTTGCTTTAGGGAAATATGCGACATTACTTGACCGCTCCGAATGTAAGGCCACGCACCAGCTGGCGTTGCGAGAACCAGCCGATGATCAGGATGGGGGTGATGGCCATGATCGAGGCCGCTGACAGCTTGGCCCAGAACTGGCCCTGCGGATTTGAGTATTCCGAAATCAGGAAGCCAAGGGACGCCGCATATTTCGTGGTGAGGCTTAAGGTCCAGAAGGTTTCATTCCAGGCGAGGATGAGACTCAACAGGCAGGTGGAGGCAATGCCGGGCACGGCCATGGGTGTGAGCACACGCACCAGCTCGTCCCACAGGCCAGCCCCATCCATGCGGGCAGCTTCCAGGATTTCGCCCGGAATTTCCTTGAAGTAGGTGTAGAGCATCCAGATCATGATCGGCAGGTTGATCAGCATCATCAGCGGGATCATGCCCCAGAAACTGTCGAAGATATTGTATTCACGCCAGTCCCAGCCTTCGCCCCAGTTGTCGAAAACCAGACCGCTGCGGCCAAAGATCAAGAAGATGGGAATGAGGGCACCAGCGGGCGGCATCATTTTGACGCTGAGAATCCAAAGCAGGGAATCCTTGGTGTTGCGCGTGAACACCCAGGCTGTGGCCGGAATGAAAACCAGCAACAACATGGCAAGGCCAAATATTGGATTGGTGACGACCCAGCCATTGGCATAAAGAATCGCAAAGGCCAATGCGATGGAGCCGAGAATGATGCCTAGCCAGGTAAAGCCATTGAGCTTGCCTGCGGCTTCGCCCCGTGGCGCAAAGGCCATCGACCATGCGGCGGGAACCGCGAAGATGAGACCCAGCAAAGTTGAACCCGCCGCGATGATGAGCGTGTTGCTCAAATATCTGACATAGTCAGAGCGACGCTGCACTTCGGCAAAGTTCTCAGCCGTCCAATCCGAGACGAAGAGTGTCTGCGGCATGGCATAGGCATCAGCTTCAGACTTGAAAGAAGCCAGCGCCGTCCACAGGATGGGGAAGAACATGATAAGACCAATGCCCCATGCGAGTGTGCCAAGGACGATGGTGCGGCGACGGGAGATTTTCTTGGCCATCGTCAATTCTCCAGGTTCTTGCCCATCAGGCGCACGAGGAAGATGGAAACGAGGTTGGCGAGGATGACGGCAATCACGCCGCCAGCCGCAGCGGCGCCGACGTCATTGTCGTTCTGCAACCGCGAGAACACCAGATAGGTGAGGTTGCCGGCAAAACCACCGACCGACGTCACCTTGATTTCCGCAAAAGTGTTCATGATGAAAATCGTCTGGATCAGCACCACAACGGTGATGGGGCGCGCCAAGTGCGGCAAGATGATGTGCCAGAAAAAGTTCCACGACTTCGCACCGTCCATGGAAGCTGCATCACTCTGTTCTGAATCGAGTGATTGCATGGCCGTCAGCAAAATCAGTGCGGCGAAGGGCAACCATTGCCACGCCACGATGAGTCCGACTGAAAAGAGTGGTGCCTGTTCGAACCATCGGAACGGCTGGATGACGCCAAACCATTTCTGGATTTCAGAGAACAAACCAAATTGCGGATGCATGATCAGGTTCTTCCACACCATGGCTGAGACGGTGGGCAGAATGAAGAAGGGCGAGATCATCAGCACGCGGGCAATGCCCCGACCCCAGAAGGGCTGGTCGAAAAGAATGGCGAGCCCAATGCCGCCTACCACAGTCGTGACGATAACTCCTCCGACCAACAGCAAGGTGTTGATGAGGTTCTTCACGAAATAGGGGTCTTTCAAGAAGTAGTAGAAATTGTTCCAGCCGAACCAGCGCAGGTTCTCAGGGTCTTGCAAACTATAGCGCAGGAAGGCGAAATAGAAGACCAGGGCAAGCGGTACGAAAGCGAGCATGGAGAGCGCACCAATCGACGGCGCGAGCGCCAGTCTTGCCAATCTCTGAGCTTGCCGCGTTGCCATAGTCGATTTCCAAGCCTGCACACACAAAAACCAACAGTCATATGAATTAACCCACTCTTCCCCCTCCCCCTTGTGGGGAGGGAACTCCACCGGGTTTGGATTTAGAGCAGTGAGTTACCTTATGTGACGCGTGGCATAAAACATCTGTCTTGCACAAGTGGCTTTTATCCACATCTGCGAGAGAGACGAAAAAAGCCCTCCCCGCTCTTATACCGGGGAGGGCCTCGGGAGGACGTTTACTTGATGTAACCAGCCTTGGTCATTTCATCCGTCGTGTAGGTCTGAGCCTGGGCAAGGGCTTCATCGGCCGTCATTTGGCCAGCCAAAGCGGCAGAGAACAGTTCACCAACCTTGGTTGCAATGCCTGCAAATTCAGGAATGGCCACAAACTGCACGCCCACATATGGAACCGGCTTTACAGTCGGCTTCGTTGGGTCAGCAGCGTTCATTGACTCAAGTGTCATTTTTGCGAACGGCACTTCGAGGTACTTTGGGTTGTTGTAGAGCGAGGTGCGTGTGCCTGGAGGAACAGCAGCCCAGCCTTCTTTCGAAGCCACAAGATCGCCATAGGCCTTCGAGGTTGCCCAGCCGATGAACTTCTGAGCGGCATCTACCTTCTGCGAACCAGCAGGGATACCAAGAGCCCATGCCCAGAGCCAGTTAGCGCGCTTGCCAAGGCCCTTGTCAGGCGCCAGCGTGAAGCCGACTTCAGCAGCAATCGATGATGCCTTCGGATCGATGACGAAGGAACCAGCAGCCGTGGCGTCAGACCACATGCCGCATTTGCCGGATTGGAACAGTGCCAGGTTTTCCGAGAAACCGTTTCCGCTCGCGCCTTCAGGACCGGAGTCCTTCATCACTTTGAGATAGGTGGTGAGCGTGTCTTTCCATTCAGCTGAATCAAACTGTGGCTTCCAGCTTTCGTCGAACCAACGGGCACCGAAGGAGTTGGACATGGCGGTAATGAAGGCCATGTTCTCGCCCCAGCCGGCTTTGCCGCGCAGGCAGATGCCGTTCACGCCATTGGCGCGGTCCGTCATCTTGGCGGCAGCGTCGATCAGGAAGTCCCAGGTTGGCGCGTCTGGCATGGTGAGACCAGCCTTGGCCATCAGGTCCTTGCGGTACATGACGAATGATGATTCACCGTAGAATGGTGCAGAGTAGAGCTTGCCTTCATAAGACAGGCCACCCGAAACAGCTGGCAAAATGTCTGCTGGATCATCAAGACCCTGCAGTTCAACGAGCCAGCCCTTTTTGCCCCAGATTGGTGTTTCATACATGCCGATGGTGATAACGTCGTACTGGCCGCCCTTGGTCGAAATGTCGGTCGTCACTTTTTGACGCAGATCGTTTTCTTCCAGCGTAACCCAGTTCAATTTGATGTCAGGGAACTTGGATGTGAAATCATCCGTCAGACCCTGCATGCGGATCATGTCGCCGTTGTTGACGGTGGCGATGGTCAATGTGGTTTCAGCAAGTGCTGTCGTGGAAAGTGCGGCAAGGGCAAATGCACCCAAAACACCCGTTACTATTTTCTTCATTCAAATCCTCCCAAGAGATCGCATGGGCTTTTGCCCACGATGCGAGAGGAAGTCACATCTGATGGCCCCAAGAGTCAAGTTACATTCGTCGCTGCATTGCAAAATTGTCTGTGAGCAATTGCGGTAACAAGTTGTAACAAATTGCTTTAAACAGTTATATGCAAATGCTCATTTACTAAGCAATTGCTCAGACATAGCTTCGCTCGTGATCAGGCTGTTGATCAATTTCCCGCGCAAGGCTCCCAGAATCGCCCTGTAACGGCCCGGTGCCATGGCAACCCCAATGACCCGGCGTTTGGCGGGTACTTCCAGAGGAACACCCAAAACCCGGTCGTTGATCATGCCCTCCAGGAGCCTTCCTTCAACATCGAAACTCCAGCCGATGATTTCGCCCACAGCCCCCAGCCGCACCATGGCCCGCAATTCATCAGGCCTTACAAATCCATCGCGCAGCAAGGCAGATTTGTCGTCCATGGTACCAATACCAACAAAAGTCACATCAGCGAGTGCAGCCAGATCCCTTACATTGCGCAGCGATTTTTGTGTGACCAGCAGGTTTTTCTCGTGCACGGTGGCTGCAATCACGGGAAATGGCATGGGATAATGCGGAGCCCCCACACGATCGCCCACGCGGCTCGCCACATCAAACACTGTAGCCGAGCCATCCGGCGCTATATTTCCAACCAGTGAAACGATTTTGTGTTGCGGGCAATCCATCGGACTGATCTGTTCCGCCACCGCCCGCAACGTACGTCCCGTGCCAAGCGCCAAAATTACGGGATGCTGTGAAACCAGATAGCGTTCCATTTCAGTTGCCGCAGCTTCAACAATTCCCAAGGTCTCTGAGGTTGACGTGGGATCACTCGGCACAACCTCACAACTTTCAAGACCAAAAGTGCTTTTCAAACGGTCAGACAATTCCAGACAACGACCGAGTGGATGATCAAAGCGGACTTTGATCAAGCGCAGGGTTACGGCAAGCGAAACAAGCCTTTGGGCAGTTTGGCGTGACACACCAAGCTTGCGGGCAATTTCATCCTGCGTGTTTCCGGCGATATAGTAAAGCCAGCCAGCCCTTGCGGCCTCATCAAGTTTTTCGTTGTCCGGTTCTGGTTTGCGCACAAGTGTTTCCTGCCCTCGTGGGCAAACCTAGCGATCATTATCTCTTCCGCAAAGGCCAATTTCCTGCAATGCTGAATGTAGCGTCTTTGCGTCGGCAATCATCCGGTGCGGCGACAGCCCGGCAGACAACTGGTAACCCGCCTTGACATGGGAGCCGCCAGCAAACTGCCAAACCGTAGAGCCGGCAGCAAGGCCGGCCCGCACACCCATTTCGCTGTCTTCAATAATCAGGCTGCGTTCAGGTTTGACACCCATGGCCTGCATGGCCAGCAGAAACAAATCTGGTGCCGGCTTTCCGTGCTGCACTTGTGAAGCCGTAAAGCAGCGCCCTTCAAAATACTGCGAGAGTTTGGTTTTCAGCAGGGAAGTGCCGAGTCGCTGCGGGCTGCTGCTGGTCGCCAGACAAATCGGCACCTTGAGTGAATTGAGCACGGCCTCAATCCCAGGCATCACCTCGAGATGTTTTTCGATCCGCAACAACAATCGGTCCCGGTAGCGCATTTGAAAATCATCGGGAATGTTGCGGCCAAATCGTTTGGAAACCCGGTTCGCCGCGTTTGCAAAACTGCGGCCCAGAAAATCCTCCCGGAAAATCGCGTCAGTGATCGGCAGGCCGATCTCTTCCATCATGCCCATCAAGACGCCGGCACTCAACATTTCGCTGTCGACCAGAACGCCGTCGCAATCAAATACCACAAGATCAAAAGCAGAGTCCATACCGAGCCACACCTAGCACAGGTTTTGCGCAGGCTCTCCCGCCAGAAAACGTCGCACCTCTTCTGCTGCAAGTCCTGCCGCATAGGTGACGGTGCGAACCGAAGCTCCCGCGATATGCGGTGTCAGCGTTACATTGGGCAATTGCAGCAGCGGCCAATCAGAGGGCACCGGTTCAATGGCAAAGGTCTCCAGCATGGCACCGCGCAGATGGCCTGAAGCCAACACGCTGTAAAGTGCATCATAGTCAACCAGGGGACCACGAGCCGTGTTGACCAACGTGGCGTCGGGCTTCATCTTGCGCAAGGTGTCTTCATTGATCATCTTGGTTGTTTCCGCCGTGACGCGGGCGTGCAGCGAGATCACATCTGCTTTGGCGAGAACAGTTTCGAATGAGGTTTGCACAACACCATCGCGCAAGTCTTCTGCTGTCAACTGCACATAGGGGTCGCTGACCAGAATGCGACAGCCAAATGCCTTGAGCAGCTTGACAACCCGTCGCCCCACTTGGCCGTAGCCGATGAGACCAACCGTCATTTCTGAAAGTTCGCGGCCCGTCACATCGGCCCGGTACAAGTCGCCGCGATACTCCCCCCGACGAAGAGCATCATGGCCTCTGGTAATATTGCGTGTCTCTGCGAGAATGGCCCCAATGGTGAACTCAGCGACGGCAGAGGCATTGCGGCCCGGTGTATTGACCACGGTAATACCACGTTCACGGGCAGCTTTCATGTCGATGTTGACGGGACCGCCGCGCGATACAGCAACAAATTTCAGCTCTGGCAAGCGGTCCATGATGCCAGCGGAAAGCGGGGCCAGTTGGGTGACGAGAATTTCTGCATCACCCGCCAGCGCAACAACCTCATCAGCACTGCCCATATACTCCTTCAGGCCATCCATGCCTTCAACGGCATAGCCGTGCTCCATGGCTTCGTCGGGCCACGGCAGATCATGGCTTGCAATGCTCAAGGCAAAGTTTTTGCAACGCTCGCGCAGCGCGTCTTCGAACAGGCGTGAGAGCATGAAGCGATCCCCGATGACAGCAATTCGGCGGCTCATCTGGCACCGCGCAATCCGCGCCAAACCGATCGCATGGCCTTGCGGGCTGCGAGATAAATCGGGAATTTGGCGTCGTAGGTAGCGGTCATGTGCGGGTCCGGTTCTGTTGCAGGGCCGAGGTGTGGCTCAACCCAGATGTTGGCGCAAGCGGTCATATCAGGAAAGATTTTCTGTTGCACCGCTGCAATCATGGCAGCCCCGGCAGCACCTGCCTCATCGCGCGAGACACTCCGAATTCTTGACTTGAGCACACTGGCCAAAATCGCCCGCAGGGCTCTGGAACGGGCAGCACCGCCGGTGATGCGGATTTCTTTCGGGATAGGGCCCATGGCCAAATAACAATCGCGGGCCGCAAACGCCAGACCTTCGAAAACACTGCGCATCATGTCATGATAGTCAGTCGTGGTATCGAGGCCGTTGAACATGGCGCGAGCCGCAGGTTCCATGAAAGGACCACGTTCCCCAGCTTTCGAAATATAGGGGTGGTACATGATTTTGGCAGGCTCACGGGCCAGCAGTTTTTCATCCATGCCGTCAAGCAAGTCACGGCGGGATTTTTCAACGCCTTGGTCTTTTAGAATTCCACGCGCCACATCCAGCAGCCAATCGATGTTCAGTGTGGAAGCCATGTTAGACTGGATTTGCGCCACCATGCCGGGGGCCGGAAAAACCATGGTGTAACCTGTTCGTTCGGCATTCAACTTGACGTCGGCGGCCTTGGTCTGAAGCCGCATGTGCATGCCTGTGGACCCGACAATGGTACAGCCCGTTTGTCCCGAGGGATCAAACAAACCGCCGCCCAATCCCGTGCAAAGAACATCCACATAGCCGAGGCAAATGGGTGTTCCAGCCCGCAGGCCCGTAAGTGCCGCTGCTTCTGTCGTCAGCGCACCGCTCGTCACCGTGCCATCGACAATGGGCGGCAACAATCGCTTGGCATCGCCCGCCCCAAGCACGTCCAGAATATCGGCTTTGTAAGTCCGCGATCGATAGTTACCAAACGTGAAATTGGCTTCCGAGGGGTCCGAGGCCCGGTTTCCACACAGTTTGAAATAGAGCCAGTCCTTGCAATGAAACCCTGTCGTTGCCCGTGCCAACACCTCTGGCCGGTGGCGTTGCATCCACGCCAGTTGCACATTCATCTGGCAAACATTGACGCCTGTACCGGTGCGCCGATAGTGGTCATCATAGGCCGCAAGAGCCGTAAACTCTTCGACGATGCTGGCCGACCGTGCATCCAGCCAGAGCCAGGCCGGGGCCACCGGTTCGCCCGCCTTGTCCACCAGCCACATGCCGTCGCCCTGCCCCGTCACGGCAATGGC
>JANOVS010000170.1:0-4530 GCA_031417515.1 Hyphomicrobiales bacterium
CCGCTGAATGGACAGCCAACGTGGGGCTTGATGACATGAACCGTCAGCGCCTCGCAGGCCTGTTGACCAAGGAATATGGCACTGATCCCCGGCCCATTCGCTTTGCCGAAAGTGAGCGCTGGTTCAATGCGCAAGCTCTCGCCACCCTCACAGCCTCTCCTGACTACCAAGCGGTGTAACCCATGATGATCAACCGTCGCCATTTCCTCTCCGCCGCTGCCATTGCCGCCTTGCCGCAATATTCTGTCCGTTGGGCCCAAGCTGCAACACCCGTGGATAGATCCCTCGTCGTGGTCTTCCTGCGCGGTGGCATGGACTCGCTCAACCTGCTGGCCCCCGTCGATGATCCAGCTTACTTGGCGTCACGACCCGCTGCCTTGCGCGTTGCCGCGACAGGCATTGATCGCGGCCTTTCCGTCGGCATGTCCGGAAAAACAGAACTGCTGCTCAACCCCATGGCCAAACCCCTGCATCAGCTCTGGTCAAAGGGCCAGCTCGCCCTGATTCCAGCAGCAGGCCTCAACAACGCCACCCGCAGCCATTTCCAGGCCATGGATTTGATGGAACGGGGTGTCAGCACCGATACTGGTAGTTTACCCCGTGAAGGTTGGTTGACAAGGTTGGTGCGCGGCCTTGGCAATGCCTCACCGGGTTCAACACTCTGCCTCGGCGGTGCCATGCCGCAATCCCTGTCGCTGTGCGAAACCGCGCTGCCGATCAGCGATGTCTGGGATGTCGACTGGATGCCATCAAGTTCCATTCGCGAATTGCTTTTGCAAATGCATGCGGGCGACTCAAGCTTGGATCGCGCCAGCCGTCAGGCCATCGAAGCCACGGGGCAATTGGCGGCCAAGCTCGAACGCAAACAAAACAACGACCCCATGCTGCGCGATACGCCACCCGGCATTGCCTACCCCGACCATGATTTCGGCAACAAGCTGCGCTTTCTCGCCGAAATGATGCGGGTCAATCCTGATATTCATCTGGCCACTACTGACCTTGACGGCTGGGACACCCATGACAATCAACAGGGCCGCTTTGGCCCGCAAGTGGCAACGCTCGCCGCCAGTCTGCAGGCCTTTATTGATCATCTCGATGCCATTGGCCGCCCGACAACCATTGTCGTCATGAGCGAATTCGGCCGTCGCATCAAAGCCAATGAAAGCGGCGGAACTGATCATGGCCACGGTGGCGTGATGATGGTGTTGGGAGAAGGCGTAAATGGCGGCCAGAACTACGGCACCTGGCCCGGCCTCGCCACCGAGCAACTGGACCAAGGCATGGACCTTGCCGTAACCACCGATTTCCGCAACGTGCTGGCAACGGTGCTGCAGCAACACGGTGCCGGCGATAATATTGCATCGGTTTTTCCCGGCCATAGTGCAACGATGATCAAGGGGCTATTTCGTGTGTGAGTGAGGTTGAAAAAACTCCAACACCGCCTGTTTATACACCTTGTCGCCCACGGCATTCATGTGGTTGCGCCCCGGCAGTACCACGCCTTTGGCACCCGGAATCAAATCGACGAGGGGTTGAACACCACCTGCCACATCATCAACCTCTCCCGCCACCACCAGCACGGGCACATGAATGGCGGCAAATGCTTCGGCCTTGATTTTCACCCGCGATGATCGGATGCAGGCGGCCAAGGCCAAACGATCGCTTTTGGTTTGTTCGGCAAAAATGCGGAAGGCGCGGGCGCCGGGGTCGGTCACATCTTGCGTTGTTGCTGCTTCCAAACCCAGGGCAATTTCATCTGACCCTGCCACACCCGTCACCATGCGCTCAGCCAATCCGGCATAGACTGCTCGCGAAACCAGTTCAGGCCGTTGCATGGTGAGAAATGCAGCAATCCGCGCCCCCATGGAATAACCCATGACGGCCACCTGCCCCAATCCCAGATGCTCAATCAAACGCGCCGCATCATCCGCCATGATCGATGCTGAATAGCGATTGGGGTCATAGAGCTTCTCACTTTCGCCATGGCCGCGATTGTCCAGGGCGATAACCCGATATCCGGCTTCCAGCAAAAACTTCGTCCAGCCTGTGCCCACCCAGTTCACCCGGTGGTTTGAGGCAAAGCCATGGATCAACAACACAGGCGACCCCGCCCCTTCGTCGACAAATGAAATTTCAACACCAGCCGAATTGAATTTTTGCATCATCGCCTAGTTATGCTATTTGCTGGTCGCGAAACAAGCTTTACGAGGATAACAAATGGCAACCGGCGCAACCCCGCATTTTCAAAATTCCATGGGCCTTGCCAAAATTGAAATCGGGGCAAGGGAATTCATGTGCATCGGCGCAACGCCACCCTTTGACCACCCCCATGTTTTCCTCGACATGGGCACGGCAGATGAAATCATCTGCCCCTATTGTTCAACACTTTACCAACATTCGAAGGTACTGGGTTTTGGCCACGCCAATCCAACAGCTGCCGAATTTCACGAAGCCGCCGCGTGAAATCCAGTCTAAGTCTCGATGAAGCGCGCCGCATGGCGCTTCATGCCCAGGGCTTTGCGATGCAAGACCGCAGCAAAAAAGCCAATTGGTCCAAAATCGCCAGCACCATCAACCAGATGCAGTTGCTGCAGATCGACAGCGTCAATGTGCTGGTTCGCTCCCACTATCTGCCCCTCTACGCCAGGCTAGGCAACTATGACCGTGCCGTTCTTGATTCTCGAACCCTTGCCTCCACAGGACGTCATGTCTTCGAATGTTGGGCCCACGAAGCCAGCCTTGTGCCTCTCGATCTTCACCCCCTGATGCGTTGGCGCATGCAGCGGGCCCGCAATGGCGATGGCACCTATGCCCACATGAACAAGTTTGCCGCCGATGAAAAAACCTTCCTCAAACAAACCCTCAAATTCATCGACAAAAATGGCCCGACTCGCGCCAGCGAAATTCCGGGTTCCGGCAAATCGGCAGGCGGTTGGTGGGGCTGGAGCAAGGGCAAGCTGGCCGCTGAATGCCTGTTTGACCACGGACTTCTCACCACATCATCACGCCAGGGTTTTGAGCGACTCTACGAAATTCCCGAAAAAGTCATCCCGCCGGAAATCCTGGCCTTACCCACCCCCAACGAAATCGACGCCCACATTGCCTTGATTGAACGCGCCGCCAGGTCGTTGGGCATTGCGACTGAACTCGATTTGCGCGATTACTTCCGCTTGTCCATCGCTGATGGGAAAACAGCCGTGGCCCTGGCCATGGAAGCAGGAATACTTTTGCCCGTTGTCGTGGAGGGTTGGAAGAAGCCAGCCTACATCCACCGGGAGGCAAAACTGCCGCGCAAGGCTGGTGGCACCAGCCTTCTCTCGCCTTTCGATCCACTTGTCTGGAACCGCGACCGGGCGGAGAGACTGTTCAATTTTCACTACAGGATTGAACTTTATACCCCTCAAGACAAACGGAAATTTGGCTATTACGTCTTGCCGTTCCTGCATGGTGAAAAACTGGTTGGCCGTCTGTGCCTGAAGGCCGACCGGGCAACCGGAACCCTGCTGGTTAACAGCGCCCACAAGGAAGACGGTGTAGACTACCATGAAATTGCAGCGGCCCTTGCCGACGAATTGAAATTGATGGCCAGATGGCTCGGTCTGGCCAGCATCCAGCTTCTCCAATCTGGGGAGTTGGCCAGATCAGTTACCAAGCACCTCTAAGATTATCCGGGCCAGTCGAAACTTTGTGCCGCCCTCACCATGGCGGCCGTGGCCGGACTGAATTGCCGCCCCGGCATGCTGACAAGAGAAATGGTGCGGGTAACCTCAGGTTCGATCAGCGGTCGTTGCAGCAGTTCGGGAAGCGTCACCGAGCACTCGGGCATGAAAGCAAATCCGATTCGGGCAAGGACCATGGCCTGCACCCAGTCTTCCCGTTCGGAACGAAATCGCGCATAGAGATTGACATTCTTGTCACGGCAGACGCCCATCACAATCTCGCGCATTTCACAGGACAGGCGATCCACATAGGGTTCGTCTGAAAGGTCTGCAAGCTTGACAGCATTGAGCTGGGACAGCCGGTGTTCAGGCGGGAAGATTACAACGTAACGTTCCTGGTAGAGATCATGCACGGTAAATCCGTCGCGCGGGCCGTCCAGCATGTTCATCACGGCCAGGTCGAGCTCAGCATTCTCCAGTTTGTTCTTCAGCTCGGCAATTCCCGCCTCACTGACCGCGATTTCAACACCCAGAAAATCCTTTTGAAACTTGGCCAGAAAGCGCGCCAGCCGCACCGGACCGACGGTCGCCATGACACCCAGCCGGATTGGAACCTTGTTCAACAGCCGAAAATTGTCGGCCAGTGTTCTTGTCGCTGTCGCCTCCTGCACGATGTGGTGGAGATGCGGCAACAGTGATCGGCCAAAATCACTGAGCAGGATTTGCTTGCCACCCCGGTGAAACAGCGGAGCGCCCAGTTCGGCCTCAAGTGTCTTGATGGCTTTGGTCAAGGCGGGTTGCGAGACGTTGCAGTCAACCGCAGCCTTGGTGAAGTTAAAGACACGGGCCGCCGCCAGAACATATCGGACTT
>JANOVS010000171.1:0-1713 GCA_031417515.1 Hyphomicrobiales bacterium
TGACCTTCCATTTCCTGGTGCCTTCGGGAAAAACACCAGTTTCGAGGCATCCCCTTTTTTTACGACCCCAACTTCATGAACTATAGCCAACTAGCCGCGGTTGTCACGCTAGACACTCCTGCACAATCCGCAACGCCCGAAGCCATCACACCCGTTGCCACTCCTCCTTTTGAGTTGATCGTCGCTTCCCACCAAGTCACCTTCATTCGCGGAGATCGGCATTACAAAGTCCAAGGTCTTGATCGCAACATGTCCTCCCTTAGCCTGCGAGTCAGCTTGCAAGCCTCCAGGCAAGACCTGGTCCATCTCGATACCTTTGATCTCGTCAAAGCGCGATCGAGAAGCTCCTTTATTCGGGCCGCAGCCAGCGAACTCTATCTCGAGGAAGACATCCTCAAAAAGGATATTGGATTGCTCCTGCTCCAACTGGAAGATCTTCGCAACCGCCAAATCGAAGCCTCGAAATCCCAGGAATCCAACACGCCCACTCTCTCCGAGTCCGAACAGGAACAAGCCATCGAGTGGCTTCGCGATCCCAATCTCTGCGATCGAATCGTTAGCGATCTGGAACAATGCGGCATGGTCGGCGAAGCATTCAATAAACTGGCCGCCTACCTGGCGGTCGTCAGTCGCAAGCTTGCGCAGCCACTTGCCATTCTGATCCAATCCTCCAGCTCGGCAGGTAAGACCACGCTCATGGATTCGATCTTGGCCATGTTGCCACCAGAAGATCAACTCCGTCTGAGCAATCTCACCGGCCAATCGCTCTACTACCTCGAGAGCCATGCAATCCGGCACAAGACACTTGCCATCAGCGAGGAACAAGGAATCGCCGAAGCCGCTTACGCTTTAAAGCTTCTGCAAAGCGAGGGAAGATTATCGCACGCTACGGTTGCCAAAGGGGTCGATGGGCGCATGACCATGCTGGCCTACCATGTCGAAGGCCCGGTGCAGTTGTTTCTGACTTCGACCAGTCTCGAACTGGATGAAGAACTCGTCAATCGCTGCTTGGTGCTAACGGTCGATGAATCACGTGAACAGACCCTGGCCATACAAGCCCGACAACGCTTGCTTCAAACGCGCCACAGCCAAGCCCTCAGTCGCCAGACCGAAGAGATTCGGCACTTACACCACAATGCTCAGCGGTTGCTCCGCCCCTTAAAAGTCTACAACCCGTATGCCGATCGACTTTCATTTGCAAGCGACCGGACCCGATTGCGCCGCGACCATTCGAAATACCTAACACTCATCCAAGCCATTGCCCTGTTGCATCAGTACCAGCGCCCCATCCAAATCGAGGAAGTCGACGGCAAGAGTATCGAATCCATCGAAGTCACTCTGTCGGATATTGCGATGGCCAATCGACTAATGGCTGAGATCCTGGGTCGATCGTTGGATGAGCTATCGCCTCAGACGCGTCGTTGCTTGCTATTGCTCGAGGAATACGTCAGGGGAAATTGTCTACGATTGGTCGTCGAGCGAGCGCATTATCGGTTTTCGCGGCGTGAGTTTCGAGAGTGGATTGGTTGGAGCGACTTCCAAGTGCGGATGCACCTCGATAAGCTAGTGGCGATGGAATACGTGCTGGTCTATCATGGCAAGCAAGGTCGCAGTTACGTTTACGAGTTGATCTATGCGGGCCAAGGGCAAGATGGCAGGCCGTTTGTCATGGGCTTATGCGAGCTAGAACCAGCCACTTCGAGCATCTAAAGC
>JANOVS010000172.1:0-5400 GCA_031417515.1 Hyphomicrobiales bacterium
GAAGCCGCGGCGATACCAGTTTCCGTCCCAGCCATTGGATTCCAAGGCTGCTTGCAGTGTGATGATACGGTCCTGCCACAGCGCTGCTCTACCCGCGTCTTCGCGCGCAATCGCCACCGGCACCAAATCCTGAAGTGTTGATAGAAGGAACCACCCCAACCAAACGCTTTCGCCACGCCCGGCCTCACCCACGCGGTTCATGCCATCGTTCCAATCCCCCGACCCCATCAAGGGCAGGCCATGCGCTCCTTGTGCAAGGCAAAGGTCGAGCGCCCGTGCGCAGTGCTCATAAAGCGAGGCTGTCGCCTCGGTTTTAGTGGGTTGAAAGAATGCGTCATGTTCGCCCGGCAACAACATCTGCCCTTCGAGAAACGGCACAGTCTCGCCAAGCACAGAAACGTCTCCTGTCACTTTGACGTAGTGTGCAACACAATGCGCCAGCCACACGTTATCATCTGAAATCCGCGTACGAACCCCCATGCCCGAGGCTGGAAGCCACCAATGTTGAAAATCTCCTTCGACAAACTGCCGCGCGGCTGCCCGCAAAATGTGCTGGCGTGCAATGGCAGGCGTTGTCGTCAACAGCGCCATTGAATCCTGCAATTGATCACGAAAACCATAGGCCCCACTGGCCTGATAGAATCCGGAGCGGGCCCACATGCGGCAGGCCAGTGTTTGATAAAGCATCCAACCATTCAACAGGATATCAAATGATCGATCCGGCGTTTTGACTTGCACTTTGTTCAGCACAGCATTCCAATGTTCTGTGACGCCGGCCAGCACTTCATCAACTGACACCTCGCGGTAACGTGCAATGAGAGCTTGCACCTCGCTCAACGAATTTGCAACGCCGAGTGACATGACGACTTCGCGTGTTTCACCGGGGGCGAGCACAATGCGGCTTTGCAGAGCTGAGCAGGCATCAAGCCCTGCGCCAACGCGGTTCGACAACGGAGCGCTGCTGGAAAGTGCCAATGGTGCTGCCAAGCCACCATAAGTGCCCAGAAACGCACGGCGATCTCCGGTCCAGCTCGACTGTAGGCCACCCATGTCAAGGAAAGCCACTTGACCGTTGTCATTTATCTTCCACGGATTGCGCGCCAGCAAAGCGCCTGACGCCGCGTCGATTGCCGTTGTGATAAAGGGTGCGGTGTTGCCATTCGAAGCCCCCAGCAGCCATTCCACATAGGTGGTAATCGAAAGGCTACGCGTGGTTTGCCCCTCATTGGTCAATTTCAGGCGCGACAGTTTGATGGAATCTGACAGCGGCACCAATTGCAAAAGTTCCATGCGGATGTTGTGAACATTGCGTTCATGGACTGTGTAGCCAAACCCATGCCGCGCCACATGAGTGCCTTGACCGGAGCGCATCGGCGAGAGTGTAGGCGACATCAGAACGCCATCGGCCTCATCCCGAATGTAGATGACTTCGCCTTGTCGATTGACGACGGCATCATTGCTCCATGGGGTGATCTGATTTTCACGGGAGTTTCCAAACCACGTGTAACCCCCGCCATCAGCACTGCTCAGGAAGCCGAAGGATTCATTCGCGACGACGTTGATCCAAGGTGCGGGCGGGGCTTTGTCACGGCCAAGCACCACAACATATTCACGCCCGTTTGCATCAAAACCACCAAAGCCGTTGAAGAATTCGAGGTGGCTGGTTTTTATCGCAGGCGTTGCTGATTTCGGTTCTACAATCAAATCAGTGTGGGTTAGGGTTTCATCCAGCCGCATTCTTTTGAGCTGGTCGGCCAGATCGCCGCGTCGCCCGTAGAGTACAACCCGCGCAATGGCTGGCAAGACGCGCAGTGTTTCCGGTGACACAAGATCAGCTCTCAAGAGATGAATTTTGCCGGTGTCAGGTGCAACACCAATTTTTCGCACCAAGGCTTCAATGTCGTTCTGCAAGTCCTGCACATAAGATGACATGCGGTCGTTCAAGACAACCAGATCGACCAACAACCCCTTGGTCTTCCAATACTCGAAAGCCTGCAACGCCTGATGCACAAGCTCGATATCTTCAAGGGCATCTATGCGAACCATAAGAATGGGTCTGTCACCTGATATGCCCTGGGGCCACAATGCCGACTGTGATCCCATGTTCTGTTCCAAGACGGCAGAAGATGGCCGGAATGTCGGGTTGGCATGAATGAGATGAGCTGCCAGCGTTTGATAGTGATTGGCCGTCTCGGCATTTATCGACAGATGACGCAGCTGAATTTGTGCCTGCGTCCACGCCAACATGATGGCTCTGTCATAGGCCATGGGTTGGCGGTGTCGATCAACCAAATCAAGCACCGCTTCACGTGTTTCTGCTACAACTGTCCACAACGTGCAGCGCACCAGACGTCCGGCAGGAATTCTCAACCGTTGTCGTAGCGCAAAGACGGGATCGAGGACAGTTCCCACGCTGTTGGACAGTTCTGCAGCACTGCGTGTTGCAGCGGGTGACTGCTGATTGTTGCCAATGCCGATAAAGCGTGCGCGATCTGTTTCATAAACGAGGTCACCAAGTGTCATCCCCTGGAACAACATGAACTGGGCAACCCAAATTTCTTTCTCATCAGAAGCCCGTCGCCTGCGGGTGGCGAGGAGTGCCTGGTGTTCTGCGACGAAGTCTGTTTCGACGAACATTTTCGAGAATGCTGGATGAGCCGTGTCTGCGGCCTGATTGGCCAGCGCCAATTCCATATAAGACGTGAGTTCAATGTCACGCGCGGACAGTCCCGTATTGGAAATGGTGATGCGTCTTGCCTCTGCATTGTCCTCCGGTGAAACCACACATTCCATTGCTGTGACGATGTTACCGTCTTTGCGCATGAAGTCGGCTTTGTCTTCCGCAAAGGTCACAGCATAACTGTCAGCAACAGTTGCCACCGGCATGTGACCCGCTGACCAGAGTTTTCCAGCTTTGACATCCCGCAGATAAAAATAGGAGCCCCAGCAGTCTCGGACACTGTCTTCGCGCCACCTTGAAATGGCAATTCCCTTCCAGGTGCTGTAACCGCTCCCAGCTGTCGTCAACATCACATTGTATTCACCATTGGACAGCAGATGCGTCGTCGGCGCGGCATTTCCCGGAAGTCCAAAATGACGCGAGGTGGGCGTAGTATCTTCGCGGATCGCTGCAACTTCAGTGCTCGCCTCACTGCGCGCATGTGTGATTGGAACATTCCGTGTGGCACGCTCTTGCAGCAGAAGTTCAGTCGCCCGGATCATCGGCTCAGCATGAAAGCGCTCGCGCATGTCACCATTTTTGATGGCATTGAAAATGGCAACGATGGTCATGCCCTGATGGTGTGCGAAATACGCTTGCACAATAGCAACGGTTTGACCTTTGCGCAAACGCGACGGCGTGTAGTCAAGCGCTTCATAGAAACCGTAATCTCCCCGCGCACCTTCTCGCTGCAATCGCAAATAATTCTGGGCAGCTTCACGCGGCGAAACCATTGCCGCCAAACCCGTCGCATAGGGCGCAATCACCGTATTGCCTGAAAGTCCGCGCTTGAGACCAAGACCCGGCACGCCGAAGTTCGAATACTGGTATGTGAACTCGATATCTCTGGCGTTGAATGCGGATTCGGAAATGCCCCAGGGTATTCCCAGTTCGTTTCCGTAAGAAATCTGCCGCTCAACAATCAAATGTGCTGTCTGATCAAGCAGACCGGCACTGGGTGCACGCATGACCAGCGACGGCATGAGATATTCAAACATTGAGCCCGACCATGAAATGAGTGCGGCGCCACCTCTCACTGCGGTGACGGCGCGTCCCAGACGGAACCAATGACGGGTGCGAAGATCACCCTTTGCAATCGCAAAATAGCTGCCCAATCGTGCTTCTGATGCGAGGAGATCATAGCAGCTCTCATCACGCATCGACTCAGGCACGCGGTAGCCAATGGACAGCAGCAATCTCTTCGGATCAAACAAAAAGCCAAATTCCATGGCAAGAGCGCTTTGTCTTGCATCAGCGACGAGGACCAGCAAGCGCTTTTTCAGCACAGCGTGCTCTACAGATACATCACGGAAATGGCCTTCTATTGTAGACCGCAATATGTTTGTCCACTGCAACAGATTTGAAGTCTGACCCGACTTCACATCGGCATCGATCGTCAATACAGTGGCATGAATGTTGGCGGCTTGCAGACCAAATTCCACCATGCGCAACAAAACTGTTTCAGGTGCTTTCGCTCCCAGCTTCAATGAGGCGCGCAAGTCTTCGATTTGTCGGAGAAGCCGCTTGCGAACAGGACGCAAAGCGCGCCGATCATCGGGTATGGCACTCAAGTCCTCGACCAGAATATCAAGCACATCGCCAATGCCATCTAAAGAACTATTGGTATCAGGAGGCTGAACCAGCCAATGGGCGCAATAGTTCGACAGGGCAATCAGGTGTCCTGCCAAATTTCCACTGTCGACAGTGGAAATATATTTTGGTTCAAGCGGGCGCAAATCCGTAGTGTCATACCAATTGTACAAATGCCCCTTAAAGGTCTCGAGGCGTTTCATTGCCGCTGATGTCGCTTCCAGTTTCTCCACTGCATCAGCCAAGCCCAGCCAGCCAAGTTCCCGCGCACTGGCAATTGAAAGCAAGTAGAGCCCAATGTTGGTGGGCGAAGTGCGATGCGCAATCTGCGGATTAGGTTGTTCCTGAAAGTTATCCGGAGGCAAGAAATTATCTTCCGCCGTGACAAAGGTTTCGAAAAACCGCCATGTCTGCCGTGCCACCAAACGCAGTGTCTTGCGGTCTTCAGGAGACGATGCCAGGGCGTCTTCCAGTTTCGGTGAACGGCTCATCCAAAAAGCCACTGCTGGAGCCGCCAACCATCCAACAGCGAATGGCAAGACAATCAGCCAGTTGCCGCCGTAAGCTGCAATTGAGACCGCCAAAAGCCCAGCGATGACGCTGGCCGCCATGAGACTGTAATTGTGGATCACACCAGGCTTATGACCCGCTTCACTCTGCGCCGCTGTTGTCCATTCCAACATGTTTTTATGACTAACAAAAAGTCGAAACATCGTGCGTAAGATGGCGTCCAGCATCAGGCCTGCTTGATGGCCAAGAAACAACAGGTTCGTGGCAGCCAATGCGGCGACCAGCCCCAGATCCTCAAGGGACGACCGCAACCTGCTTGCGATTGTCAGCGGCATGGTTTTGGGAATGGCCCCGGCCAAGACCGGGAGCAAAGGTGGCACAAGGCTGAGTGATGCAATGAACAGCGTCCAAAGTGCTGCGACGGCGAGTGGTAAAAACAGCCATCCCGTCATCAGTGCAAGGATCGTCCATATCGGAACGATGGACCGTCGCAAATTGTCCAGCATCTTCCATTTACCGAGGGCAGGAATTGAAACAGCGCTTTGTCCAACAAGCCACGGCAACAGTTGCCAGTCTCCGCG
>JANOVS010000173.1:0-19578 GCA_031417515.1 Hyphomicrobiales bacterium
GCGGAGGTGGGGGCTACATATGGCCGCAGAACAGTTTGCCCCAAACTCCTAAAGTTCTTTCGTCAGTTCACGGACGAATTGGGAGAGGCCCAGTTGTCGGCGGCGTCGCAGGCGTTCGGCGGTCAGAATGGCCATGACTTGTTGATGCGCCTTCTCGATCTCATCATTGACGATGACATAGTCATATTCAGGCCAGTGGCTGATTTCGTGGGCAGCTTCGGCCATGCGTTTGGCAATCACAGTGCTGGTATCCTGGGCACGGGCAATCAGGCGTTGGCGCAGCGTGTCGGGTGTGGGGGGTAAAATAAAGAGGCGGACCAAATCTTCCATCATGGCTTGTGCCAATTGTTGGGTGCCCTGCCAATCGATATCGAACAGCACATCGCGACCGGATTGCAACGCCTCTTCAACCGGTTTTCGCGGCGTGCCATAGGAATTGCTGAAGACGGTGGCCCATTCCAGCAACGCGCCGGTTTCGACCATTTTTTCAAATTGCTGGGGCGAGATGAAAAAATAATCCTTGCCTTCCACTTCACCCGGCCTGGGCTTTCGTGTTGTAACGGATACCGACATGGTTATGTTTTTGTCGGCTGCCAAGAGCTTGCGCGACAGAGTGGTTTTGCCCGCGCCTGATGGCGAGGACATGACGAACAACAAGCCACGACGGGGAATGGTTGATTGGGGCTTCTGCTTCGTGGACGTCATTGGGTTAGGGCCAGCTTTACGAATCGGTGCAATTTACTCGATATTTTGCACTTGTTCACGCAGTTGATCGATCACGGTTTTCAGGTCAAGGCCAATGCTGGTGAGGGTTTTGTCGGTTGCCTTGGAACAAAGTGTATTGGCCTCGCGGTTGAATTCCTGGGTGAGGAAATCGAACTTCCGGCCCACGGGTTCGTGGCTGTGCAGCAGGCTGTCGGCTGCTTCCAGGTGGGAATTCAGGCGATCCAGCTCTTCTTGCACATCGGCACGGGTTGCCAGCAGCAAAGCTTCCTGATGCAGACGTAGCTCGTCAAAGCTTTGAGTCTGTTCGAGCAGGCGCGCCACTTGATCAGCCAAACGCTGGCGGATGGCTTCGGGTTGGCGCGCCGGACAATCGCGTGCAGCTGTAGTCAAAGTTGTTATGCGGGCAAGCTGAGACTGCAATACCGTCTCCAGCCGCTTTCCTTCGCCCTGTCTTGAAGCCACAAGTTCGCCAACGGCTTTTTCAAAACTTTCCAAAATGGCAGCGTCGCGCTGTTTCATGTCATCTTCTGACATTGGTTCTTCGGCGACTTCGAGTACCCCTCTAAGACCCAGCAGATTTTCAGCCTGAATTGGCGCAGACCCCAAACGGTCCCGGAGTTTTTCAGCAAGGGCAACCAATTGATCCAGCAGTTGCGAATTGACCTTAATGGCTTCGCCTGCTGGTGGATTTTGCAGGGCAAGATTGATTTGGAGGTTTCCCCGTTTCAGGGCCTGTTGGAGAAGTGCACGCGCTGGTGCCTCCAGATTGTCGAAACCCGAAGGCAACCGGAACCGCAAATCAAGCGCCTTGCCGTTGACGGATTTCATTTCCCATTGCCACGATACATCACGCCAATGGCCGCCAACGCGGGCAAAACCGGTCATGCTGGAAAGTGCAGTTTCAAGTTTTGTCATGATCAATTCAATTTGGGGGGCGTTGCCACTATTTCTTTTTCTTCTTTTGCAGCGGGATGGGCACGAGCTTCTCCCCTACTTTAACCACAGTGCCGGGTGCCGGAGTTTTGGCTTTCCCAGCTGTTTTTTCCAATGGCTTGTCTTTGGGCTTTGCCGGCGTTTCAATCGGCACTTCAGCTTTTTCCACAACCCCGGGCTTCACTGCCGGCTGCAATTTCCTGGCGACAGGCAAAGGCGGTGGCTCAGCGGCAACAGGCTTGGCTTCGCCTGTCTGTTGTGCGTTATCGCCTTCAACGGGCGTTGGAACTGCTTGGGATTTTTCGGCCGTTGCAGCCGCTTCATCAATGGCAGGATCAGAAACGGCGTCTTCCGGTTTTTTCAATTGATCGCCTGCCGGCAATTCCGGCTGGACGACTTGTTGAACTACCTCTTGGGCAATTTCCGGAGACAACTTGCCGGGTTCACTGGTGGTCACAGCTGTATCAACATCGCCGCTTTGTTCTCCCGGCAACAGCAAGCCGTTTTTCTGGAACTCGCGCCATTTTCTGACATTGGCATTGTGTTCCTCAAGCGTGGCTGCAAAGGCATGGCCACCTGAGCCATCAGCAACAAAAAAAATGTCCTCTGTGGTGGCCGGGGCGATCACAGCTTCCATGGCTGCGCGGCCTGGATTGGCAATGGGGGACGGTGGCAGACCATCAATCTGATAGGTGTTGTATGGCGTCGCGCCATCAATATCAGCGCGCGTCAGGGGCCGATCAAGCTTGCCCACACCACCGACCAACCCATAGATGATGGTAGGATCAGATTGCAGACGCATGCCTTTTTTCAAACGGTTGAGGAACACCGCCGCAACGCGGGGCCGCTCTTCAGGTTTTGCAGTTTCCTTTTCCACAATCGAGGCCAGGATGACCATTTCCTCTTTGGTTTTAAGCACGGTGTCGGCAGCACGTTTTTCCCAGAGTTGAGCTGCCAGTTTGCTTTGGGCCACTTGCATTTCGGCAAGTAAATCCTTGCGGGATTTGCCGCGCCTGAAAACAAAAGTATCGGCAAGTATGGTACCTTCAGCCGCCACTGCATCCGTTACAGGTTCACCAGAAAGAACTTCGTTGCTGTTGAGTCGCGCCAAAGCCATGGCCGCCGTCCAGCCTTCTGGAACCGTCACTTTATATGTGATGACCTTGCCAGCTGCCAGCATTTGCAGCACCGAAGCCATGGTGGCTTTGGCCGGGAATTGATACTCGCCGGGCTTCAGAAAAGATCCACGCACTCCATTGATCATGGAAGCCGCATTCATGACCCAGACATCAGAGACAATGCCCTCTGCGACAAGTTTGCTGGCTATTTCGTTGCGCGTTGCACCTTGTGGCAATTCAAGTATCTTTGTTGCCTGCAGCGGGCCTTCAGCCGTGAAAACACTCCAGCCCCAACCCGCTAATGCCAAAATCCCTACGGCACAGAGGATAAAAAGCCCCAACAACGAGCCTAGAACCCGCAAAAATGCGCCTTTGCGCTGTTTGGGCACAATGGCGTCAGGAACGCGATCAATCTGGTTATCCATGGTCACAGCCGGATCCCTCCTGCCCGGCCCCTGACCTTACGCCGCGACGCGACGGAAAATCAACGAGGCATTGGTGCCACCAAAACCAAAGGAATTGGACAGAACTGTGTCGATCTGTTTTTTCCTTGCCACATTCGGCACCAGGTCCAAGGCCGTTTCGACAGATGGATTGTCGAGATTGAGGGTTGGCGGGCAAATGTTGTCGCGCATGGCGAGGATGGAAAACACCGCTTCGACGGCACCTGCAGCGCCCAATAAATGACCGACGGAAGACTTGGTGGACGACATGGCCAGTTTTGCTGCATTGTTGCCGACCAACCGTTCAACGGCGCGGAGTTCGATTTCGTCGCCCAATGGCGTGGAAGTGCCATGGGCGTTGATGTAGTCCAACTCGCCCGCAGAAATGCCTGCCCGCTTCAACGCGGCCTGCATGCAACGGAACGCACCGTCGCCATCTTCTGACGGTGCTGTGATGTGGTAGGCGTCACCCGACATGCCGTAGCCAATGACTTCTGCATAAATTTTGGCACCCCGGGCCTTTGCGTGTTCCAGTTCCTCCAGCACCACAACACCCGCGCCCTCGCCCATGACGAAACCATCGCGGTCTTTGTCATAGGGCCTTGAAGCTTTTTCGGGCGTATCGTTGAAGGCGGATGAAAGGGCCTTGCAAGCAATAAACCCGGCAATGCCGACGCGGCAGATGGCTGATTCGGCACCACCCGCTATCATTACATCTGCATCATCCAATGCAATGATGCGGGCGGCATCGCCAATAGCATGGGTGCCGGTGGCGCAGGCCGTGACAACCGCATGGTTAGGGCCTTTGAAACCGAAATTGATGGAGATCAGGCCCGAGGCCAAGTTGATCAGGGAACCAGGAATGAAGAAGGGCGAAATGCGACGGGGGCCCTTTTCATTCATCAACATCGTGGTGTCCTGGATGTTGGTCAAACCACCAATGCCGGAGCCCACCAGTACACCAGAACGATATTTCTCATCGTCGGTTTTGGCTTCAAAGCCAGAATCAATCATGGCCTGTTTGGCTGCAACCAAGGCAAACTGGATGAAATCATCATAGCGGCGCTGGTCTTTGCTATCGACCCAGTCATCGCGTTTTAGGGTGCCGTTGCTGCCGTCGCCTTCTTTGACTTCAAAAGCAATCCGGGTGGGCAAGTCGGATGCATCAAAGCGAGTAATCGGACCGGCGCCGGATTCGCCCGCCAGCATGCGCTTCCATGTTGATTCAACGCCTGTCCCCAAGGGTGATACGATGCCCAAGCCTGTAACAACAACCCGCCGCATGATTTAACCTCAATAATTTATTGAACTTCAACGCTATACAAAAGCGCGGGAAGCAGAGTGATTGCCCTGTCCCGCGCCATCTCAGATATCAGAAGCGCCCGCTTTCACGGCGGACACAACAATCAGGCAAGTAATCAGGCCGAATGACGGGTCTAATTTCAGGCCGACTATCAGGCTTGAGCCTTTTCAATGAACTTCACCGCATCGCCAACGGTTTGGATTGTTTCAGCTGCATCGTCGGGAATTTCGATGCCGAATTCTTCTTCAAAAGCCATGACGAGTTCAACTGTATCAAGGCTGTCTGCGCCAAGATCGTCGATGAAGCTTGCTTCTGTCTTCACCTTGTCGCCGTCCACACTCAGGTGCTCGACAACGATTTTCTTTACGCGCTCAGCGATATCGCTCATGTGTTTGTCCTTAAAACTTTCTTTTGACGCCCCCGGGCATGGCCATGATTTGCATCTACGCACCCCGAGCTGCGGGACTTCCTAGCACAGATTACGGCGGCGTCAAAAGGGGCAATAATACAAAGGCGGAAGGCTTGGATAACTGTGTTGTTAAACATTGTTGTTCGAACTTGCTCACTTCCCGCTTTTCAGTAGCTTGCAGCCCGTGACTGATTCCCCTGCCAAAACGCCCGCGGCCAAATCAACTGTCTTGCGACAGGTGTTTGGTTATGAAAGTTTCCGAGAAGGGCAAGAACCCATCGTCGATGCCTTGATTGCCGGACGGCATGTTTTGGCTGTCATGCCAACCGGGGCTGGCAAATCCTTGTGCTTTCAAGTGCCGGCTTTGGTGCGCGAAGGTTTGACGATCGTGGTTTCACCTTTGGTGGCCCTGATGCAAGATCAGGTTGCGGCTCTCAAACTTGCAGGTGTTGCAGCCGAGACCATCAATTCGGCGGCCTCACGCGAAGACAATGTCGAAATCTGGAAGCGTGTGGCTACGGGTGAAATCCGCATCCTCTACATGGCACCCGAACGCCTAATGACCGAACGCATGATTGCAGCTTTGCAGAAATTGCAAGTCGCTCTGATTGCGGTGGATGAGGTGCATTGTCTTTCGCAATGGGGGGCCTCATTCCGTCCGGAATATGACGCCCTGCAGAACTTGCGGCAGATGTTTCCGGATGTTCCCATCGGTGCATTTACCGCAACTGCTGATGAAGTGACACGCCACGACATTTCAACGAAGCTTTTTGGCCGCAAGGTTGAGGAGTTTGTGGCAGGTTTTGACCGACCGAATATCAAACTCACGGTCAAGCCAAAGGCCAATAGCACAAGGCAACTGGAAGAATTTCTCGAAGAGCATCGCGGTGAAAGCGGCATTGTTTATGCCCTGTCGCGCAAGAGTGTTGAGGAATGGACAAAACATTTGCAAGCTAAGCGGCATCGTGCCGTTGCCTATCATGCGGGCCTTTCTTCTGAACAACGCAGCGAAGCGCAAAACCTGTTCATGACTGAAAGTGGCATCATTGTTTGCGCGACGATTGCCTTTGGCATGGGCATCGACAAACCAGATGTGCGTTTCGTTTTTCATGCGGATTTGCCAGGCAGCCTTGATGCTTACTACCAGGAAATTGGCCGGGCCGGACGCGATGGAATGCCTGCTGAAGCCCATATGGTTTTTGGCTTGTCTGATATTCAAATGCGCCGACGCTTCATTGAAGGTGAAGCAGCTGGAAATGAGCGGGCGAGGCGCGAGCACAAGCGGCTGGATGCGCTGGTTGCCTATTGCGAAACCCCTGATTGTCGCCGTCAATCCTTGCTGGGATACTTTGGAGAATTTTCTGAACCTTGCGGCAATTGTGATGTTTGCCTGGAGCCTGCGCACAGGGTTGATGGCACGGCTGAAGCCAAGCTGATTTTTGAAGCGATTATGCAAACCGGAAACCGCTTTGGCTCTGGCCATGTGCTTGACGTGATTGTGGGCAAGGCCAATGACAAGGCTGTTTCATTGCGCCACACGGAATTGTCGGTCTTCGGATCTGGTAAAAACCGCACGCGGGTGGAGTGGCAATCTTTCATCCGCCAAATGCTGGGCGCAGGCTTGTTAACAGTTGATGTGGCGGGCTTTGGCGGCATTTCAATTTCGGCAAAGGGCCGAAGCATTGAACGCAATGAAGCAGCTTTCCGCTATCGGCCCGATTTGGTGCGGGTTGGCAAGAAGGAACTACGCGCCGCCAAACAGCAGCAGATTACAGAAGCTGATCCCGTTTCGGGTGAATTGCTAGGGCGGCTAAAGGCGCTGCGTTTGAAGCTTGCCAAAGTGCGCGGCGTTGCTGCTTACATCATTTTTCCAGATCGCAGCCTCATCGAGATGGCGCAGAAAAAGCCCCTTACAAAATGGGACTTTGGTGAAGTGCAAGGTGTTGGGGCCGCAAAGCAAGAACAATTTGGCGAAGTGTTTCTGGCGGAGATCAAGTTGTTCATCGCGGAATCCGCCGGACGCTGATCGGTTGTGGGCCGAAATTTGCAATGTTCAAAACATAGAGCAACACCTGTGCCAAATTGAGACGGAGCAAACAATGTCACTTTTCAACCCTTCTTCCACGACAACCGATGAAGCATTGCCTGCACCAGTTTTCGAACTCAGTGGCATTGCAGCAAAAATCGACCTTTCCGCCTGGATTGGCGGTGCCATGCTGGCCATCGGCATTTCACGCGTTGGACCAAGTACAATCGCCAGTGACTATCAAAATGGCGGCATTGGTTTTTATCTGATTGTCGCAAGTTATGTGGCGTTCATTGCTTCGGTTCTGTTCTTGCAACGGGCCATGAGAATTCGGTTGTCGGCCAAGGAATTCGGTGTACCGCAATCACTCGTCACGACAGGCATTTTCAAATTCACCCGCAACCCGATTTACCTGGCATTCTTCATGCCACTGGCTTCACTTGGTTATTTTTCCCTGGAAACTGCCATCGCCAGCATCATTATCTATGTCACGGCCATGAACCTTACAATAATCCGTAAAGAGGAACGTGATTTGCAGGGCATTTTTGGTCAAGACTACACAACCTATCGCAACGCAGTTCCCCGCTGGTTTGCCTGATGGAAAAACGGCAGTTTGTAAGAGGCAATGATTTGCCATAAACTTCTCTCAAACAGGAGAACGAGCCATGCCGCAAAACATCACCCGTGGTTACAAGGTTTTGCTCGACGAGGCCAATGCAGCAATTGAAACGCTGGAAGTTGAAACCGTTATCAATTTGCTGAAAGACGATGGCGTTGTTGTTGTGGATTTGCGCGATCCGCGGGAACTTGAGCGGGAAGGCAAAGTGCCCGGCGCATTTCATTGCCCGCGCGGCATGCTGGAATTCTGGATTGATCCCGAGAGCCCCTATGCCAAACCGGTTTTTCAGCAGGACAAGAAGTTTGTATTTTTTTGTGCGGGCGGTTGGCGATCGGCCCTTGCGACCAAGACTGCACAAGACATGGGCCTGAAACATGTAGCCCATATGCGGGGTGGATTTGGGGCTTGGAAAAAAGCTGGCGCACCTGTTGAAGGTGGCGAGACCACTTGAACTACTGAGCTGCCGCACCATGATTGCTGCCGATTGACGGCGTTGAAATTTGCATTTTATCAAGTCGCAGCGCCAGCAAAGCGAAGCTTGCAAGACCGACAGTGCCAATGCCGGCAAAACTGGCACAAGCCACTGCTGGTCCGAATTGCTCAGCCAACCATGCAAAGCCGAACGGTGCCGCAGCAGATGCAACATGGCGGAACGAGGCCATGAGACCCAGTCTGGTGCCATAACCTCTGCTGCCAAACAGGGCCAAAGG
Source organism: Hyphomicrobiales bacterium (assembly GCA_031417515.1). Lineage (GTDB taxonomy): Bacteria > Pseudomonadota > Alphaproteobacteria > Rhizobiales > Aestuariivirgaceae > Aestuariivirga. The sequence continues at coordinate 8,288 of JANOVS010000173.1, forward strand.
CAGTGTTCCCTGCACGATGCTCTTGAGGCCCGAACTCATACCGATGAAAACCACCCCGATGATGGCTCCGAGTACGGCAGGTGCCGCACCAGCCACCACGAACAACCCCAGTGGCATTAGCACCGCGGACAAGATTGCAATGGCCAGGGGATGGCGATTCGAACCGTAAACAAGATTGGAAAAGCGAACGACAACTTGTGCAGGGCCAAACAATGTCGAAACCCAAAGTGATGTCGCGCCAAATTCAAGGGATTGAAAAACCGGAACCATTTGCACCAATATCGCTGACAAGGCGACCCCGCTCAAAACAAATCCTGTCGTGACCAAAAACGTCGCCAGTGCAAAATGTTGAGGTGCAAGACTGGCAGGTTTTTCATTTGAGTTTGCCGCAACGATATGTGCGTCTTGCTCTTTCGCGGCCTGCGACCAACGGGCCAAAACAAAATGCACCGGGGCGCAAATCAAAAGGTTTATAGCAGCGAAAGACAGCAGGGTATGGCGCCAACCAAAACTTGCATCCATCGCCGTGGTCAGGGGCCAGAAAATTGTTGAGGCAAATCCCGCTATCAATGTGAGATAAACGATGCGGTGCGATGCTTGGAGTGGCGACAGTTGAACGAGTGATGTGAAGGCCGCTTCATATAACACGAGTGTGGATACGGCGTTTGCCACCACCAGTGCGATTCCAAATACCAGGCCATTCGGGGCCAGGGCCGAAGCAGCCAGGGCAAGTGCCATCAGCACGGAACCAACGGTCATCAGTCTTGCAGCACCGATCCGGTCAAAGGCCCTGCCCGAAAAAGATGCGGTTAGTCCACCAGCGGCAAGACCAATTGAAATGCTGGCAAAAAATTGCGCCTGTGACCAGCCAAAATCCCGGGCAATGTCTTTGGCAAGAATGGCAAAGCAATAGTAAACCGCGCCAAACCCAATGATTTGAGTGAGGCCGAGCAGCCAAACTGTCCAAGCAGTGCGGCTCACACCATTGCCATGCCGCCATTCACGTGAAGTGTTTGGCCCGTGACATAGGCAGCTTCGTTTGAAGCGAGATAAAGCACAGCAGCGGCAATGTCGTCGGATGATCCCATGCGCCCTGCTGGAATGCGGGCGAGAATGGTTTCTCTCTGCTTGTCATTGAGGGCATCTGTCATTGGCGTTGCGATGAAACCGGGGGCCACGCAATTGACTGTGACATTGCGCACAGCAAGTTCCTGGGCGATGGATTTTGACATGCCGATAATGGCGGCTTTGGAAGCGACATAGTTTGCCTGTCCAGGATTTCCGGTTACGCCAACGACTGACGTTACAGAAACAATCCGGCCCCAACGTTTCTTCATCATCAGTTTCATGGCGGCGCGGGAGAGTCGGAATGCGGCAGTGAGATTGACATCCAGCACCGATTGCCAATCTTCATCTTTCATCCGCATCGCCAGACCATCCTTGGTGATGCCTGCATTGTTCACCAGAATATCAAGGCCACCCATAGCGGCTTCGGCTGCGGGCACCAGTTTTTCGACATCTTCAGGTGAGGAGAGATTACAGGGCAACACATGCACACGTTCGCCACCGAGAGCTGCTTTCAGCTCTTCCAACACGGCGGCGCGGGTGCCGGAAATCGCCACCGTTGCGCCTGCGGCGTGCAAGGTTTTGGCAATGCTGGCGCCAATGCCGCCTGTGGCACCAGTGACCAATGCAGTTCTGCCTGTAAGATCGAACATGTAACTATCCTTGCTTCAATTGTGTTGCGGCATTTGCGATGTCTTCGGGCGTGCCAACTGTGAGGGCAAGCGCATCCGGTGCATTCTTTTTTGCCAGTCCTGTCAATACTTTGCTGGTACCTATTTCAACAAAGACTTTAACACCAAGGGATGTCATGGCGGCAACAGATTCGCGCCAGCGCACGGTGCCGGTGACTTGCTCCACCAGCATCTGGCGAATGATTGCAGGGTCGGAAATGGGGCTGGCCAAAACATTGGAAATCACGGGAACAGCCGGGGCCTTCATCGTGGCATTGGCCAGTGCCTCCGCCATGGCATCAGCGGCAGGCTGCATCAGGGCGCAATGGAAAGGTGCTGACACAGGCAAGAGAATGGCGCGTTTTGCGCCCTTGATCTTGGCAATATCCAGGGCCCGTTCGACAGCGGCCTTATGGCCAGAGACAACAACTTGGCCGTCTGAATTGTCATTGGCGGCCTGGCAGACATCGCCTTGCGCTGCTTCGGCTGCAACTGTTGACGCTGTGGCAAAGTCCAAACCGAGCAATGCGGCCATGGCTCCTGTTCCAACCGGCGTTGCGGCTTGCATGGCGCGGCCCCGAATTTTCAACAGGCGCGCGGTATCAGCGATGGTGAATGTGCCAGCACCTGCAAGTGCTGAATATTCGCCCAACGAATGGCCCGCCACGAATTTGGCTGTGTTGGCAATGGTGATGCCGTGCTCGGCTTCAAGCACCCGCAAAGCCGCAAGACTTACAGCCATCAATGCGGGTTGGGCATTTTCTGTCAGGGTGAGTTGATCTTCTGGACCATTCCACATGAGGTCAGAAAGCTTTTGCCTGAGTGCCTCATCAACCTCGTCAAATACTGCGCGGGCAACAGCAAACTGTTCGGCCAAGGCCTTGCCCATGCCAACGGCCTGGCTGCCCTGCCCCGGAAATACAAATGCTATTGCCATAACTCAAAGGCTCCATTGGTTTTGCGGGCGTGGTGTCATGCTGGACGACGAGAGTCAAGCAAGTCCCGCTCACTTGATCCCGGCGTTTTTACCCATCATGTCAATCAGTCTCGGCACGAATTTTTCGCCATAACCCTGCGTATCGGCCAACACGAAAATCTGGTGCATGGTCTCGGCAATGGGCGAGGCGACGGGGAGATTTTCAGTCATGTTGGTGTAGTAGCGAAGGTCTTTGCGGCCATTGCGGATGGCGAATTTGGCGTGGGTGTCGTCGTCATGCAGGGGCACGTTGATCAGCCTGCCAAACATCACGGATGCAGCACCACCACCCATGATGACATCGCGAAGCGCCTCCATGCTGATGCCAGCTTTTTTAGCCACAGTGATTGCTTCGGCCGCAATGGCAGCATGGCCCATGGAGAGGAAGTTGTTGATGAGTTTGACTTGATGGGCGGTGCCCACGACGCCCGTGTGCACGATCAAATCAGAAAAGCAGTTCAGCACAGGCCGGATTTTTTCCAGCACAGCCAAATCGCCCCCCACCATAAGGCCGAGCTTGCCGGCTTCGGCTTCCTTGGGGGTGCGGGTCATGGGAGTATCGATAAGTGTGATGCCTTTTGCGGCAAGCTCCGTGGCAAGTCGAATTGTTGATTCCGGCACTGCTGTCGAACAATCTGCAATGATCAGGCCGCTTTTGGCACCCTGCAGCAAGCCAGCTACGGCTTCTTCAACTTGCGGCGTTCCGGTTACGCAGAGAATAATCATGTCTGAATTTGCTGCGAGTTCGGCGGCGGAACTGTATTCCTTCGCACCCCGTCTCACCAGATCGTCGATGGGTTGGCGATTGCTGTGGGCAATCACATTCAGGGCAAAGCCTTTTTCGACAATGTTTTTGCCAATGCCGTGGCCCATGAGTCCGGCACCGATCAAGCCAACAGTTTTTATGGTCATGGATGTTTTCCTTCCAGAAATGTTGTGAAGTCTTCAGGTTCAAGAAACATCATGCGATCATCGTCAATGAAATGAAACTGGTGTTTCAGATAAAATTTGCCGGGACGCTCATTGGCGCGGCTGGCTTCCAGCTTGATGAATTGTCCACCGGATTTGCTGGCCTCCTTTGCTGCAGTACGCAGCAATTTTTCACCGATGCCGGAGCCACGCTTGTGTTCCATCACATAAAGATCGCAGATATATACTCCCTTGCAGCCGCGATTGCTTGAATAGGTCATTAGCCAAGTACAAGCGCCCAACAATAGTCCGGAATCCAGCGCCACCGTTACATGCAAAACGTCAGCATTGTCGCGCAAGGATTGGGCTGTGACTTTGGGTATTGTATCAAATCCAAGGGATTGCGGCAGTTTGCGCAGCATGTTGGCAACAGCCTCTGCCTCCCCTGCCCGCATGGGACGACAGCCAATACTCATGCGCCCAATCCTTGAAGCAGTGATGCAAGATTAAGGCCGAGTGAATCTGAAGGGTAGCCGCCTTCCTGAATCACGGCCATGGGCAATTGCAATTGCGCGATGTGTTGGCCAATCTTCTTGAAATCTGCCGTGGTGATGGCAAAGCCCTTGAAAGGATCGTCGACGGAAATATCGAGTCCGGCAGCCAGCACGAGATGGTCTGCCTTGAATTTTATTATACAATCCAAAGCGACATCAAGTGCTGAACGGTAACCGTTGATTTCCAGTCCCCTTTCCTGTGGCAGGTTAAGATTGTAGCCTTCGCCTGCGCCGCGCCCTTGCTCATCAGCATAGCCCCAAAAGAACGGGTAAAAACGCTTGGGGTTTACGTGGATGGAAACCGTGAGCACATCAGCCCTGTCATAGAATATGGCCTCGGTGCCGTTGCCATGGTGCACATCGATATCCAGTATCGCCACGCGTTTTCCGGCGCGGGTCAATATTTCTGCGGCCAAGGCCGCATTGTTGAAAAAGCAAAAACCAGCTGCCAAATCGCTGGCGGCGTGGTGGCCGGGTGGTCGGCAGAGTGCGTAAACCATTTTCTCGCCGCGCAACAGCAAACGCGCTGCTTCAGCAGCGCAGGCCGCGCTGGCCTTTGCGGCGGCGAGGGTTGTTGCCGTGACGGGACACGCGCCATCGCCCAGATGATAGCCAGCTTGGCCGACAACCGCATCGGGATAGGTCGCAGGCGGCAACGTGCTGCGTTGGATGGCATAGACATTGGGCAAGGGGATATCGCTGGATTGGGGAACATGGGACCAGCGTTCCCGCAGTGATTCCAGAAACTTCAGGTAACGCTGGTCGTGAACCAGTGCAAGGTCATCAACGTTAAGCGGTGGCGGAAGCCGCACCTCACTGCCAACGGCTTTGACGCCTTGCATCAGCATGTCAATGCGAACGGGTTTTTCCGGAATGGGCTGCAGCCTTCCCGCAACGATGAAGGTTTCGGGGGCGTGACTGCGTTGCACATCATCGTAGAGCGTAATCATTGATTTGCTGTTATTCCTGTTTCGGCGCTAAAGCTGCATGAAGAAATGGATTTTCGCAAGTAGAGGACTATTCATGACAGCTTCTGCCAAACTTCCCGCCAGCATACACGCAACCGATGCCTTGCCAAAAGTGGTTTGGGCAAAAGGCAGCTATCTGCATGATGCCGATGGCAAGGTTTATATTGATGGTTCCAGCGGCCCCGCCGTTTATTGCATTGGCCATGCCAATGACGAAGTGAATGAGGCGATCAAGCAGCAGCTCGACAGGATTGCCCATGGCTATCGATATAACTTCACAACGGATGCGCTGGAAGAGCTGACTGACATCATTGCGAAGCGCTGTGGTGGTTCGCTCAAGCATATGGTTTATGTGACGGGTGGTTCGGAAGCGGTAGAGAGTTGCCTGAAGATTGCCCTGCAATACCAAACCGCCATCGGACAAAAAAAGCGCCGAAAATTCATTGCGCGGGAACGCTCCTGGCATGGCAACACGTTGGGGGCATTGGGCGTGTCGGGTTTTCTCGAGCGACGCTCAGCCTTTGAAGGCGGTTTTATTGATGCCATCAGGATTTCAGCCGTCAATGCTTATCGCCCGCTAGAGGGGGCATCGGCGGAGACGGTGGGCGAAGTTTGCGCCGGGGAGTTGGAGGCGGCGATTCTGCGCGAAGGGGCCGAAAATATTGCAGCGTTTATCTTTGAACCTGTGGTGGGCGCTGCTGGTGGCTGCGTGCCTGCGCCCGATGGTTATGCCAAGCGGGTGCGTGATATTTGCAATCGTCATGGCGTGTTGATGATTGCCGATGAAGTGATGTGTGGCACAGGCCGCAGCGGCACATGGCGGGCCTTGGAAAAAGATGGTGTGGAACCGGAAATCATGGCCGTGGCCAAGGGACTTGCTGCTGGCTATCTGCCCTTGGGAGCCGCCATCTATGGCGACCATGTGCATGAAGCAATTTCGTCGGCTTTTGGGGCCGTGCAAACCGGCCACACATTTTCGGGCCATACGGCGTGTTGTGCCGCTGCAGTTGCCGTGCAACGAATCGTGGCGCGTGAAAACCTGATCCAACGCGTTGCAACCAACGAGATTAAGCTCAAAACCATGATTGCCGAGGCATTTGCAGGCGTGGAAGCCATTGGCGACATCCGGGGGCGCGGTTATTTTGTCGGAACGGAACTGGTGGCGAACCGGAAAAGCAAGAAGCCTTTTCCAGCCGAGATGAAGCTTTACCTGCAAATCCGGGCGCAAGCCTTTGAGAACGGTCTGATTTGTTATCCCGTTGGTGGAAATGTGGATGGCGTAAACGGAGATGCCGTGATTTTGGCCCCGCCCTACAACGCAACGGACGCCGAATTGGCGGAAATCGTCGATAAAATGGCACACAGTGTCAAACAGGTGCTGAAGCGTTCTGGCCTGATGTAAGACTTCCGCTTGCAGAAAACTGCAAATCACTGCAAGAGTGCATTAACAAGCATTAACCATTGCACGGGGCCAAATGCAGCTGGGGCGGCAATCATTTATGGGAAGACTGATTCCATTTGCCATTTTGGCAGTGGCTCTTGCCGGTTGCAGCAGTGGTTCTGGCCGATCGCTCCTCGCACTGGAAGATGAAAAAATCCAGTTTCGTGCGGCCTTGGCCCAAAAAATTGGCGTGTCGCCGCTTGAGGTGAAACAGGCCTTGGACACCACGCCTGCGCAACAAAAACTTTATGCTTCCTCAGTCGTTTTCAAAGCCAAACAAAATCTGGGGACTTCGCGTGATGTGGCGATGCAAAGATATCTGCAAGGCATGACCAGGTCGCTGGCTCTTGCCGCTGGTGCTGATGCGGAAATCTATAATGTGGTTCTGCTGAGCAGTCAGCGGATCAACGCCTATACGCCGGGTGCAGGTGCCATTCTTCTGAACGAAGGCCTGTTGCAAATTGCCCAGAACGAAGCCCAGGTTGCTGCGGTTATCGCCCACGAAATTGCCCATATATTGATGCGTCATCCACAGAGGCAAAAGCAAATCCGTTTGGCCAGCAAAGTTGGCAGCCGCATGATGGACGGTTTGGAAGAACCAGAAAAACACAATGCCGTCGTCAATTTCTTTCGCCTCGGTGGAAATGTTGCGTTGAATGGCATGATCCGCCAACAAGAATTGATGGCTGATTCCATCGGAATCGATATCATGGTCAAGGTCGGCTATGACCCGCGCGAGATGGCGAAAATTCTGCGGACGTTGCGTTTTGCAGCACCCCAACGTGATCGTTTGACCAATATGGTTTATGGCAATCATCCCCTGACGATTGACCGGGAAGCCGCTGTTCTCAAAAAGATTGAGCTGCACTACCAAGGTGTGGGCGGCATTGGGTCAACGGCAGGTTTTGACGTGCTTTTGCGACCCTACCAAATCAAGCGACTGAAGCGGATGGCCCAGCGTGGGGGTTAGTTTTTGGCAGTGCCAAAAACCTGTCAACTCACAGGCACCCACTGCACCTGATCGATGGTTGTTGCCCCGGTGGCCAACATCACCAACCGATCAAAACCCAAAGCAACGCCTGAGGCTGGCGGCATAATGGCGAGGGCTGCAAGGAGTTCTTCGTCAATCGGATAACGCTCGCCATAGCGCTGCTGCTTCAAATCCATCTCTGCTTCAAAACGACCGCGCTGTTCTGCGGCATCGGTCAATTCGCCAAATCCGTTGGCCAGTTCAACACCACAGGCATAGAGCTCAAAGCGTTCGGCCACGCGGTTGTCATGAGCGCATATGCGGGCCAAGGCAGCCTCCATACAGGGGTATTCATAGAGCACGGTGATCCTGCCATTACCCAAGTGTGGTTCAACTTTTTCAACCAGAATGCGGCTGAATATGTCGGACCAGTTTTCTGATTCCTCGAAAGCTACAGGGCTAGCCGCAGCCAAGGCATTCCGGTTGACTGTTCCATCGGCATTAAGAGTGGCAAGCAGATCAACGCCAGCATAATGGATGAATGCGTCATTAACGGTTAGCCATTCAGCAGAATTTTCCGGGGTGCAAATTCTGCCCTGCCATCGCATTTCAGAACATTGTGTCAATCGACATGCGAGCCTTAATATTGCCAAAGTATCTTCGATGATGGCAGCATAGCTTTCGTTGGCTCTATACCACTCCAACATCGTGAATTCCGGCGCGTGGGTTTTTGTGCGCTCCCGGTTGCGAAATACATGGCCGAGCGAAAACAAGCGCGGTTCACCTGCGGCCAAGAGTTTCTTGCAAGCAAATTCTGGTGACGTGTGGAGATAGCGTGGAGAGGTTGAGCCATCACTGTGGATCATGGTGGTGGCGAAGGCATGCAAATGGGTTTCGTTGCCGGGTGAGACTTGCAGGGCCGGCACATCAACTTCGAGAAAATCCCTTTCGGTAAACCATGCGCGCGTTGCCGCCAGAATGCGATTGCGGGCCAACAAAAATGGCCGCCGCTCTTCGTGGCGATGTGGTGCAAACCACGGACTGGCTGGATTGTTTGACACGGTTTAAGCTGGTTTTCCGGGGTTGGCTTTGCAAGACCATGCTGCTATTAGGCGCGGCAACACCGAACATCAATCTGCATCGATGCAGTTTTAGAAAGAGAACAACCGTGGTTAAAGTTATCGCCAGCGGCGTGCGCAAGGGCAATGTTATTGAACACGAAGATGGCAAACTTTATGTGGTCTTGAAAGCCGAGAGCATGCATCCCGGCAAGGGCACGCCGACGACCTCGATTGACATGCGGCGTATTTCCGATGGCGTTAAAACCGTGGTGCGTTACAAGACCACCGACGCCATGGAGCGGGCCTTCGTTGAAACCATAACCCATTCCTATCTTTACAAGGATGGGGACAATTACATCTTCATGAATCCATCGAACTATGAGCAGATCAACGTGTCGGCCGACATGCTCGGCGATGCTGCGCCATTCCTACAAGAAGGCATGGAGTGCCAGTTGGCGTTGTTCAATGACATGCCGATTTCCATCGAATTGCCCGCCCGCGTGGTGCTTGAAATTGTTGAAACAGAACCAGCGATAAAGAACCAGACCGCCTCTTCATCTTTCAAACCCGCCATGCTTTCCAATGGTGTGCGCACCCTGGTGCCGCCGCATATTGTTTCGGGCACGCGCATTGTGGTGGAAACCTCAGATGCTTCCTATGTGGAGCGCGCCAAGGATTAACGTTCAAACACGCCCACCATTTCAAGGTGGGCGGTCCATTTGAATTGGTCAACAGGTGTTACATGCTTCAGTGTGTAACCACCTTGCACGAGAATTTGGGCATCCCTGACGAAATTGCCAACATCGCAGGCGACGGCAATGACGCACTTGACAGTTGATTTTGCCAGTTGCCGGGCTTGGGTTTCAGCCCCTGCCCGGGGCGGATCGAAAACAACTGCGTCAAAGGCCTTGAGTTCGGACGGCACCATTGGCACGCGGAACAGGTCGCGTATTTCAGTCGATATGGGTTTCAAACCCACGGTATTGCGCGCAGCCTTTTGCAGGTTGGCGATGCTCGGTTTATCAGAATCAATGGCAAGGACTTTGGCTGTTTCGGCAAGCCGGAAGGCAAAGGGCCCAAGGCCACAAAACAAGTCTGCGACGTTTTTGGATTTGCCGATATTGCTGATGACCAACGCTGACAAGATTTCTTCGCCCTGTTTTGTGGCCTGGAGGAAGGACTGAACGGGCAGCTGCACTTCTGCTTTACCCATGGTCACCACAGGTGCGGTCAGCGACGTGTGAATTTCTCCGTTCACGGACAATCGCAACAGCCTGTGGGCCGCGACAATGTCATTGAGTGCTGCCAAACGGCGCATGACGGCGTTGCGTTCGGCTTTCACATGAACATCCAAGCCATTGTCTGCCGCCGTTATGGCCACATCACAGGGGCCCAAAACAGCACCGAAAGCAGCAGCAATGGCCGGGGCGTGCTGCAAGGCCGGAACCAACACAGGACACGAATCGAGCGCACAAAGATCATGGCTTTGTTGCTCCATAAATCCGGCAACCCAAATGCCGCCCTGCTGCCGCACATGTAAACTGACACGCCGACGGCCCGCCCCATGGGCATCAACCATTGGTTTAATATCGGCAACCAACCCCTTGGCAGCAAACGCAGAAACCAGCAGGTTTCGCTTCCAATCGGCGTAGGATTTTTCCTGCCAATGCTGGAATTTGCAGCCTCCACAGGAATCATGATGCTCGCAAAATGCGGGCACTCGTTCTGGCGATGGCGCGACTATGCGCAACAACTTGCCAGCCTTCAGTTCAATTGTTTCTCCGGCCAAGGTCTTGGCCACTGGCACTGTTGCATCGCCAATGCGCACCAATCCATCGCCGCGATGCCCCAACCGTTCGACCGTATGCAAAGTCATGCCTTGGTGTCCGGATATACGACCACAAGTGCTTGGCCTTGTTCAAGGTCGATCGTAACCGGGCCTTGTGCTTCATTGGAGATTGTCAGGGTCGATCCAAAAGAAACATGCCGCTCTTCAAGCGGCCAGCGTACACCTGCAATTGAAAGTCCTTCCAACTCGCCAAGACCTAATACACTGATGCGGGTGCCTTTCGGCAAGTCTGGCAATGCCAGTTGGTTGATCAACGGATAGAGTTCTTCGTCGCCGCTGCTGGCAAAACCCGAAAAGCCCTGCCCTGCGAGGCCGAGCAATTGCAATCCATGGGACAAGGCATGATCAAACCTGCCGCCCAGTGCTCCCACCAGCAGGATTTTTTTAGCACCGCGCGACAAGGCCGCCTCGATGGCAATGGCGCCATCGGTTGCATCCTTGGCGGCAGAATAGGCTTCGCGCGCTACCGTGGCATTTGCGGCCAAGAGTGCGCTGTCTGCGCTGTCAAAATCACCCACCCAGAGTTCGGGTGCAACGCCAAGCGCAGCGGCATGTTTCATACCACTATCGGCGGCTATCACCCGGCTGCCGGAAACCTGAGTCTGCAATCGCGGTGTGACGGTCAAGTTGCCGCCGAGCAAAATTGTGAAGCTGTGTTGGTTTGTCATTGCGGTTATGTAGCACTGACCGCTTGCCACAGCGACTGCATTGTTATAGTCATGAGTCTGCTCTCAACGGGGTGCTTGGCTTTCGGGCCTGGCTGAGAGGGAGTTTTCCCAACCCGCTGAACCTGATCTGGATCATGCCAGCGGAGGGATTGCGAGCGG
>JANOVS010000174.1:0-13043 GCA_031417515.1 Hyphomicrobiales bacterium
TTTGGTCACCCCGGCCCTGGCTTCATTGCCATCACGCCGGGCAGGCACAATCGCCCCGTTCCCGCTCAACTTCACTACATAGCAATTACGACTGAATTATTTGCTTTTCAACTTTTTCATGAGGGTTTCACCTAAAAGTGCGGGTGAGGCCGAAACGGCTATCCCTGCACGCTTCATGGCGTCGACCTTGGAGCCTGCATCACCCTTGCCGCCAGAAATAATCGCACCGGCATGGCCCATGCGGCGACCGGGAGGGGCTGTAACGCCAGCAATAAAGCCTGCCATGGGTTTCTTGATCTTGTTCTTGCGGATGAACTCGGCGGCTTCTTCTTCGGCAGAACCGCCAATTTCGCCGATCATGATGATGGATTCAGTCTTGGGGTCGGCCAGGAACATTTCCAGGATGTCGATGAATTCCGTGCCTTTCACCGGATCGCCACCAATGCCAACAGCGGTGGTTTGCCCCAAGCCAGCCCGTGTGGTTTGGAACACGGCTTCATAGGTCAGCGTGCCGGAACGCGAGACGATTCCGACATTGCCCTTCTTGAAAATATTGCCGGGCATGATGCCGATCTTGCATTCGCCGGGCGTCAAGACGCCGGGGCAGTTTGGCCCGATGAGGCGGGACTTTGAGCCGGAGAGAGCGCGCTTCACCCGCACCATGTCAAGCACGGGAATGCCTTCGGTGATGCAGACGATCAACGGGATTTCAGCCGCGATGGCTTCCAATATGGCATCGGCAGCAAAGGGCGGTGGCACATAAATAACGGTGGCATCGGCCTTGGTTGCCTCACGGGCATCGGCCACCGTATCAAACACCGGCAGGCCCAAATGTGTGGATCCCCCCTTGCCCGGCGTCACACCGCCAACCATCTGGGTGCCATAGTCGATGGCCGCCTGGGAATGGAACGTCCCGGCCTCGCCGGTAAAGCCTTGGCAGATGACGCGGGTTTTCTTGTTGATGAGGATGGACATTGATTAGTTCACCTTGAAAGGGTTGATGACTTTGACTGAACCATAGGTTTGGCCGTCGTTGAGATCTTCGGTGTAGAGAATAGGGGCACCGAGCTGTTCGGCGGCAGCGAGGATGGCGCCGTCCCAGTAGCTGATTTTGTAGCGCTCACTCATTTGCAAGCCTGCGCGAACGATTTCTGCGTCAACAGGTGCAACTGGAAATGAAGTGATTTTGTCGATCCAAGTCGAAACATCAGCCAATGGCATGCCTGAAAGCTTCTTCCGATTGGCAACAAACTCCGACAATACTTGGCCTGAAGTGCAAAACGCTGTACCCGCAAACAAGGCACGTGCAATGGCGTGTTTGCGCGGGTTATCAATCTTCGTTGAGGCCGCGTAGATCAGGACGTTTGTGTCGAGGAAGCATTCGTTCCTCATAGAGTTCTTCCCTGTTCCATTTGTAATCGGGACCTAACCTTGCCGTGGAATTGTCAATGAGCTCAAGCAGCCCGCGGCGCGCTTCTTCACGACGACTGGCCTGTGCGATTTCATCGCCCAGCAACTCACGCACCAAGGCATTAAGGGTTGTTCCCTTATTGGCAGCGTATTCGCGAGATTTATCAAGCAGTTCTTCATCTATCGCCAAAGTGATGTTGGGCATATCGTGTCTCCACATATTTACACATAGACTATGTGTAAATATGTGGAAAGTCAAGTTTCTCTGCTAAGCTGTGTCCTTCACAGCCTTCACAATCTTCTTCGCCGCATCGTTCAAATCATCCGCTGAAATAACATTCAGCCCTGACTTGTTGATAATGTCCTTGCCCAGTTCCACGTTGGTGCCTTCGAGGCGCACCACCAATGGCACTGTCAGGCCCACATCCTTCACCGCTGCAATCACGCCTTCGGCGATCACGTCGCATTTCATGATGCCGCCGAAGATGTTGACGAGGATGCCTTTTACTTTGGGGTCGGCTGTGATGATCTTGAAAGCGGCGGTCACCTTCTCTTTGGTGGCACCGCCGCCAACGTCCAAAAAGTTCGCAGGCTCTTCGCCATAGAGTTTGATGATGTCCATGGTGGCCATGGCAAGGCCGGCACCATTGACCATGCAGCCAATGGTGCCATCAAGCGCCACATAAGAGAGGTCGTATTTTGACGCCTCGATTTCCTTGGGGTCTTCTTCCGAGTGGTCGCGCAGTGCGACGATTTCGGGGTGGCGGTAAAGTGCGTTGGAATCGAAGTTCACTTTGGCATCGAGGCAGACCAGCTGATTGTCGTTGGTAACGACAAGCGGGTTCACTTCGAGCAGGCTCATGTCTTTGTCGGTGAAGGCTTTGTAGAGCTGGCCCATCATCTTGACGCACTGCTTGACGAGGTCGCCTTCGAGTTTGAGCGCTGATGCGATGCGGCGACCGACATAGGGTTGATAGCCTGCAGCGGGATCGACGTGGATGGTGGCGATTTTTTCCGGGGTGTCGTGGGCGACGGCTTCAATATCCATGCCGCCTTCAGTTGACACGATAAAGGCAACGCGGGAATTTTCCCGGTCAACCAGGATGGACAAGTAAAGCTCGCGGGCGATTGCCGTGCCTTCCTCTATGTAAAGGCGCTGGACCAGTTTGCCTTGCGGTCCAGTTTGCGGCGTTATCAAGGTCATGCCGAGAATGCGGGCGGATTCGGTTTTCACGTCGGCGATGGATTTAACCACCTTGACACCGCCCCCCTTGCCACGGCCACCGGCGTGGATCTGGGCTTTTACCACCCAGACGGGGCCGGGTTGAGATTGGGCTGCTTTCACGGCTTCATCGACGGTGAAGGCCGGTTCGCCTTTTCCGGTGGCTACTCCGAATTCGCGCAAGACGGCTTTGGCCTGGTATTCGTGGATGTTCATGGGAAGTCCTTGTTTTACTTTCCCTCGCCCCTTGCGGGAGAGGGTGCTGAGCGATAGCGAAGCGGGAGAGGGCTGGTGTTGGAAAGTCAGGCCAGTTCTGGTGCCAGGGTTTTTGCTGATGCCATCAGGCTGTTCACTGCATCAACCGATTTTTGGAAGCCTGCCTTGTCTGTTGCATCGAGTGCCACTTCGACAATGCGTTCCACGCCGTTTTCGCCGATGACGACAGGTACGCCAACATAAGTGCCCTTCACGCCATATTGGCCATCAAGATAAGCCGCACAGGGCAATACGCGCTTGTAGTCCTTGAGGTAGCTTTCAGCCATGGCAATGGCGGCAGATGCGGGAGCGTAATAGGCCGAGCCGGTTTTGAGGAGGTTGACGATTTCAGCGCCGCCGTCTCTCGTACGTTGTACGATCTGGTCGATCTTTTCCTGTGTCGACCAGCCCATCTTGATGAGGTCTGGCACGGGAATGCCAGCGACGGAGGAATAACGCGTCAGGGGCACCATGGTGTCACCGTGGCCGCCCAGCACGAAGGCGTTGACGTCCTTGACCGAGACCTTGAATTCCTCGGCGAGGAAATGCTGAAAGCGGGCGGAGTCCAACACACCTGCCATGCCGATGAGCTTATGGGTGGGGATGCCGGAAAATTTCTGCAAGGCCCAGACCATGACATCCAGGGGATTGGTAATGCAGATGACAAAGGCATTGGGGGCATGGGCCTTCAGGCCTTCGCCGACAGCTTTCATGACTTTCAGATTGATACCAACGAGATCATCCCGGCTCATGCCAGGTTTGCGCGGAACACCTGCCGTGACGATGCAGACATCAGCACCTGCAATGGCTTCATAGGAATTGGTGCCGGAGAGCTTGGCGTCAAATCCTTCAACGCCACCGGATTGGGAGAGGTCCAGTGCCTTGCCCTGGGGCAGGCCTTCGGCAATATCAAATATTGTAATGTCGCCCAGTTCTTTCAGGGCTGCGAGGTGGGCCAATGTGCCCCCAATCATGCCACCACCAATCAATGCGATTTTCCTGCGCGCCATTTATTTCTCCCTAGTCCCTGTGATGCTACCTGTGATGCCG
Organism: Hyphomicrobiales bacterium; assembly: GCA_031417515.1. GTDB lineage: Bacteria > Pseudomonadota > Alphaproteobacteria > Rhizobiales > Aestuariivirgaceae > Aestuariivirga. The sequence continues at coordinate 3,938 of JANOVS010000174.1, forward strand.
GAATTCCTTTCCGGCATGTTGCATTGCGAAAGCGGCGTTGTCCTAGCCCTGTTACTGACTGGCTTCAAGGGTGGAACGCCATAAATTCAAATGAAAATATTTGAGGAGCGTCCCTCAACGTGGTGACTCCCACCAGGATGCCGCCTGCATTTCATGGAGCCTTGAAACCGTGCGGGCAAATTCCCGTGAATGCTGGTTTTTTGGGCAGATATTTTCGGGCGGCACATCAGCCAACGCCACAAGCCGGATTCCGGCATCATAAAATGTGTCGATCATCAGGATGAAGCGTTTGGTTTCATTGCGCTCGTGGACTTGCAGGGCGGGTATGGTTTTAATGAAAACGGTTTTGTAGTGTTTGACTATGGCGAGATAGTCGGCAGGTCCAAGCGGATTGCGGCAGAGATCGTCAAAGCCAAAGGCGGCACAGGCATGGGCAGCGGCGGGGACGAGCAATTTGCGGCCCAGCACATCAAGCGAATCTGGCTGGCCTGCATCACCATCTGTGAGATCATTCCAAATGGCGGCGAACTCTTGCTGGTTCGCAGGGACGGCTGGACAGATATAGGTCTTGCGGGATTTGACCCGGCCCAGACGGTAGTCTGTGGCACTGTCAAGACTCACGACTTCAAGGTTTTGTTTCAGCTTGGCAATAAAGGGCAGAAACAGGTCGCGGTTCAAGCCGTCTGTATACAGATCATCAGGGGCCAGATTGGCAGTCGTCACCATGACCACGCCGCGCTGTTGCATCGCCTCGTAAAGCCTGCCGACAATCATGGCGTCGGCGATATCGACGATTTGCATTTCATCAAGGCAAAGCAGTTTTGCAGTCCGCGAAATCTCGTCGGCAATCAGTACAATGGGTTTTTGTTGGGCGCGCCGGACATGCACCTCTTGCATGAAGGCATGGAAGTGAATGCGGCGCTTTGGCAGGCCCGATACACTTTCGAAGAACAAATCCATCAACATGGTTTTGCCGCGTCCCACGGCACCATGAATGTAAAGGCCTTTGGGCGGGGGCGGCGGTTTGCGAAAAATACGGGTGAGGATATTGCCTTTTGCCGGGGCGGCTTCTACCAAAGCCTGGCCGAGTTTCTGCAGGTGCAGAACTACCCGTTGCTGGGCGGCGTCCGGCTTCAAATCGCTGTTCTTCAATTTGGCCCGGTAGGCCTCTTCAACGGTCAGGGTCTTGGACATGCTTGCTGTCTGCGATAGTCGCCGTGAAACTTCAAGCTGACTTGATCAACAGCAATTGATCGCCAAAGAATTGTGCCAACTCAAGATAGGCGGTCAGGATGGCGACATAGCCAAAGAAACTGATGCAAACCTGCAAAGTGGAAAGCGGTTGCATGCCTGCATCGATGGTCCGATTCTTGATGTTGGCCAAAATCGCGATGCCACCAAAAATCACAATGATGATTTGCGAGAAGTATAGGCCAGCCGCCACGATAATCGCACCCGTGGCCATCAGGCCGAAACGGGCACCCTTGCCAAGCAGACGCGTCAGCACCGAACGCAACGCCACTCCTCCATCAAGGGGTTCAACCGGCAGCAAATTGAAGATGTTGAGATAAACCGCCACCAAACCGGCAACGATGGCATATTTTTCCAGTTCGCCCCAAAGCAACATCGGCATTGTGCAAATCAGTGCCATGATGACAGAAAAACCCGGACCCATGAGGGCGGCGAACACCGCCTGGCCTTGGGAGTTGAAGGGCAGGCGCGGCATGGCGATAGCCCCCAGAAACGGCAGAAACACCATGCGGCCCCAGGGTTGTCCGATCAACCGATAGGCCAGGAGATGGCCGAATTCATGAATGAACAGGGCTGAGATGATCAAGGTTGCCCAAACCACATCGAGCATGATGGCGAAAGCGGCAAACGAAACAATGCCGGTGACAACTGCCACGCCTGCTGAAATCAGTTGGTAGGGCCGTTCATTGGCCATTCCGGTTTCGGCCAGGCTTTTGATGCGATAGATGCCGCCCCACAAATCAGCCCGGGCCAGAATCTGGGCAATCAGCGGGCGCGGCCCCCAGTTATAGGTAATATCGAGGTGGCAACCATTGGTGCCGGGCGAGATTACATAAGTTTGTTGCAGTAGCTCGTTGTTGAGTGAGCGGCCTTCCAAGCCTTCGCGCTTGATCAGAAGTGTGTGCGGCGGGTTACGCGTTTCGATGCTGAACTGCGCTTCAAAACTTTGCTGCACCCCGGTGGTCAGGGTGGTGGTGTAGGTTTTTTGATAGATCTGTCTGGCTTCATCCAGACTGCGCGTGACCGTGACGGTGCGGCCCCAATCCTCGCGCTTGCCATCCTGCATGTCGATAAAATCAAATACGGTTTCAGGGCTGGATTTGATCCAGAGCCTGACATGGGGCCTGACCTTGAAACGCAGTCCCATGAGGGCAAGCAGGATGAGAGAAAAAGGGATCTCAGGACCAATGGATGAAAAAATCGAGTACATGGCCCAACCTTAGAGACAAAGGTGTTAAAGATCGGCAAATCTTGACAACGAAAAGATAAAGCATCGGCATTCAAGACGCTCTCAGGGTCGAATGATCGGCACCTGCGGCGATGCGTGTTCTGGCATTTTGCCTTGCAGGCGGGGATCGTCGTGAATCTCGACCATGCGCATGTAGGGCGTAAAGCCGGAGCGGATGTAGAAGGACAGGGCTTGGGGTGCATCGAAGGTGCAGGTGTGGACCCAGAGTCTTTTGATCCCGCGCGACCAGGCACGGCGCAGGGCTTCATCCATCAGGGCACGACCCAAGCCACCGCCGATGGCTGAGGGTACAAGTCCGAAGTAGGCCAGTTCGCAATCGGTGGCATGATCGAAGTTGAGTTCAAGCAGGCCCAAGGTCTCGGTGCCACGCTCCAGGTAGAAACTGTCAATCCGGGGGTTGGTGAGAATGGCGCGGAGTTTTTCGTCGGCCATGATCAGGCGGGAAAACCACATGATGTCGGAACCCACGGCGCGAAAGGCTTCGCGATAACTTGCGAGATCGTCGCCATCGACTTTTTGCAAACTGAGATCAGCGGGAAAAGCCACCAACTGGCGGGCCGGCGGGGCCAGCATTTCAAGGCAGGTCACCACATTGGCGAGTTTGCCGCGCGGGAGTTCATAGTAATCGTTGGGAAGATCAAGCAGCGGCATTGTTTCTCAGACGTCCGGGGATTTCAAATAGCGGGAAGGAATCCAGACGAGGCCATCGTTGTCGAGAATCATGCATTCGCGCAAGCCATGGGGTTTGTCGAGCGAGCCTGCCAACACAATGTAGTCCAATTCGCGGGCGCGGGCTTCGGCCTGATCGGGATCGACATTGTAGCAGCGCAACTCCACGCCAACACCCCTTGGTGCATCGCTTTCAAGTGTTGGATGAAGTTCATTGTGGCGATAGGTGGACTTCACATGCAACATGAAGTCGTTGCCACAGAGCTTGAGGGCGGCAAAAGCATCGGTGCGGAAATATAGAGTTGCACCGAGCACTTGCGTGGTGAAGTGCAGGGATTTTTCAAGGTCGCCAACGATCAGGTTGATGCCAAGCCCCGTGAGGGAGCGACCATAATCGGCGGCTGGGGGTGCGTTGTCGGATTTCATCACAGCAGTTACACCACGGGTCGTTTGAGCAATCCAGACCGCTTGTCAAAGCACCAGGCATTCCACCTGATGATCTTCGGTCTGGGGATGCCAGATCACCCGGCAGCCCTGCATGGCATCTTCGGGCGTGATGTGACTTTGGCGCAGGGCCAGCAGAAAAAACGCGGCAGCTTCGCCGAGTTTTGCATCAAGTGCCGCACCCTGTTCGGCGTCGGCAAGGCGGCAGCCCAGATCATGGGTGAAGGTGCAAATCTGGCGCTCCGTGAGTTTGCAGGCGCTGGTCCAGCTCTCATCCAAGTCTTTTGCTTCAAGTTCGGCAAGCATCAATCCATTGATATCGAGCGGGCAGTTGCCACGGGCCCGGATGGCTTCAGCTGGTCCCTTGGCATCGCGTGGTGGACAGGACACCACAATGTCCTCGGTCGGGGGTGCCACGTCAAGCAAGCCCCCGTCACTGCGCTGGTTCAACATGATACGCCTCACAAACCACAAGTTGTCAGCCGCCATAATGGGCGCTGATGGTTTATGGCTGGTTAAGCCGTGTTGGAGCGGGCGATATTCTGCCAGTGGGCTTGATAGGCTTTGAGGCCGGGGATGTTGACGGCTGCAATGTCATGCATGGCAACAGGCATGACAGGCATCTCTCCGTCAGGCATCAGCGCCAGACAAGCCGCACCTGCTGCCGTGCCATCGCGGGCGGTTGAGGCTTTGAGTTGTTGTGAGGGACGCAAACTGGCGAGGACTTGCAAAAAAACCGGGTTTTGTGAAAAGGGTCCATCGACAATGATGGTGTGTTGGCTGTGCAGTGCGTCCAAAGTTTCTGACACCATGAGGGCGCAATAAAGTGTGGCCAGACTGACGCGCTCTTCGGCAGAGGCAGGTGTGCCAATGATCCGGCCCCGCGCGGCAGTACCTGGCATGGGGCCCCCGGTATCGGTAAATGACGGCAGCGCCATGATGCCCGTCGCCACCAAATGGCTGACTGCTGCAAGTTGTGGCGCGGCTTTTGCAGCATCGCCTGCCACGAGTTCAAATTCCTTGCCGCCAAAAAATCGACCACAAGCAATATTCTTGCCGAAAACACTCTGGTTGGCAACGATATCGCGGGATGGATCAAGTTCGGCCATGTCGGCTTGCGTATCAAAGCCGATAATCCAGGTGCCTGTTGAAAGCAATGTAAAATGATCTTCACCGCTGGCGAGATAGCGCAGGAAATTGGCGTTGGAATCATGTACGCCTGCGAGGACAAGTCCTTCACCTTGCAGCGTGTCCGGAAAACTTCCAATCACCTCCCAGGCCTTGGCCAGGGGCGGAAACTTTGTTGCCCAACCCTCGCTGAAGGCCAGCGAAGATGGCCCCCCTGTGCGCATGTCAACGAGATGGGATTGACAGGAGAGGGATGAAATTTCTGTGGCGCGACGGCCCCCCAAGGCAAAAGCCACATATTGCATGAGCGGCATGATGCAGGTGGCTTGAGCGAAAGCTTCCGGCATTATCCGGCTTTGCCAGAACAATTGCATGGCATGCAGCAGGGCAACAGGCAGTTGAGGTGAGAAGGTTTCAGCAAAACCGGGGGCCACCGCTGTGTAGGCCTCAAGAATTTCGGCGGGTGGTTCCGACATGTAATCCATGGCAGGAACAGCCAAGCTGCCATCCGGCTTCAACGAAATGATGCAGGCGCCATGGGTACACGGCACAATCCTGTCGATCGGGAGAAGCTTGTCGAGGTCGCGAATGGCTGATTGGACAAAGGCCATGATGGCCGCCACGTCGATCTCACCATAGTGCTGACCCTTGTGATGGGGGCTTGGCACTTTGCGTTCACCCAAAACCTGCAAATGTCGGTCATGGAGGATGACCTTGCTGTTGGTATATCCCACATCGACCACGGCAATGCCGCGCAAATTCTGCCCTGCCATGTTCAATTCCCGCAACCGACGCGTTTTCCCTGCATTGATTATTCTTATCGCAGCACTGGACGCAATGGCTTTCGCACTGATACAGCTTCACCATCCCGCCCCTGGAGAATTCGCTCATGTCAAAGACCAAACCCGACGCCAAAAGCAAAATCAAGTCCAGTGTAAAATTCAGGGACTTGCGCAAAGCCGTGATCAAGACCTGCCTTGCCATGAACAAGGAAGGCATCAACCAGGGTACTTCGGGCAATGTCAGTGTGCGCACTGATGAAGGCTTTCTGATCACGGCTTCTGGCATTCCCTACAAGAAGATGAAGCGCGAGCATGTTGTGGAGATGGATCTCGATGGCGGTTATCGCGGCGACTATCTTCCCTCCACCGAATGGCGGATGCACATGGATATTTTCAAGGCCCGGCCAGAAGCCAAGGCCATTGTGCATGTGCATTCCACCTATGCCACGGCTCTCGCCTGCTTGCGGAAAGACATTCCGGCCTTCCATTACATGATCGGCATCGCAGGGGGTGCATCCCTGCGGGTTTCCGATTATGCCGAGTTTGGCACACAAGCGCTTTCCGACACCATGTTGAAAGCCATGGAGGGACGCTCGGGCTGCCTGCTGGCCAACCATGGGCAGATTTGTTTTGGTGATACTCTGGAGAAGGCCCTGTGGCGGGCGGGCGAGATTGAAGCCCTGTCGCATCAATATTGGGCGGCACTTTTGGCTGGCAAGCCCGTGCTGCTGGGCGAAGCAGAAATGTCAACGGTGCTCAACCGCTTTGGCACCTATGGCAAACAGGCCAAGGATCTGGCGGGGCAGGACGTGTCCAAGCTGGCGGTGTTCGCACCGGTTCACCGGGATGAAGGTCCCAAAGCCGTGGTGCAGCGCAACAAAAAAATCCACTGACAAAACTCGGGCCTACCCCGTTTGTTAATTGACAGATCGCTGTTTGCGATTCTAACCTTAGGATACATTTGAATCCTGATAATAACAAAAGTCCAAATGTGGGTGGAGCGTTCTTGGAGAGTTACGGGTCTGACGTGTTGAAGGTTGCCGCGGTTTTTGCGGATGCTGGCCCATGACAGTACAGGCGGCAAAGCGACCCTGGCTTCCAGCCTGGTTCACCAGTGAGCATCCACTGCCCTGGCTTCTCCCGGCCTCAGTCCTGATGGTGGTGTTTGGATTGTTTCCCTTGCTGTGGGCAATCAAGGAGTCGCTCTACAAGCGCAACGCCGCCACACGCAAAATGACCTTTGATCCCGATTACAATTGGGTGAAGGCGCTTTATGACGAGCGCATCTGGAACGCGCTGTACAATACCTTGCTCTACACGGCGATCGCATTGGTGATCCAGTTGGTGCTTGGCATGCTGATTGCGTTGCTGCTGGATTCTGACCGCCGGGGCTATGCTTTCATGCGGGCTGTTATGACGCTGCCGCTGGTGATTCCGCCTGCCGTCACTGCCATGATGTTCCTGTTGATGCTGAATGGCTCGTTCGGGGTGATCGCCAATGGCTTCATTGCGCTGGGGCTGTTGCCTGACAATCACTCCATCCTTGGTGATTCGTCGCTGGCCATGGCTGGCGTGTTGATGGCGGAGATCTGGCAGTGGACGCCTTTCATGGTGCTGATCATGCTGGCGGGCTTGCGCTCGCTGCCGAAAGAACCGTTTGAGGCGGCGGCGATTGATGGTGCCACACCGGTGCAGGTCTTCTTCAAGCTCACCTTGCCGATGATGTCGAAGGTGATTGCCATTGCTGTTCTCATCCGTGGCATCGACTTGTTGCGCACCTTTGACTATGTGAAGGTGATGACCGACTCCGGCCCCGGCACTGCGACCGAAACACTTTCGAGCTATGCAGGCCGCATCTATTTCGGCGGCAATCCTGATGGGCCCTATACGGCAACGATTGCTCTGCTGACATTGATCGTTGTGATGGTGATGTCGACCGCCTTCATGCGCGTGTTCAAGGTGAAGCTGTAATGGAACTCTCGCGTCCCATGCAGCTGCTGCGTGATGCTTTGGCGATCATCGTCACGGCCCTGTTTGGCTTTCCGATTTTCTGGTGGGCGCTGACTTCGATCAAGCCGATCTCGGCGGTTTTCGACAAGGACCGGATTGTCTGGTTCGACTTCAAGCCGACGCTGATCAATTATGGCGTCACGCTGTTTGGCCAGTCGCGATCACAGTTGGCGATTGATGATGGATTGGGCATGGGTGTTGCGGGGGCGGATGCCTATGATTCCCGTGTCAGCATTCTGGAATCGGTTGCTGTTTCGGTTGGTGCAACGCTCATTACCGTTACTGTCGCCGTGTTTGCGGCCTATGCCCTGTCGCGCATGCGCTTCAAAGGGCGCGACTCATTTCTCAACTGGGTGTTGGGCCAGCGTTTCATGCCACCCATCGCCATCCTGGTGCCGCTGGTGATCATGTATAAAATGGCTGGCATGCGCGACAATGACAATTACTGGCTGGGGCTTTTGGGCCTGATGCTGATCTATGCGCTGATGAACTTGCCGATTGCACTGTTGCTGATGAAATCCTTTTTCGATGATGTGCCAAAGGATGTTGATGAAGCGGCGATGATCGATGGTGCCACGCGCTGGCAAAGTTTCTCAAAAATCGTGCTACCCATGGTGCGCGGCGGACTTGCGGCCTCGGCTGTTCTGGTTTTCATTTTCTCCTGGACAGAGTTTCTGTTGTCGCTGTTTCTCACAACGGGCATCCGCACGGTGCCTGTCAAAATCCAAACCTTTGTCACATCAACCGGCAATGAATGGGGCTTCATCGCAGCGCTGGGCACAGCTGCCGCGATCCCGAGTTTCATCTTCATCCTGCTAGTGCAACGCCATCTGGTTCGCGGCCTGACTTTGGGTTCACTGAAGGAGTAAACCTGCGAGCGAGTACCTGAACTACACGTTACGAACTTAACAATAATGGAGGGATACCATGAGTTTTAGAGAGTATGATAAAAAGACCTATATTGCCGATGTGGCCCGCGACTTTGCGGCGCGGCGGATTTCCAAGCGGTCTTTTCTGAAAAAAGCCGGCATGGCGGGAATAGGTTTCTCGGCCTTCAACGTGGCCCTGCTGGGCAACACGCGACCTTTCCGCGGCACGGGCCTTGTCGGTGATGCGGCCTATGCGCAGGACGCCGAAATGACCAAGTGGCTGAAGGATGTTTCGGCACCCTTCAAAGGCACAAAAATTCGCTACACCTCGGAAGCCACGCCGCCCACCGTGGTTCTCGACAAGTTGAAGGGCGAATTCACCGACGCCACGGGCATTGAAGTTGAAATCGAAATTGTGCCACTTGAGCAGGTTCTCGCCAAGGCCACGCAAGACGTGCAAGGCCAGCTCGGTTCCTATGATCTCTACTATCTCGACCAGTCATGGGTTGCGACATTTGCCCAGGACACCATTGACCCCATCCAATATTACAAAGACAAGCCAGCCCTTGCCATGCCTGGCATGGATTGGGACTACTTCTCCAAACCACTGGTGGATGGCCTTGCCGCCTATGAAGGCAAGTGGGTTGGCATTCCCTTCGACATTCCGATCATGACGACGATGTACCGCAAGGACATTCTTGAAA
>JANOVS010000175.1:0-8216 GCA_031417515.1 Hyphomicrobiales bacterium
TGATCGGCTTGATGTGCGGCCAAACACAATCTCAAAACCACTCATCAATTTCTCTGGCGGCAACCAGCAGAAGGTTGTTTTGGCAAAATGGTTGAACTCACCTTACACTGATGTGCTGTTGCTTGATCATCCATTGCGCGGGCTTGATGTGGGTGCCGCGCAAACTGTGAACGGGGAGATCATCAAAGCTTGCGAAAATGGTGCGGCCGTCATTTTGCTTCCTGACACAATCGAAGAGGCGCTTGAAATGGCAGACGAGATTATTGTGATGCGCGACGGTGAAATTTCCGCACGCCATGACATGCGTGTCAAAAACAATTTGACCGTGCAAGACATTGTTGCAGAAATGGTATGACAGACGTGACCGGAAATACTGTGGAAAATGCAAACAAATCGGGCATCAGTGAAAGCGAAGCTGTGGTCGTCAGGTTTGGTCAGAATATCTCCTGGAGCGCATTTGCACCGCCTTTGGTGTTTGTTGCGATGTTACTCGGCGTGTCGGTTCTGAACTCCAACTATCTTGGCCCCCTTGGTATTTCCATCGCCACGGCAACGGCTGCTCCGATCATGTTTTTGGCACTGGGTCAATCAATGGTGTTGCACATTGGCTCAATTGACTTGTCGAATGCAGCCATCGCACTGCTGGGAGCGCTTGTGTTAGCGCTCGCATTGCCGCCGCTGGGTGTCGTGGCGTTTGTTTTGATCCTTTTGCTTGTCACCATCATCGGTGCCATCAATGGCGCGGTGATCGGCTATGCACAGGTGCCATCTTTTGCGCTTACGCTTGGCACACTGGCCATTTTGCAGACTGCTGCGCTCGTCGTGAGTGGTGCGGACACAATCTACGTCAGTGAAAATCGCGAACTTGTTTCGACGTTGTTCGAAAAGCAGATATTCAACGCGCCGCTGACCTTTTGGATTGGCATTGTCGCTGCTTTCATTTTGTGGGCTGTGCTGCGTTACACCATTCTGGGCCAGAACATGACCGCCATGGGAAAGAATGAATTGGGTGCTACCCTTTCTGCTGTTCCAACCCGCAGGGTTCGCATCATCGCCTATGCGCTTTCAGGTTTCATGGGTGGGCTTGCCGGTCTCAGCATTGTGGCCCAGGCGGGATCAGCATCAGCGAGCGGCCTTGGCAGCGATTTGTTGCTGCCTGGCATTGCGGCTGCTCTTATCGGCGGCACATCAATTTCAGGTGGCCAAACCAACCCGCTGAACGTCGTATTTGGAGGCCTGACAGTTGGCTTCGTGCCCATTGCAATTCAGGCTATGGGTCTTGGTGCTCAGGCACAGAGTCTGGTCTATGGCATTTTCATCATTGTGGTTGTCGCGCTCACGACGGTACGTTCGCGGAGTTCTGTCATAAAATAATTCTCTGCGTATTTGAAGCTGGCGAACGGGCGAATTATCGCATCTCGATATCGGCTTGGTTAAGAACGCAAACGATAACGCTGAATGTTGTTGCTGGCGGTGTTTCCCGTCGTGGTGCGGCTGAATGCTTTGCCGTGAGCCCATCGAGCGCCGTGCGATGGAAGACGCAGGAACTGGAGACGGGCAATGTCACGCCCAAATCCCAAGGCGGTGATCGGCGGTCGGGAAAGATCGAAGCTCATGCAGACTGGCTGATTGCCCATGTGAGAAAACACCCGGACGCTAAACTGGAGGAAATCCGGGCGGCGCTCAAGACGGAAAAAGATCACAAGGTTTCGGTCTCCATGCTCTGGCGCTTTTATGATCGTCACGCCATCACATATAGAAAAACCGGCACATATAAAAAAGCCAGCCCACGCCGCCGAGCAGGAACGACCGGACATTTTAGAACAGCGCGCGACGTGGAAAGCAGGTCAGGCTTCGTTGGACACGGCCCATGTCTATTGCCTTGATGAGACCTGGGCTTCAACCGCCTTGACCCGGCCACGTGGCCGCTGCCCTAGGGGCGAGAGGTTGCATGTCGGTGTTCCCCATGGACACTGGAAAACCACAACCTTGATCTGCTGTCTGGGGATCAACGGCATGGTCGCCCCCATGGTCTATGATGGTCCCATCAACCGTGAGGTTTTTGTGGCCTATGTCGAGCAGTTCTTCGTGCCTGTCCTGGTGCCGGGCGACATTGTCATCATGGATAATCTTACCGCACACAAAGGTGATGTCATCCGCGATGCCATCGCAGCGGCAGGTGCGACTTTGCGCTTTCTCCCTCCCTACAGCCCCGATCTGAACCCCATCGAAAACGCCTTCTCAAAACTCAACGCTGGCCTAAAGAAAACCGCAGCCAGAACCATCACAAAACTGTGGGACGCCATCGCAGATGTCCTGCCAACCATCTCGCCAAACGACAGCAGAAACTTCTTCATCAACGCAGGATACTCGCCAACGTGATCGGAAAACGCTCTAGGTGGAGAGCCTCTCAGTTCCGAAGTGGACTGGCAACTTTCCCCTTTGAATTTTCGCAATTACAGGCGCAGTAAAATGCAACACCGCGTCAAGCGCCGACTGGGCCATAAGAACATCACAACTCTTGCGAATTACAAGGAAGAACTCCGGACCAATGCGGACGAAGTTGGTTAGCTTGTTGGCATCGCGCCTCATACAAAAGGCGCTGGCGATGGAACTGGATGGTGAAGTGAACGTTCTATACGCACCCTCTGGTGTCATCTGTACAATCGATGCCCCAATGCTGCCGGTTCATTTGAAAGTAGAACAGTTTGATGCAACTTGGACAGATTGAGTCGCGTCGCATTTTGATTGTAGAAGACGAAATGTTGATTGCCATGAATATGGAAGACATGTTGGCCAATTTGGGCCACACGGTGGTGTATGTTGCCACGCGCCTGCCTCAAGAGTTGGCCATTGCGGATAGCAGCGAAATTGATCTTGCCATTCTTGATCTCAATCTATCAGGATCATTGAGTTTTCCAGTAGCCGATGTGCTGCGCAAACGCGGCACTCCGTTCATGTTCGCAACGGGTTATGGCGCCAACGGCATTACTGAAGGCTACCGAAATGAAATTGCGCTGACGAAACCTTATAGTGTACTTGATTTGGAAAATGCGATCAGCAGGATTGTTGCGGTCGCGGCGAAGCAAGGCTAATCCCAAAAGACACAATACCTTTAAAGCACGCGGGCACAGGCTTTGCTTTTCACCACAGGTTCTACAAGAATGTGGGCGGATTGTTCCGACGCCCGACACTTTTTTTATCCGTCGTAATGATTGACTTGTTGGAACTCGCCGCGATTTTAAACGTTAAGATCAATACCAAAACTTTGGAGAAAAAACATGATTACAATGAAACAAGCATTTGCTTCGGCTGGCATTACAACTGCACTGATGTTCGCGGCCCCTTTGGCGCAAGCTGAGATGATGAAGTTCACGACAGTGCTGAACGGTGCTTCTGAAGTGCCAGCGGTTGAAACAACCGCCACTGGCAGCGCTGAAGTATCTGTTGATACCGATGCAAAGAAAGTGAGCTGGTTGGTGAAAATCGATGGCCTGTCGGGTGATGCAACTGCGGTTCATATTCATGGACCCGCAAGCGCTACCGAGAAAGCAGCGCCAGTGATCGATATGTCTGCTGGCATTTTGGAAGGAAGCGCCGACATTACCGACGCTCAAATGACCGAATTGAAGGCTGGCAAGTATTACTTGAACGTTCATACCGCCAAATTCCCTGATGGCGAAATTCGTGGACAACTTGCGGTTGCTCCATAATTTGAGCTGACAACAAGAAACCTGCGCCTGAGTGTCTCAGGCGCATTTTCTATACTCATTTGGCTCAGCGCGTTTGCGCCACCGATTGCTGTCCCAGTTGTTTCTGCAGCATGAAAATTGGTACCCGAATTCTGGCCGCAGCATTGCAGGAAGGACGCGAACATGCGGACGGAATGACGAATTCGATCCGCAGCTCCGGGAACGTTTCGCCATCAGGCGCGTTTGGATATCTGGCGTGACATTTTGTTTCGTCGTTGTTTGGAGAGAAAACATGCAAACACACAATCATGAGCCGGAAATTTCACGGCAGCGATCACGCCGGACATTCTTGAAGTGGTCCGGTGGCGCAATCGGGGCCTTAGCCATTTCAGGCGGGCTGTTGCCAAATTTTGGCATCAGCTCAGCCCTGGCCGCCGACCTTGGTGCGGGCGACATTGGCGTTTTGAATTATGCCTATGCGCTGGAACAACTCGAAGCAGCCTTCTACACAAAAGTGATTGCTAGCCCTTATGCCGACATGTCTGAGGACGAAAAACTTGTGCTGACCGATATTCGTGATCACGAAGTTGAACACCGCGATTTTCTGAAGAAAGCCCTTGCAGACAAGGCCATTCCAGATCTTGAAGTCGATTTCTCAGCGATTGATTTCAGCAAGCGCGACAGCGTTCTCGGCACGGCCAAGGTGTTCGAGGATCTTGGTGTGTCGGCCTACAACGGTGCAGGAAAATTGATCGTGAATCCTGATTATCTCATTGCGGCGGGCAAGATCGTCTCGATCGAAGCGCGTCATGCAGCTACCATTCGGGATCTGTTGCAGCCAGGAAGTGTGGGTTTTGCCGGCCCTGATGTGGTCGATAAAAATGGCCTGGATGTCGCCAATTCCGTTGCCGATGTTTTGAAGGCGGCTGGTCCGTTCATCAAGACCGAAGTTACAGCCAACAGCATTGTAGGAATGAAATGATGAACAACACCCACACACTACTTGGCCAACTGGACCCTGATTTGGTTTCAACGTTGGTCGGCAACCGTCGCGGAATTTTCGCTTCAGCGGCAAAATCACTCGGAATCTGGGCTTCTGCGCCATTGGTTCTGGCAGCGGTTTCGACTGAAGTTTTCGCCAAACACCTGCCGAAGCAAATTGAAGACACGTTGGTCTTCGCTTTGACCCTGGAACACATTGAAGATGCGTTTTATCGCTCGGCGCTTGAGAAGGAATTCATCCCAAAAAAGCATCGGGACGTGTTCACAACCATTGGATTACACGAAGCGCAACACGTCAAGTTTCTGGCGGGTGTGCTGGGTGCGGCTGCTGTGAAACGCCCTGAACTCGATTTTACGGCCGGTGGCAAATATGCCGATGTGTTCTTGAACTTCGATACCTTTCTCACATTGTCGCAAACTTTTGAAGATTTGGGCGTGGCCGCCTACAAGGGTCAGGCCGGAAATTTGATGGAGAGTGACGATATTCTCACGGCTGCTTTGCAGATTCATTCCGTCGAAGCCCGCCACGCGGCTGCTGTCCGCCGCATTGGTGGTAAAAAAGCCTGGGATGGCGCGTTTGATGAACCCAAGACCAAAGAAGACGTACTGGCTGCTGCCAAACCATTTTTGAAAGCTTGAAGCCGCATTTTTCCCTGTCGCAAGTTGATTGCGGCAGGGTTTTTTGTTTTCTGAACGGACATGAGGAACACTGCCATGACAAAAATCAAAACCCGCGATGGAACCGAACTTTATGCCAAAGTCTGGGGCAGCGGACGCCCCGTCATCATGATGAGCGGTTGGCCCCTGACGGCAGATAGTTGGGACGATCAAGCCATGGCAATTGCCGATGCGGGAATGTGCGCCATCGCCTACGACCGCCGGGGTTTTGGCAGATCTGACCAGCCTTGGAATGGCTATGACTACGATACGCTCAGTGATGACCTGGCGGATGTGATGAAATCATGCGCTGCGAAGGACGCCACAATCATGGGCTTCTCCATGGGCGGCGGCGAAGTGGCGCGCTACATGTCACGCCACAAGGGCAAGGGCGTGAAGCAGGCCGTGCTGGTGGCATCAGTGGTGCCCTTCATGCTCAAAACCTCCGACAACCCTGACGGCACGCCACAATCGGCCTTCGATGCCATGGAAAAAGCCATGAAGGCAGACCGCGCACATTTCTTTGCGGCATTCTTCAAAGATTTTTATGGGGTCGGCCTTCGGGACAAGGCGGTGAGTGATGAAGTTCTCAATTGGTCGTGCAATGTTGCAATGATGGCAGGATTGAAACCGACTTTGGGCTGCGCCATTGCGTTTTCACAAACAGATTTCAGACCTGATTTGAAGGCGTTCAATGTCCCAACACTGATCATTCATGGAACGGCTGACAAAACCGTTCCCATTGATGCGTCAGCCCGCGCCGCAGCAGCAGGCATCAAACAATCGCAGTTGATCGAATATGATGATGCACCGCATGGTTTGTTTGCAACGCACAAGGAACGGTTCACCAAAGATCTTCTGACGTTCCTGGCCAAATGATTTTTGGCAGAACATGGAATTTTGGGAACTCTGTGGCGACCTCGGCGTTGGTTCGACACTAAGCATTCCGGACCATCCCAGATTTAAAAACGAGGTAGATCATGAAATGGAGTTTTCTGGCTGTATCCGCTTGCCTTGTTCTCAGCGGACCAGCACTGGCCATGAGTGAAGCCGAATGCACCTCATTGTGGAAAGTTGCCGATGTAAACAGCGACGGTACACTCAGTGGTACGGAAGCGGATCGCTATCTGGCGATGCTGCGGATTGCAAACCAAACCGTTGAAGCTGACGGCACCCTGACTGCCACGCGTTTTCATGAAAGTTGCAAAACCGACATTTTCAAGTTTGCCGCAGTCGAAACCGGTGCGCCACTCGCAGGAGCCAACAGCTTTACCGAAAGCCAAGCGAAAGATCCCGGTATTGGGAAGGTATTGGAAGTATTGGGGACGCTTCCCTTTATTTGAAGTATTGGGGACGCTTCCCTTTATTTAATACAAACTGACTCCTTTATCCCGATCATCCGTTAATCGCCGCTCGCGAAAACTGCCTTGCACGATGCGGTCGATGATCATGGCGCAGAGCAGGATGGCGAGGCCGGCTAGCTGCCATTGGCCCTTGGCGGCATATTGCAGGGATTGCAGCACCACCGAGCCCAACCCTTGCGCACCGATCAGGCTGGCCCCGATCAAGCTGGCCCCGATCAAGCTGGCGATGACGACCATCGACAGGCACATCAGAATGGTCTGATTGATCCCCGCGAGGATTGACGGCAGGGCCAGCGGCAATTCAACCCCGCGCAGCACTTGCCATTCCGTCGCCCCAAAAGCCCGCGCCGCTTCTTTGACATCCTCGGACAAGACAATTGTGAAGCGCCGCCCTTTCCTTTTGAGAATGTATCTCAGAATCTGGTTGCCGAATGTATCACACTATGATACACAACTGCAATGATCATTGGCGTCATTGGAAAACATGCTGAAAACGCGGTCAATGGCCGGTTTGGCAAAGGCTTTCCAGCGACATTGATCAACCGCACCCGGGCCATGTTGTCAGCTTTGGATGCGGCAGTGGTGCTTGATGATTTACGGTTCCCGCCGGGCAATCACCTTGAAATGTTGAAAGGAGATCGGGCGGGGCAACATTCCGTTCGCATCAACAGACAATGGCGCATTTGTTTTACCTGGACCACTGAAGGGCCAGCTGATGTTGAGATCGTTGACTATCATTGAAAGGGCAAATCATGTCAGTGTTGAAAAATCCATCTCATCCGGGCGAAGTTCTGAAACAGCTTTACTTGATGCCACTTGATCTCAGCGCCTTGGCACTGGCCAAAAAACTTCTCGTTCCCCGCACCCGGATCGAACGGCTGGTCGCAGGCGAAACCGCAGTCTCCGCAGACACCGCCATGCGCCTGGCAAGATATTTTGGGACAACACCAGAATACTGGCTGAACCTGCAACGCGCCTGGGACCTCGCCCGCATTCGCGCAACACTTGATGTGTCAGAAATAAAGCCGCTGGAGTTGGCATGAGGATAAGTTCAAGGGGAAAAGGGCAGCGTATCCTGATTACCCAGAGTGAGCGAGAAATAGGAGAAAAGTGGAGTGTCACCGTAACCCGATCAGGCTGGCGATGACCACCATTGAGAGGCACATCAATATGGTCTGGTTGATACCAGCGAGGATCGACGGCATGGTCAGCGGAAATTCAACCCCGCGCAGCACCTGCCATGCCGTCGCGCCAAAAGCCCGCGCCGCTTCTTTGACATCCTCGGGCATGAATATTTTAAAGCGCCGCCAGTCTCTCATAAATTCAAACAACGTCCTAAAAGGGTAGCGTCCGCTATTTTCCCTATTTTAAAAGGGTAGCGTCCCACTACTGTCCGGTCGTTAATCGAACAAATTCAATTGGTTGGTTTTCAATGATTGTTGTTCGCTGTAATCATCATCGAAAAAGGCTTTATCCATGGGCATTTTCTCGAATGGCGTGA
>JANOVS010000176.1:0-2440 GCA_031417515.1 Hyphomicrobiales bacterium
CATTCAATCCCCATATTCCGAAGCGAGTGCTAAGGAGGGCATGTAAATGGCTGAGATACGTTATCCAAACCGGGCCGGCACCCGAACATCTGCCGAAATCGACCAAGGGCTGCGCTCCTATATGATGGGTGTTTACAACTACATGGCCTTAGGCGTTGCCCTGACGGCCATTGTTGTGATGGCCGTGGCTTCCAATCCGGCTGCACTGGCTGCGGTTTATAGCCTGAAATGGCTGTTGTTCATTGCCGTGTTGGGACTTGGATTTTTTGCGCCCAAGCTGATTTTTTCCGGCAATACAGCCTTGGCCCATGCTGCCTATTGGGGCTATGCAGCCCTGTGGGGACTGATGATTGCGCCCATGGTTGGTGCCTATCTCCGGGTTTCACCAAATCTGGTGACGCAAGCTTTCTTGATTACCTCGGTGACTTTTGCCGGTGCAAGCCTCGTAGGTTATGTGACAAAGCGTGACTTGTCGGGCATGGCCGGGTTTTTCCTGATGGCTTCGATCGGTATCATTGTTGCCGGTCTGGTCAATGTGTTCTTCCTGCAAAGTGGCATGTTCAGCCTGATCACCTCGATTGTAACCGTGCTGCTATTTTCCGGCATCACGGCTTACGAAACACAGATGATCAAGGAAATGTATGTTGAAGGTGACGCCACGGGCGTGGCCAAGGGCAAAAGCATTTTTGGTGCCTTTGCGCTTTACGGCAGCTTTGTTACACTGTTTGTCAACATCTTGAGCATCCTGGGCTTTGCCAGCCGCGAGTAGGCGGTGACAGCAAATTGTTCAGCCCCGGTCCGCAAGGGCCGGGGTTTTTTGTCTTCTTGCGAAGTTTGTTTAATCAACGGCCACATGCGTTAACCGGATCAAGGATTTTTGGCATTTGTCGCATGCATCCCCCACCTCCGGCCCCCGATCAAGTCGAGGGCCACCTCCTCCCCGCCAAAGGGGCGGGTTGGAGGGCAGTTTCTGACTTCACCCTCCAACCCGATTCTTCATCGGGGAGGAGGTGCCCGAAGGGCGGAGGTGGGGGATGCATGGAAAATTCTGGATCAGTTTGGTCGAACGTAGCGAGTTGTTTAAACCCTCCGACCAACCTACTTCTCCAGCACTTTCAAAACCTGCGTGAGATCATTGCCGCGTTTCATGATCAGGCCGCCTGGGGCCACAACGCTGTAGAGCGCCTGCTTACGCGCGTGGGCCGGGGTTTTGACAATGCGGTAAAGCGGTTGTTCGGCGCTGTGGCGGAAAATGGCGAAGCTTGCGGCATCGTGGCCAAAATCCATGGCATAGTCGCGCCATTCGCCGTTGGCGACGTGGCGACCATAGAGATTGAGGATGGTTGCAAGCTCGCGACGGTCAAAAGCAACAGTGGTAGTGCGGCTTTGGGGAAATGCCACCAGTGTTGCAGAGGGGCATGACCTTGCTTCCTCCACACTATTGTCCACGGCAAAAACTGCCTGCTGATTCAGGTGTCATCACAGCGTCATACTGGTTTGAAAATATCGAAATGGCAAGAGCGGCGCAAATATCCCAATTCCGCCCCAATTGCGCCGCTTCTCTGCCCGGATGCAGGGAGATAACTGCAGTGTTGCCTCGACAGCCCGGCTGGTGTGTTTCGGTTCCAAGCCCCCCAGCCCTTCCGATGCCTATTCCGGCCGGGCCCCTTATAATGCGTAACTTGTTTGTTGGGTCGTTTGTAGGGTTAGCGTTTTAATACGGCTCGCAGTTGCGAGCCGTTTTTTTGTGCAATCCAGCTTGACCCCCGGGCGTTCCAGCACAATATGGACGCCGCAACAAAGCTACCGGGGCAACAATGGCTAAGACAACACCACAAACAGAAAAACCAACAGCAGGCGAACCCCAGGCTTTTCAGGCCGAGGTGGCCAAGCTTTTGCAGCTGATGGTGCATTCGGTCTATTCGGACCGGGATGTATTCTTGCGCGAACTGATTTCAAATGCTTCTGACGCCCTTGATAAATTGCGCTACGAAGCTATCGCCAAGCCTGCTTTGCTGGAGCAAGACCCAGGGCTTGTCATTACCATTGCGATCGACAAAGCGGCTTCGACCCTTACGATCACCGATAGCGGCATTGGCATGACGGCGGCGGAACTTGCCTCCAATCTCGGCACCATTGCCCGCTCGGGCACGCAAGACTTTGTGGCGAAGGCCAAATCAAAAGATGGGGATGCGCCGAGCCTGATCGGGCAATTTGGCGTGGGCTTCTATGCAGCCTTCATGGTGGCTGACCGGGTTGAGGTCTACTCACGCAAAGCGGGCGCTGGAAAAACCAACTTATGGACTTCCGATGGACTCGGCACTTTCACGGTGAGCGAAGCCGGGAAAGGACCACGGGGCACACGCATCGTGTTGCATCTCAAAAAGCAAGCAGCGGATTTCCTGGAGGCGTGGAAAATTGAAAGTGTGGTCAAGGCCTA
>JANOVS010000177.1:0-9010 GCA_031417515.1 Hyphomicrobiales bacterium
CCCTCATTGCAAATGAACAAGCATCGGAGGGTTGGATATGACTGTTGCCCAATTGAACACAAATGGCAGACGAGTTGCGGGTCCACGATTGATTGCCATCGTCGGGCCCTATCAAAGCGGAAAAACCACATTGCTGGAGGCTTTGCTGTTCAGGGCAGGGGCCACCTCACGCCAGGGAAAAGCCGCTGATAAATCGTTGTCGGGCGATGCCTCGCCGGAAGCTCGGTCCCATGCCATGGGCATTGAGGCCAACACGGCAACGCTCAATTATCTCGATGACAGTTTTACACTTTTCGATTGTCCCGGCTCGGTTGAATTTGCCGAGGACGCCCAAAGCGCCCTGCCATTTTGTGATGCTGCCATTGTTGTGGTGGATGCCGATGCCAAGAAGGTTCCGGCATTGCAATTGCTGTTGCGCAAGCTTGACGTATTGAAGCTGCCGCGCATTATTTTCCTCAACAAAATTGACAAGGCCGACACCGGCCCCCGCGATGTTTTGAACTGGATGCAACCAGCCAGCACAAAGCCGCTGGTGCTGCGGCAATTGCCGATCTGGAATAACGGGGTAGTGTCCGGATTTGTAGATTTGGCCCTTGAACGCGCCCACATCTATCAGGAACTGGCAGAATCCCGCGTGGTTGAGATGCCAAGCGACATAAAGGAACTGGAAAAGACCGAACGCTTCACCATGCTTGAAGCCCTGGCTGATCACGATGACGCGTTGATGGAACAATTGCTGACAGACATGGAACCGCCGCGTGACCAGATATTTGCCGATCTTCACCGCGACGTGCTGGAAGGCCATGTGACGCCGGTGCTGTTTGGTTCAGCCGAACATGGCAACGGCATAGGCCGCTTGTTGAAAACCTTGCGCCATGATGTCGGCGGCATTGCTGAAACCTGCGCCCGGCTGGGCTTCCATCCTTCGAGCGCCACAACCCTGCAAATCATCAAAACCCAACACACCTTGCAAGGCGGCAAGATTTCAATCGCTCGCGTGCTGAGTGGTGAAGCCACCGACGGCATGACATTGCTGAACGGCAAAGCCGTGGAAGCCCGCATTGCAGGACTGGCAACTTATCAAGGGACCACAGGCCAGAAAGCAAGTAAGGCCAGCGCGGGTCAGGTTGTCGCCTTGGGTCGCCTCGAGGCTTTTGCCACCGGGCAAACCATATCAACGGCAAAGAATTCGACTGCACAATTGTTGAACCATCAGCCACAAACCGGAGTCTATGGCTTTGCCTTGTCGGTGGCGGACCGCAAAGATGAAGTAAAACTGACCACCGCAGTGGCAAGACTGATTGAAGAAGATCCCTCACTGTCCTTTAACCATGACCATGACACCGGTGACATGGTGCTGTTCGGCCAGGGCGAAATGCATTTGCGTGTGGCTATCGAACGGCTTGCCAGCAAGTTTGGCGTTCAAGCCAAAACAGCGCCTCGCCGCATCGCCTACAAAGAGACCATCCGGAAATCCGTGCGCATCCGGGGTCGTCACAAGAAACAATCCGGTGGGCATGGACAGTATGGTGATGTGGTGGTGGATATTGCTCCCACGCCACGCGGCATAGGATTTGTCTTCACCGACACCATCACAGGCGGCGTCATACCCAAGCAATACATCCCGGCCGTTGAAGCTGGCGTGCGCGAATGGATGGGCAAGGGCACGTTGGGCTTCCCGGTGGTGGATTTTACCGTCAACCTGGCGGAAGGCTCTTACCACGACGTCGATTCCTCTGAAATGGCCTTCAAGATTGCGGCTCGTATTGCCATGGTGGAGGGCATGCCCCAATGCAGCCCGGTGCTGCTTGAACCCATTCTGGCGGTGGAAATTCATATCCCCTCCGATGCAACAGCACGGGCCAATCAAATCGTCACCGGACATCGGGGCCAGTTGCTGGGCTTTGATGCGCGGCAAGGCTGGGCAGGTTGGGACACGGTGAAAGCCCACATGCCAGAAGCCGAAATTGCCTCGTTGATTATTGAAATTCGTTCCGCCACGGCAGGGGTGGGAACATTCTCGTCAAAATTCGATCACTTGGCTGAAATGACCGGACGCGCCGCCGATGCCGTTGTGGCGCAGGCAAAAGCCGAAGCCGCGTAAAGCTGATGTTAACCATAATGCCCGGTTCTGGCTCAATTGTCGGGCCGGGCGTGATCCCAAACCGGCAAACGTAACTACCTATTAAGCACGCCGCCCCCAAAATCCTCTGGGTGATGGGATTTTGTAAATATGCGTAGAATGTCAGGTTGGCGATTTTTGTTGGTTATCGCCTTGCCATTGGTTTTGGCATCATTGGGTGCCATCGGTTTGGCCTATGATCTGTTGAACCGTGTTCAAAGCAGCGGCAACCAGGCAGAGCATGAGCGCAACAAGCTGGTGATTGGCAAAGCCTTGCAAGCCGAAGAAATGGAACTGGCACGGTTGGCCAGCCAAAATGCCCGGTGGAAGGATGCCGCCGAACGCACTGCCAACACACCCGACGCCAAATGGTTTGCGACGACTTGGGGAAACACCATCAGTGTGGGATCAAGCTATGATATCGTTGCAGTAATAGACAGCAGCAATGGCAAGGTCCTACTTCACAATGCCACCGGCAAGTCTGATATTCTTTTCGCTGGCGCCTTGTTGGGACGTGATTTCCCCGAAATCAAAGACCAGCTTCCGTCCGCCGCTGAAGGTGCAGGACTGGCCACGGGATACGCCAACACCACATTGGGACCTGCCATTGTGGCCGTCGCACCCATCGCCGATCCCGGAACCGCCAGCAACCCGGGAACTGGCCAGTCGGGAATTGATGCTGCAGTTTTCAACGGTCGATTGCTGGTGTTTGCCCGCTTGCTTGATGAAAAATTCCTGAAATCGGTTGAAAAGAAATTGTTGATCAAAGGTATTGCACTTGGCACCGACCTGTCTGCCGAGTCAAACCAGATTGTCTTTACTGATCTTGCAGGAAAACCAGCCCTTGCCCTGACTTGGCAAGACCGTGATCTGGGTGCCATCCTCACCCAATCCAGTTGGCACAAAGCCAGCGCAGTTCTGGGGTTCCTGGTTGTTGTCATGACAGGCATTGGTCTTGTCTGTTGGCGCCTCATCCAGCAATTGCTCGCCAATGAAGACTTGGCCAATCACAACGCCTTGCATGACCATTTGACGGGGCTTCCCAATCGCCTGGCACTTGTGCGGATGATTCACGGGTTGGCGCAAGCGCCGAATAGTCAATATGTTCTGGCCTTCGCCGACCTCGATGGTTTCAAGGAAGTCAACGACAGTTACGGTCATGAGATCGGTGACCGGCTGATTTGCATGGTTGGCGGCGGTTTGCGCAAACTCTCTGAAAACGCCGGACTTTGCTGCCGCATGGGCGGTGACGAGTTTATCGTGCTGTTTGAAGGTGCAACGGCCTTGCAGCAGGCCCAGACTTTCGCCGGACAATTGATTTCCATCTTGGCGCAACCCTTCGACATTGATGGTCGTATGGCATCGGTGGGTGCAAGTGTTGGTCTGGCCGAGGGTTTCAAGGGCATCGACGAGTCGGAGATTTTGCGCCGGGCCGACATTGCAATGTATCGCGCCAAGGCTGATGGCAAAAACCGCTATTGCATTTACGACGAAAGCTTCGATAGCGAGCGCAATGAAAATCTCTCGATTGCAGAAGAGCTCAAGCAAATTATTGCATCCGGCACGTTGGGTATTGAATTTCAGCCTGTCGTCAATGCCCGTACAAAACAGATTGCTGGTGTCGAAGCTTTGGCCCGTTGGCCCATGTCGAGTTTGCGCCGGGTGCCGGCTGACAAGTTCATTACCATTGCAGAATCATCAGGCCTCATCAACGATCTTGGCGAGTTGATTCTGGACCGGGCCTGCCGTGCCGCACAAGCCTGGCCAGAACTGCGCTTGGCTGTAAATATATCTGCCATTCAACTCAATGATCCAAACTTTGTAAAACGCGCCCTTGCGGTTCTCGCCACCCATGGCATTGCGCCCAATCGCGTCGAGTTTGAAATCACTGAAACCTCGCTGATCCATGATGCTGAAAAAGCCAGCACTGTGTTCAAGGCATTGCAGCAGGCGGGAATCAAGATTGCCCTCGATGATTTCGGCACCGGCTTTTCCAGTATCGGTTATCTGCGTCGCTTCCAGTTCGATCGCATCAAGATTGACAAGTCGATCATCAGCAAGGTTCTGTCCAATCCGGGCGAACTCGCGATTGTTCAGGGTACTCTTCTGGTGGCGCGTGGTCTTTCAGCCGATGTGACGGCGGAAGGCGTGGAATACGAAGATGAAGTCAACATCTTGCGGCTCGCTGGCTGCACCGAGTTGCAAGGCTTCTATTTCTACAAGTCCATGGATGCCAAGGCCGTATCGGCTTTGCTCAGCAAAACCAGACTGTTCCCAACGCCGCGCACCCAGATTGTTGCCTGAAGTCGCGGCTGGCCCCCACCTCCGGCGCGTCGCGCCACCTCCTCCCCGATGAAGAATCGGGTTGGAGGGCACTGATTGAATACCGGTCTGAAATTTCACCCTCCGCCCCGATTCTTTTTCGGGGAGGAGGTGGCCGACTGCGTCCGCCGAAGCTACTTAGCGAAGGTGGAAGGCCGGAGGTGGGGGACGCATGTGACTTCGGAAAACATCCACTGTTGTGATCACTCCCACCAACCATGCGCACAATAAGTCGTTTTTGTCATTGGCCCGTCTGACAGAGGCTGCTAGTCATGCCACATGAGGCGGACGAACCAGTTTCGCGCCCGGTATTTGTTTACTTGCAAGAGCAATGGAGCGGCACATGAAAAAGATTGTTTCCCTGGTGGCCATCACCTCTACAGCAATGGCTGGCAATGCCGAGGCCCACGTGGGGCAGGGCCTGCACTTGGGTTTCGCCCAAGGCTTTGTCCATCCCCTGGGTGGATTGGATCATGTGCTGGCAATGTTTGCTGTCGGTCTGTTTGCAAGCCTGATGACTGGCAAGGCCAGATGGCTGGTGCCAGCCAGTTTCGTGACCATGATGATTGCAGGCGGAATGCTGGGCAGCTTCGGGGTTCAATTGCCTCTTGTCGAAATCGCTATCGCATTGTCGGTCGTTGTTCTGGGCGCGATCGTGGCTTTGCAATGGCAGGCCCCCGTTACCATGGCACTGGGACTGGTGGGATTTTTTGCGGTTTTCCACGGATTTGCCCATGGTACAGAAATCCCTGCATATACATCTTCAGTTGGCCATGGCCTCGGATTTGCATTGGCCACAGCAGTATTGAATGGTGCAGGTCTTGCGCTGGGAGGCGCATTCAAGTCCTCTCGCAAAGTTATGCCCCTCGGCGGCAGTGCCATGGCCTTGGCCGGGTTCGGCCTGCTTTACGGCTGGCTCTGAAACCTTCCCTTGAACTCCCGCAGCAAAATCTCTAACTCACGGGTTCATAACAACAGTATTGGGATATCGGATTCGTGCTTGAAAGCTTGCTGACGGGAGATGCCTTGGTTGCCTTGGGCAAGGTGATCATGATCGATCTGGTATTGGCGGGCGATAACGCCATCGTCATTGGCATGGCGGCAGCAGGCCTTCCCAAGGAACTTCGCAATAAGGCCATTCTGGTTGGGATTATTGCGGCAACTGTTATGCGCATCGGCTTTGCATTGGTTGCCGTGCAACTTTTGCAAGTGGTTGGACTGCTTCTGGTGGGCGGTCTTTTGCTGGCTTGGGTCTGCTGGAAAATGTGGCGCGAGCTGCGCGACAGCAGCCACAGCGATGCCTTGGAATCGCTGGAAGATTCTGACCTGAATGCTGACGGTAGCGTGGCCAAAGGGGCTCCAACCAAAACTTTTGCCCAAGCCGCTTGGCAAATTGTCATTGCCGATATTTCAATGTCGCTCGACAATGTTTTGGCAGTGGCAGGTGCGGCGCACGATCATCCGACTGTGCTGGTGATTGGACTTGTGCTGTCAATTGCCCTGATGGGGCTGGCGGCTACCTTTATCGCCAAGCTTTTGACCAAGCATCGCTGGATTGCCTATCTCGGTCTGATTATCATTGTCTACGTGTCATTGGACATGATCTACCGTGGCGGTTCGGAGATTTGGCCGATGATGGGAGCCTGAAGCAGGGTTCCGCCTCGCAAGGCATTGCGCAGCCAAGGCACATCCGGCGCATCCCAGTTCGGATCTTTGCCACAAACAAGATCAAAAAACGCCACAGCAGTAGCCGGGCTTTCGAGGGCGTTTTCCTTGAACGAGTCCCAAAAAGCCGGATCGTCGGAGATATCCTGACCCAGCGGCCCTGTATCGCCCATGTCCCGCAGGATCGCCGTGGCCACCGACAGACAGAAACTCGTATAGGCATAGCCTTCGGGCCAGCGGCTCAAGGCATGTTCATCCGGAATTGCCAAACCTTCAGGCGCCAACAGCAGGGGCTTGGCCGCGATCAATTCTTTCAGCATCAAACCTGCTGCATAAATCACAAAATCATGGCGGTTGATGTCGGCGAGGTGTTTGGTGGCATCAAAACGCTGCCGCCAATTGGTAAAAGCCGTGGCCAGCGCCGCATGGTCTACGGCAGGAGCTTTGCCAAGATCGGCGAATAACAATTCGAGGTTCCGTTCAAAACTTTTCAGAATCGTGCGAAAACGCCGCGCTTCATGGGCGAAATCCCCTTGGGTGATGATATCTTGTTGCAGCGGTGTTTTCATTTTTTAACCTGTGACGCTATCATCGCTTGACGGGAAGCCTCCCGCAAGCTTCAATTTGTCCCATGACCATTGCACTCAAATCCGCCGATTCACTTACAGCCCATGCCGTTTGCATCGCGGCAGGCATCAGGGATGGCATGCGAACCGCCCAATTTTATGTCCGCGATATGACCAATGCCGACAGGTTGGAAGACCACTTGCAAGGCAAATCCACCGTGCTTTCCCGTGTTGTGGCGGGAACGGCGCGGGGTGTGGACCAGTTTTTGTCGAAAGGCGCAGAAATCTGCATCCGGCTGTTGCTGCCCCAATGGCGCAATCTGCCGTCGCCCTTTGCTCCCGGCATGCGCGGCGAAGTGCTTGAAGCCATCCAGCAGAACCGCCTGGTTCTGACCTCGCTGTTTACGGCTTACTTCTTCCGGGCCGGGAAACATATTCTGGAAACCTGCACCATTGGTCCCTACCTCGTGCTTGAACACCGGGTCGATGCGGCCCGCCGCCTGCTGGCGGAAGCGCAGAACGGCACAAATCGTGAGCCCACTGCGGCGCTTGGTTTGGCCCTGTTGCATCTGGTAGAGGCTGATCCCATCGCCCGCATGGGACGGGTGAAGGCCAACCACAAATTTTTGTCGGTCGTCGAAGCCAACGTGGCCGTGATGGCGGCGGCCTGCGTGGCCTTGCTGTTGGCGGAGGATGGAAAGCCGCTCGAATCACTTGATGAAGATGAATTCTTCGCCATCGCAGGTGCTCTGTTGGCTCCGCGTTTGCCAGCCATGGCAGATGCGATCACGGCCAGGGACGCAGTCAAGTTGGGGCAGGAACTGGCGGCGGTGCGGGATCTGTATTGACGGCCCCTTCGTGGCCGCAGGTCAATCCACTCAACCATACTTGAACACAAACACCGCCCAAACAATTGCCAGCACCAGTCCACCCCAAAGTGGAAAACCATAGAGCCCCAGCCACGCCAGGAATATGAAACAACTGCCGAGATGCGTCATGAACAGGCGGTCGCCGCGCGTTGTATCCAGTGCAAAGATGCCCCGGCGTGGATTGCCGCCAGGTTCAAAATATTCCCAAATCCCCATGGCGGCGATGGAGCCGAAGATGTAGATGAAAAACAGCGCCGTCGGCCATGTCCAGGCCATCCATGAAATACCCATCACACCCGTCCCAATGCAAAGCCCTTGGCAATATAGTTGCGCACGAAATACACCACGATGGCACCGGGAATGAGTGTCAGAACACCCGCCGCCGCCAGCAATCCCAATTCATAACCCGAAGCACTTGAAGTCTTGGTCATCGCCGCCACAATCGGCTTGGCGGCAACCGACGTGAGGTTTTTCGCCAGCAGCATTTCCACCCATGAGAACATGAAGCAGAAGAATGCAGCAACACCAATGCCAGCAGAAATTGTCGGGATGAATATTTTCACGAAGAAAGCCGGGAAAGAATAGCCATCGACATAAGCTGTTTCATCCAATTCTTTCGGAATGCCCGACATGAAGCCTTCCAAGATCCAAACTGCCAGTGGCACATTAAACAGCATATGCGCAAAGGCCACGGCCCAAGGCGTGTCGAATAATCCGACGGATGAATAGAGCTGGATAAAGGGCAACACGAAAACCGCAGGTGGGGCCATGCGGTTGGACAGCAACCAGAAAAACAAATGCTTGTCACCTAGAAAACGATACCTCGAAAACGCGTAAGCAGCAGGCAATGCCACCCCCACCGACATGATCGTGTTCAACGCCACATAGATGATGGAGTTGATATAGGCCCCATACCATGTGGGATCGGTGAAGATGGTGCGATAGCTGTCAAGTGTGAACTCGCGCGGATAAATCGAGAAGCCATTCAAAATTTCATTGGTGGTTTTGAACGACATGTTGATCAGCCAATAGATCGGCAACATCAGGAAGATGATGTAGATCAGCGGCACCAGATAGCGTTTTGAAAAACCTTTTTGCATCAGTTGGCCTCGTTGCGCATCATCAGCGTGTAGAACAGCCAGCTGGTGAGCAGGATGATGAGGAAGTAAACGATAGAGAGTGCAGCAGCAGGCCCAAGATCAAATCCGCCGAGGGCTTTTTGCACCAGGTCAATCGACAGGAACTTGGTAGTACTGCCGGGGCCTCCGCCCGTTAAAACAATGACTTCCGTGTAGATCATGAAGCTGTCCATGAAGCGCAGCAGAACTGCAATGGTCAGCACATGCTTGAGTTTTGGCAGTTGGATATAACGGAACACCGCCCATGGCTTTGCGCCATCAATCTTCGCCGCTTGATAGTAGGCATCGGGAATTGACACCAATCCGGCGTAGCACAACAACACCACA
>JANOVS010000178.1:0-33766 GCA_031417515.1 Hyphomicrobiales bacterium
TGATGAATACCGGTCTCCAACTTCGCCCTCCAACCCGATTCTTCATCGGGGAGGAGGTGGCCGAAGGCCGGAGGTGGGGGCCACATGCGACTATTGCAAACAGCCCTTGATGTGGTCAATTCATGGGGTCGTTGGGTTAACACTCATGTCTCCTCCGGTGGCATGCGGGCAATGAAACGCCCTTTCATGGCTTGCGGCCATTGCCGGAAAGGCACCTCACCCCGCGCCGTTGCGCCATGGGCATCAAACCACTGCAAAATCGCTTCAGCTTGTTCGACCGTCGCTTCATGACGTCCCGTTACATATGAAAAGCGCTGGCTATCGCGAAACACCACGCTGCAGGATTGGGTGCAATTCCACAGGCAGGTCTGTTCGACAACACGCACATCACTCCGCTGCTTTTCTGCCAGAAACGCAGCCATCGCATCGATCAACGTCTGACCGCCCGTGCGGCCATCCTCGCCGGTCTTGCGTCCGTCAGGAAAGCGGCAACTGTTGCAGATAACGATGGCGCGCATGGAGATTGAGTTTCTTCGGGCTATTTGTTTGAAATACAAGAAAAGCTCAGCCATGATACGTCACAACCGAACTGTCAACGCAACAAAGCGCCCATGAAATTTAGCCGCATCGCCTTTTTGGCTTCTGAAGCCCCCGCCGCCAAACGGGCCCTGTCACGCCTTGCCAAACTCCATGGCAATGTCGAACCTGAAAAGGCCGATTGTGTCGTCGCCCTGGGTGGTGATGGCCATATGCTGCAAACCATGCACCGCTTCGTTTCTTCAGGCATTCCAATCTACGGCATGAACCGTGGCACCGTTGGATTTCTGATGAATGATTTTTCCGAAAGCCATTTGGAAAAACGCTTGGCCGAGGCTGAACTCACAACAATTCATCCGCTGCGCATGACAGCAATTGACAGTGCAGGAAAAAGCCACTCGGCCATCGCTTTCAACGAAGTGTCCCTGCTGCGCCAACGCCATCAAGCAGCAAAAATCACAATTGCAATCGATGGAAAAATCCGGTTGGAAGAATTGATCTGTGACGGCTTGCTGCTGGCCACGCCCGTCGGCAGCACGGCCTATAATCTTTCAGCCAACGGACCAATACTGCCCATTGGTTCGCCGTTGTTGGCCCTTACGCCTATCAGTCCATTCAGGCCCCGGCGTTGGGGCGGCGCCATTCTGCCACGCAATGCCCGTGTAGAATTGACAATCGCCGATTCTGAAAAACGGCCTGTTGCTGCCGTAGCTGATCATTTGGAAGTCCGGGCCGTGCAGACGGTGCTTATTGCCGAAGACAAAAAGCGTTCGGTCAAAATCCTGTTTGATCCCGGCCACAGTTTGGCTGAGCGCGTGCTCAACGAACAGTTCCGCTTTTAGATTTCAGGTCGTACTCAGGCTGCCCGTAACATATCAGCTTTCAGTTGGCGGGCAATCTTGCGCACCTTGTCATCGCCAAAACGACCGACAAACTCAATGTGCTTGGCCTGGTCCTTCAACGGCAGCGCACCGAACTGCATCATCAAAGTCTCCAGCAAACGTCGCCCGAAAGCATCGGGATCAAGATTGATGCCTTCATTGCGGGCTTCATTCTCAACTTCAGATGCTGCTGCCAGCAAAGCGTGGCAGGGTCCCGGCAAACCGGAGCGACTGACCAGCGACTTTATGCCAGAAGCACCCCGCGTCGCAATCATGCCATGGATGCGGGCCGCAGGTTGGCCTGTGAGATGGGACAAGGCAGAAGAAACAATCTGCATTTCCCCAAGGCACGCTGCCCTGACAATCAGAGACGGCGTCAACATATTCTGGGTTGCCAGAAAATTCATCGCGTCTTTGCGTTCATGCTCTGAAGCTTCGGCCAACACATTCAGAATGGCCACTTCCTCGGCATCCGCCACCAGTTCGGTGGCATCATTGGCAGGCATCCAGTTGCGCTCGGCCATCATCTGGCGCATCCGCACTGCAGCCCGCTTGGCTTGCAAAATGCGAATATCCAGCGGCAGGTCAGAACGGGCGAGCAGCTTCTCGACCACTTCACCCGCCTTGCCCAAACGCTGGTAAATCTCCCGCATGTCGACAGGCTTAAGTTTTACCGCCCGATTACCCAACACAGCAATAACCGCTGCGGCTGTTCCTGCTTTGATAATGTAAGCAACTGCATCAGCTGTCACGTCCTTGCGGCGCGCCACGGCTGCCTGCCGCCCATCATCTCCCACCCGCAACACCGCTTGCATATGCCACGCATTCAAGGATGGCGTTTGCAGCAGGAAGGGCAAGGCAATGGCGTCTTCATCCGCAATCACAGAAAAAATCAGATCAGCATGGAGGTTTTCAATGTTGGCCAGTTCCCGGGCCAAAACCCGCCGCACCACAGGATCAGTGTCAGTCGTAATCTTCAGCAGTATCGGAACCACCTGATCACGTTCAATCCGTGAGCTTTCAGGATCAGCAATGAGAGCGGCCAGTTGTCGCGCCAACGTCATGCGGGCTTCCGCATCACCACATGCCAAAACGGCTTCAAGCACACTGATATCAAGACCAACTTCAGACTCTAAACGCATGACATTCACCCAACAATTCCCAGAAACTGCAGGATAGTCGGGTAAGCCTTAACAATCGGTTCACCACGTTTTTTAAGTGCGGCTTAATCGTCGTTATGCGGCTTTGGCCTGGAAAATTCCAAATTGTTCAAGCTTGAAGCGCAGCAAATCCCGGTCAAACGGGCTCACAAGAAATTCAGCTGCCCCTTCGAGAATAGAGCCACTCATGATTTCCATGTCAGCTTTTTTCGAATACATCAGAACAATGGGTCTGTTGTTGTTGCGGCCCTGATGGCGCGCCAGTTTGAGAAAATCCCTGGCGGCAGGAAGTGTGGAAGATTCCATGATCACAACATCCGGCTGGCCTTCACGGCAAAGCTGGATGCCCTCCTCTGGACTTTCACAAGCGTCACAGGCAATTCCCAAGGATATCAAGAAGCCTTGGACCCGCTGACGCTCGTCGGAATTTTTGTCTATCAGAATGCAACTTACCATAATACTGAACCCGTACTTTGATGTTGGTCTGCCCCCGTGATTGAAACTCCTGCGCCCGGATGGTTAACACTTCGTAAACAGCTTATCCACAGCTCTAAATGACAATTTATGTCATTGTAATATAATAATTTAAATTGGTTATCACCGAAGTTATCCACAAGTCAAAATTGTCAGGTTTTGGCTTTGTTCACGACTCGCACTGCGACTCACTGCCATAGGCGATACAACCTTAACTTGAGGCGGTCAGTTGGGCCGCTGAATCCGCCAAGCTTTGTCAACGGTTGCATATTCCGCATAGCCCAACCGTGCAATCGGCTGCATGGCCGCCGTGTTGACCCGCCCATTGGCAATAAACCGGTCATCAATGTGCACCGCCACCACCCGGCCAATCACCAGCCAATTGGCAACTTGACCCTGCTCATCGGGCAATTCTACTGTCTTGAAATGGCGGCATTCAAAACAGGCAGGGCTTTCCCCAACACGCGGCGCATCAATCATGACGCATGGAATTTTTGTAAGGCCTGTTAATTCAAATTCATCAACATGCGTTGGCACATGAGCCGAAGAAGCATTCATTGCATCGCGCAAATCAAAGGTCGCGAGGTTGCAGGCGAACACACCCGTTGCTTCAATATTGCGCAGACTGTCCTTGTAGCCTTCAGAACCAAAAGCCACATAATGCGGCGAAGTGGCAAAGGCATTGTAGAAACTGTAGGGAGCAAGATTGGCCACACCGTCTGCCGATTGGGTTGATATCCAGCCGATGGGTCGCGGTGCAATCAATGCCTTGAAGGGATCGATCTGCAAACCATGATCATTGCGGATGACATCATAAAACATGGCGGCTTTCCCGGAAAAATGCGGGCAAATCCGCAACGTCATCGAAGATGAAATCTGTCAGGGGTTCCAGGTGTTCGCGTTTTGCATTGCCACTCAACACGCCAATAGCCATGGCACCGCTGTGATGGGCTTCTTCCATGTCATGGGTGTTATCACCCACCATGGCGATTTCGCTGCATTGCAGTTCCATCAGTTCGGCATAGCGTTTCACCATTTGGCCGGAAGGTTTGGGGATTTCAACACTGTCTGCGCCCAGAATGGCATCAAAATAATGTTCAACGGCCAGAGCCTGCATTTGTCCGGTCGCTGAAAACACGCTGTCATTGGTTCCCACACCCAAACGCATGCCGATGGCTTTCAAGGCATCAAAAACCGGCGGCAGTTCCAGCAATGGTTTTAAATACTGCCGCGCCACAGGTGCATAATGCGTGTCAATCCGCGTAACCATTGCTGCACGATTCGCATCATCTATTTCCGGCCACCAGATGTTGACCAATTGCCGAGTGGTGCCGCCTGCCAAAACCGAACCTGCATGAAAACTGTCACTGCTCGCGTCATAACCAGCCTGTTGCAAAAGCTTGGTGACTTCACCATCGTCAGCCTGGAATTCTGCCGCCAACATATGGCGATAAATCGGAATCCACGTACGGTTGACATCTATCAGTGTGCCATCCTTGTCGAACAAAATCGCCTTGATTGCCATCATGCACCCCAAAACGTTGTGAGTGCAGCAGCAGCAGGCCGGGGCCTGTCTTCCAGCGGCACGGCACTTCTGCCCATGTAAATCAGTCCTGCCACCTGTTCGTCTGCCCCAATGCCCATGGCCTGTTTTGCACCTGCATCATATGCCACCCAATCGGTTTGCCATTGCGCATCAAAGCCAAAGGCTTGGGCGGACAATACCAGATTGAAGCTGACGGCGGCCGCCGAAAGCTGCTGCTCCCAAACTGGTATTTTGGCATGTTGTGCTGCTGTCGATACAACAGCAACGACCACAGGTGCCCGCACAAACAACCCTGCCTGAAAATCCAAACTGTCAGTCCCATGATCCGGATGCAGGATTTGCCAGCGCGTTCTGAACTTTTCGCCAACCGCCATGCGGGCATTGCCTGAAAAAACCACAAACCGCCAAGGGGCCAGTTTTCCATGGTCGGGCACGCGCACTGCCAATTGAAGCATTACAGCAAGTTGGGCCGAATCTGGTCCAGGTCCCGTCATGCTCTTCGCAGAGGCAGATTTGCGGGTCTTCAGAAATGTCAGGAGCGAGGATGGGTCATTGAATTGGGTCATGGCCGGGTTTTGAAGCTTCGCGCCCAGTTTTTCAATGCTTTCAATTGCAGGGCTGCTGTTAACCAACAATTAATCATTAAGTTGCGGCCGTGGGCTTTGATGTGGTTTGAGAATGAACCGGCCAGAGAGCTGGGGGAGAGTAAAACAAAGGGGACTACGCATGGGCGTCATCAGCACCCGCTCATCGACAGAAAGCCGCCAGAACCGAGCGCTGAACAAGCGCCTTCTGGCGGCAATCCTGTTTGCCAGCACCATCATCATGCCGACCGCCCTCAGCCGAGCTGCAACTTCGCTGGAAATTGAAACCCCCGCCCTGCCCGACACCACATCTTCCGTCGCCACTGATGCGGCCCACGAAGTTGCGATCAGCGTCGTTGACGCAGGTTCCGAACAAATCTCAATGGTTGCTCGCCTCACCCCAACCAGCAACCTGATGGCCCAAGATATTCACTGGCAATTGAGGAATTCAGAAGGTGAACTGCTGGTTGATGAAACAGCCACCGAATCGATCCATGCCCTGCCCCCCGGTGATTATGTGGTTGAAGCCGATTATGGTTCCGTTCATCTGCGCGAAAACTTGACGCTGCCGGAAGGCAACAGCATTGCAGTCAGCTTCGTCTTGAACGCTGGCGGCTTGCGTGTGCTGCCAGTCATCAAGGGCATCAATGCCACTGAAATCCAAAGCCAAACCCTAGTCTATGCCTTGAGCGGACCTGAACGAGGCAAATTGGTTGCCCATAGCAAATTGCCCGGCGAAGTCTTGAAACTTGCCGCAGGCCACTATCGCGTTGAAAGCCGTTTCGGTTCGGGCAACACAACTGCTGTCACCGACGTTCGCATTCGGCCCGGCATCATGTCAGCTGTTGATGTCAAACACCAAGCTGGCCTTGCACGCCTGTCATTTGTTGGTGAACCCGGCGCCAAGGTCACATGGGAAGTCCGCACCATGTCTGGCCCTGCCCTCGCATCATTCGAAGGACTGTCGCAAGATCTTGCCCTGAAACCCGGAACCTATGTTGCAGCCGCCCATGTCAACGGCGAGGTCCTGACTGCCAAGTTCAAGATACTTGCAGGCCAGGAACGCGATATTATGTTGGGCAATTGAACCGACTTTTGCTTCCGACTTTTGTCGTCACAACTTTGCCAGTGCCGCTTTGACCCTTGGCACCACTTCTTCACCCAGCAACCTGATCGCATTCAACTGCTCGGCATGCGGCACCGTGCCAATCGCCATCTGGATCAATATCCGCGAGTTATTGAACACCTTGTAAAGTTCAACAATCCGGTCAGCGACACGCTTCACATCACCAATGATCAGATTGCCATCCGTACCCGCTGCCACTTCAAAATGCGACCGACCCTGCGGTGGCCAGCCGCGCTCACGGCCAATGCGGTTCATGACTTCTGTATGGGCGGCAAAGTAAATGTCCTTGGCCTTGTCTGTCGTATCACTGACAAAGCCATGCATGTTCAAACTCAAAACCGATTTTGCCGGATCACGTCCGGCCTTTTCCGCCGTATCGCGATATAACTGAAAGAACGGCGCAAAGCGTTTGGGATCACCGCCGATGATCGCCAGCGCCATGGGCAAATCCAGCGTTGCCGCCCGCACCACCGATTGCGGCGTGCCGCCAACGGCAATCCAGATCGGCAGTTTGGCCTGATCGGGCCGGGGATAAATGCCAGCTTTGTTCAGGGATGGCCGCAATGATCCATTCCAGGTAATACGCTCACCATCCCTGAGCTTCATCAGCAGATCAAGCTTCTCGGCAAACAACGCATCATAGTCATCAAGGTCATAACCGAACAGCGGATAGGACTCGATGAAAGACCCCCGCCCCGCCATGATTTCAGCCCGGCCATTTGAAAGTCCATCGAGTGTTGCAAATTGCTGAAACACCCGCACCGGATCATCAGAACTCAACACTGTAACCGCACTTGAAAGCTTGATTCGTTTGGTCCGTGAAGCCCCCGCCGCCAATGCCACGGCGGGCGATGAAACCGCATAGTCCGCCCGGTGATGCTCGCCAACCGCAAACACATCAAGGCCGACCTGATCAGCCAGTTCCATTTCCTCGACAAGATTGCGCAGGCGTTGGCCAGCAAGTTCAGGGTGCCCAGCGGCAACGTCAGCGAAAGTGTAAAGTCCGATTTCCATGATACCTATATGGAACTTTTGTTGTTACCTTTCAAGCCCCGGCATCTGTCAGAACAATACTTCACCTCGCCCCAGACCTTTTCCCACTTCTTTCGCCACGTGAAGGGTCGTCCGCAAGTTACGCAAATCCTTGCAGGAAGTTCTGACCTTTTGCCACCGCGCATCACCCCTTGGTCCGCAATGTTGAACGCCCACCGTCGATGCCAATGACTTGGCCAGTGATCCAGCCAGATCCTGTAGAAAGCAGCAGCGCAGCCATTGCCGCAATGTCATCCACTTCGCCTAAACGTTGCAAGGGGTGCAGCGCCGCGATGGCATTGGCTGTTGCATCATTGCTGGTCATGAACGAGACCAAAGGTGTTTTCGTCAGCGAAGGTGCAATTGCATTGACCCGGATTTTGGGAGAAAGTTCCGCCGCAAGCGTCCGAGTCAGACCCTCAACAGCGCCCTTGGCCATGGCCACAGATGCGTGGCTGGCAAAACCTTGTTGAACAGCGATTGTGGAGAACAACAGCACCGAAGCCGTTTGCTGTGTCGATGCTTTCAAAGCAGGCAGGGCCGCACGAACTACCCGAAGCGCGCCCAAAGCATTCACCTCAAAATCTTTTATTACTTCAGCATCTGTGACGCGGTGCGCTGGCTTCAGGTTTATCGTGCCGACGCAATAAGCCAGTCCATCCACTTGTCCGCCAGCAGCCCGCACAGCAGCTTCAAGCGCCGCCACGTCTGTGACATCAGCAATCGCGTGCGTCGCACCCAATTCTGCGGCAAATGTCGCAACCGCGGCACTGTTGCGTCCGACCAAATGAACCGCGTGGCCGTCCCCAACCAATTTCCGTGCCAAAGCGCCGCCAATTCCGGATGTGCCGATGATGATGTGATGTGACATGGATTGAGTACGAAGGAGTTGGGGATTCGGTTTGCTATCATAAAACGCTTGCAGAGTCTGGCGGGCTGTCATATATCTCGGTCATGAACAGTCGGCATCGCAAGACGCTTGAAGCAGTTTTTGCAGAACCCACAAAATCAAATATCGCGTGGGCGGACATTGAAGCGTTGTTGATCGCAGTGGGATGCAAGATTGTCGAAGGCAGCGGCTCCCGCGTAAGATTTAATCATGAGAGAGGAACACTTGTTGCTCATCGTCCCCACCCGCAAAAAGAAACCAAACAATACAGCGTCAAACAAGTTCGGACGTATTTTATTGAGATTGGAGTTAAGCCATGAATGATACGTTGAAATATAAAGGTTATCACGGCAGCACAGAATATTCCCTGGGAGATGATTGCCTGTTTGGGCGACTTTTGGGCATTAGCGATGTTATCAGTTACGAAGGCAACTCCGTCAAAGAAATCAAGGTGGCTTTCAAAGAATCAGTCGATGATTATATCGAAACCTGCCGCAAAATCGGCAAGCCTCCGCAAAAACCCTACTCCGGAAAAGTAATGTTCCGCATAGATCCACAAGTCCATGCCAAGGCGGCGCTAGCTGCCCAGTTGAAAGGCATCAGTCTTAATCAGTGGGCGGAGGAAGTTTTGGCAAAAGCTTCAGCTTAAATTACGGAGTAGGCGCACAAAGTGTTTGCCATGCAATAAGACAGCAAACCAGAACCAAAGCAGAGTATAGCAGACTTAATTCTTGAACCCGGTGTTGCAATATGGATGGACCAACTGACCATTCAAATCGTCACCATTTCCACCATCAGATTTCCGAACAATATGATCATACGAACTTGAAGTTGCTGGCTCAATGTATCCATTGCATATGGGGCATTTCAATAACGATTTCAGAGCTGATCGAATGAAAATCGTTGCCTTTCCATCATCTGTGAAATTTTTGCCCATAACCTTTTCTTCAAACTGCACAAGCGTTCCCTTGAGATTCGCGGCTCTTGCCAATCCTTCAAGCACAGGCTCTCGATTAGTCAAAAACTCCGTTACGAGATATTCAAAAACTGCACTCATCCTCTCTGTGCGTCGATCGCTGCGAATTGCCACAAGTGCTTGCGTGATTACTTGCTTGTTTGCAACAAGATAGTCTTCGAGTTTGCTACGAACGCGGGTGAATTTCTTGAAAAATTCTTTGTCATTATTCAACGTTTTCGTCTTTATAAGGTGAGCCATTCCCAGGAACAATTCAGGGATTTGCTTGCCACGCTCCGAATAGAAATAAACAGCATGAACCAAACCTAGACTTGATTCATCATTTCCTGTCATTCGATTCAAAGTCCTGAGGCAATTTTTCAATACCGAAATAGTTGTTGTTCCTTCGGCATCAAAGGGAGAAACTTCCAGCCCCTTCCTCCCATTCACAACAGTCATTTCAGTAATCGACAGCAATCTGATTACAATGGCCAAAGAATCCAAGACTGAGGTAGTCCCACCGAGCGGAAGCTGAAGCGACTTGATTGGATTTTCCACTTCTGGACGGAAATATAGACCATAAATTTCGCGCGAGAGTTTCTCAATTTGGGCACCAATACTTGCTTCAAACTTTGACCAGTATTTGTGTCCGGTCGCAGCTCGAATTATTGACCGAGCGGCAATTGCATTGGCGCGATCACGATTGCGGAGTAACAATTCTTCTGTTTTATCGAGAGCTGTCCCTTGAGTGTTTATTTTAAAAAAGGAAGCCTCGGCGACGTCTGCATCACCCCCAACCCATTGCAATTCGAGCTCACGCGAACCAAAATTTTTTAACCTTTTGTTTGTGAGATCATCATACTGGATACTCGGATTTGAATTTCGAGCAGTAAGTTTGTCTTTGAATGATTTGTGCGTGCCTATTGATACTTCGACTCGATCACGAATTTTTTTCGCAGTTTTTTTCTGCGAATTTGGTATTTCTCCACCATAAAATGAACCAGAAATTCCACCATCGCCATAATCATCTTCGATCCAAGCTCTCAATGCACTCAGTCTGTGAGCTCCATCAATTACAAAAACATATCCATCAGTAGACTGCCAAAGTATCACGGAAGGAACGAAATACCCTTCAACAAAACTCTGGATAAACCCGAGCGTTTGATCAACCGACCATTGATTCGTTTCGCGTTGAAAATCTGGCTTTCTCAGACTCAATACAAAGTTGCTATCTGGTTTGAGGCTGTCAAAATTTATTGAACTCAGCTTTCTGGCGCTGGGAGATTGATTCTGACCCTCTTCACTATTCTTTTCGAAGAAATCAGCTCGCTTGATCATTGCGTCGAGCGTTAATTTAAGCGTCATATCACTTCACTCCGCACCATCATTAAATTCATTTCAGCAAAACTAGGGCGTGTCGTCATTTAGGGATTCGCATATCCGGCGGCGTTGCTTCCTTCACCAGTGCTGCCACCATTTCCACCAGTCCCACCACCTTCTGATCCTGCGATCCCAACCGCCGGATATTCACTGAGCGTTCTTCCATTTCGCGTTTGCCCACCACAAGGATCACCGGAACCTTGATCACCGAGTGTTCGCGGACCTTGTAGTTGATCTTTTCATTTCGCAGATCAACATCAACCCGCAAACCTGCGTCCCTCAGCATTTGCCCAACTTCAGAAGCATAGGCATCGGCATCTGACGTGATCGTTGCGACAACAATTTGCTTCGGCGCAATCCACAGCGGAAAATGTCCGGCGAAATTTTCAATCAGAATGCCGAGAAATCGCTCCATCGACCCGCAAATGGCGCGGTGGATCATGACGGGTACATGCTTGTTGCCATCTTCACCAATGTAAAACGCGCCGAAGCGTTCCGGCAGATTGAAATCCACCTGCGTGGTGCCGCATTGCCAATCGCGGCCGATGGCATCGCGCAACACATATTCAAACTTGGGACCATAGAAGGCCCCCTCGCCCGGATTGATCGATGTCTTGATTTTGCCATCGGAGGCAGCGGCAATCTGCGCCAGCACATCGGTCATAATGGCTTCGGCCCTGTCCCACGCTTCGTCGGAACCCACGCGTTTTTCAGGGCGTGTAGAGAGTTTCACAACAATCTGCTCAAAGCCAAAATCCCGATAGGTTGAGAGAATGAGATCGTTGATCTTCAGGCACTCATCCGCCATTTGCGCTGGCGTACAGAAAATATGGGCGTCGTCCTGCGTGAAGCCGCGCACCCGCATCAGGCCATGCAAAGCGCCCGAAGGCTCATAGCGATGCACATTGCCAAATTCTGCCAGCCGCATGGGCAATTCACGGTAGCTGCGAAGTCCATGCTTGAAAATCTGCACATGGCCGGGACAATTCATCGGTTTGAGGGCATAGGTGCGCTCACCATCTTCAGCTGCTTCTCCAGCTGGTGTTGCACCAAACATCGCCTCTTTGTACCAGCCCCAATGGCCCGATGTTTCCCACAGGCTCTTATCGAGCAGTTGTGGCGCGTTCACTTCGTCATAACCCAACCGATTAAGACGGCGGCGCATATAGGCCACCAATTGCTGGAACATGGCCCAGCCCTTGGCATGCCAGAACACCACGCCGGGGCCCTCTTCCTGGAAATGGAACAAATCCATTTCCCGGCCCAGCTTCCGGTGGTCGCGCTTTTCA
This sequence comes from Hyphomicrobiales bacterium, assembly GCA_031417515.1. Classification (GTDB taxonomy): domain Bacteria; phylum Pseudomonadota; class Alphaproteobacteria; order Rhizobiales; family Aestuariivirgaceae; genus Aestuariivirga. Next base: position 11,854 of record JANOVS010000178.1, read on the forward strand.
GCTTCTTCCAGTGCCGTGACATAAGCCTGCAAATCTTCAGGCTTGTGCCATGCCGTGCCATAGATGCGCGTCAGCATCGGGTTCTTGGAATCGCCGCGCCAATAGGCACCAGCCACTTTCATGAGTTTGAAGGCGTTGCCAATCTTGCCCGTCGAATTGAAATGCGGACCCCGACACAAATCGATCCAGCCGCCTTGGTCATAAAACTTGATGTCTTCATTGCCCGGAATGGCATCCACCAGCTCGACTTTGAAATTCTCGCCCTTGGCCCGGAAGAAGTCCTTGGCTTCCTCTCGTGTCTTGGTCGACTTGGTAAACGGCTTGTCGCGCCCAATAATTTCCCGCATCTTTTTTTCGATGGCCGGAAAATCCTGGGGCGTGAAAGGTTCGGCCCGCTGGAAGTCATAAAAGAAGCCGTTTTCAATCACCGGACCAATCGTCACTTGCGTGCCCGGAAACAATTCTTGTACCGCTTCCGCAAGCACATGCGCCGCATCATGGCGGATCAATTCCAGTGCGCGCGGATCATCGCGCGTGATGATTTCCAGCCGCACATCTTTATGTAGCCCATCAGACAAATCGCTCAGCACGCCATCAATGATAGCCGCCGCAGCTTTCTTTTCGAGGGATTTTGAGATGGAGGCCGCCACCTGGGCCGCCGTTGTTCCCGCTTCAAACTGGCGTTGACCACCATCGGGGAATGTCACTGAAATCATTTTTTATCCTCCTGCCCACTCCTGCAAACACCCGCAGGTAAGCCAAATCATTGATTAATATCGGGGCCAATTGCACCTGAGCGGGCTTGTGGTCAAGCCCTGCTTGTGTCGACTAAAAAAACTTCAGCGCCTTTTACCTCATGTTAACCCTAACAATTCATGTTCACCGCAACTGTAGCGTTAACTGTAACCGGGTAAATAACATGAACAAGTTCTTCCTCCGCCTCGCCCTCGCCTCTGTCGCCATTCTGCCTGCTGCATCTGCCTTTGCAGCTGACCTTGATGTAATGCCGCCCCCTCCCCCCGTCGAAGAACTTCGCCCTGCGACTTATGACTGGACCGGTGCCTATGTTGGTGTCGCAGTCGGTACAAGCTGTGAAGACGGTGAATTCACTTACAGTGCAACAGGCGGTAAATTCCTGAATGCCGGCTGCGGTTTCAAGGCTGGTGGTATCGCCGGTTACAACTATCAAATGGATAACTTCGTGATGGGCTTTGAAGCTGGACTGGAAAGCACGGGCACTTTAACACACAACATGCAAACCGGAGCCGACTTCAAGCATAGCTTGCCGTTGATTGGTCGTCTAAATGCCCGCGTGGGTTACGCCTTGGATGACACACTTTTGTATCTCACAGGCGGCAGTGCTTTTGCCAATGGTCTGTTGATCGACAACGTGTCTACAACCGCAAACAAACTGAAAGCCAAGCACAAGGGTTGGAGCTTGGGCGCTGGCGTCGAACATGCCATGACTGATCAATTTCGGCTCCGTATGGAGTATCTCTATACCAAATTTAACGATGCAAAATACAAAACCGCCTGCTGCACCATCAATGGTGGTCCGGGCAGTGAGCATGAAATTCGTGCTGCGGCGATCTGGGCATTCTAAAACCATTTGATTTACAACAAAACGCGGGGGCCTCTGGCCCCCGTTAGTGTTTCAAATTCTCTTTCGAAGGCACGGGATCAAACCCATCGCCACCCCAAGGGTGGCAGCGGCACATGCGTTTCATCGCAAGCTTTCCGCCATCAAAAGCCCCATGAATCTCGATGGCCTGTCGCGCATAGTCCGAACAGGTCGGAAGAAAGCGGCAACTTCGACCCATCAACGATGATAGTGTGAGCTGATAAATACGGATCAGCACCAGCAACACGGTTTTCATGGAGCAAACATAGTGGCGCGTTCAGCAAAACCCAATATTCTTTTTATCATGGCCGACCAGTTGGCAGCCCGCTACCTGCCCTTCCATGGCCATCCTCTGGTCAAAACACCAAATCTGTCGCGCCTCGCCGCAGAAGGCGTGGTGTTTGAGAATGCCTATTCGACCAGCCCGCTCTGTGCCCCTGCCCGCGCCACAGTCATGAACGGCCTCTTGCCATCGCGCACCGGGGTCTATGATAACGCTGCCGAATTCCCCTCGGCCATTCCCACCTGGGCCCATTATCTGCGCCGCGAAGGCTATAAAACCTGTCTCTCCGGCAAAATGCATTTCGTTGGCCCCGATCAATTGCACGGGCTTGAAGAACGCCTGACAACCGATATTTACCCCGCCGATTTTGGTTGGACACCCGATTGGCGTTTGCGCCAGGAACGCATCGACTGGTGGTATCACAACATGACGAGCGTGCTGCAACCCGGCATCGCCGAAATCACCAACCAACTTGAATTTGATGATGACGTTTGCTTTCAGGCTATTCGCAAAGTCTACGACCACGCCAGATTCAACGCCGACAAACCTTTGGCACTCATGACATCTTTCACCCATCCCCATGATCCCTATGCGGCGCGAAAGCAGTTCTGGGATATGTACAAGGATGCAGACATCGACATGCCGCGCACGCCGCACAGGCAAAAGCAGCAACTCGATTCCCACAGCCAGCGGCTCTATGAAATGTCAGCCATGGATGACTACACTGTGACAGAACAAGACGTGCGTTCGGCACGGCACGGCTATTACGCAAATATCTCTTACGTCGACAATCTTGTGGGACAATTGATCGATGTGCTGGAAAAAACCGGCATGTTGGACAACACCATAGTTGTCTTCACCTCTGACCACGGCGATTTTCTCGGCGAACGCGGCCTGTGGTATAAAATGTCGTTCCTTGAACCATCAGCCCACGTGCCCCTGCTCATCTGGCAACCCAATCGTTTCAAGGCGCGCCGGGTGAAAGAACCTGTTTCGCTGGCCGACATTTTGCCAACCCTTGCCGATATTGGCCGCGGTGGCAGTTTACAGCTTGCACGCAAAGTGGATGGCCGGTCACTTCTGTCTTTGTTGCAAGGCAAACCCGAAAATCCGGACGCCACCGCTTGGGGTGAATATCTGGCTGAAGGCGCAGTTGCGCCGCTTTATATGCTTCGGCGCGGCCATTGGAAATTCATCCATTCGCCTGTCGATGATGACCAGTTGTTCAACATTGATGACGATCCCGAAGAAACAACCAACCTCGCTGACTCTAACCCCATAGCCAAAACTTTCCGCGCCGAAGTTGAATTGAAATTTGATATTCCGCGCATTCAATCCGAAGTCCTGCAAAGCCAGCAGTCCCGCCTCATGCTATTCGAAGCCATGAAAAACGGCAGCCTGTTCCCTTGGGATTTCCAGCCTCTGCGCAAAGCTTCCGAACAATACACCCGCAACCACATGAGCGTCACCGACCGCGATTTGCAGTCGCGGTATCCATCGGCTCCGGATATAGAAAGCAAGCGGAAGTGAAAAAAGGTTTCGCTCACTGTTCTTGACCGCGCTGCATCCCCCACCTCCGTCGCTTCGCGCCACCTCCTCCCCGCGAAAAGGCGCGGGTTGGAGGGCATTGATTGAAAACCGGTTTCCAATCAATGCCCTCCAACCCGCCACTTCGGCGGGGAGGAGGTGCCCGCCCGCCTTCGCCAAAGGCTATGGCGCGTTAAAAAAGGGCGGAGGTGGGGGATGCGCTAGATTTTCGGCAGAAACGGCAGATCAATCGTCTCCAGCCAGTTGTTCGCCATCACAACATAAACGACAACGAAAACCACAGTTGTAATCAGTGTTGTGATCACGGCCTTGCGCCCAAGTCCAGCGACCACGGGCGCACCTGCATCATGGCCCTCGCCCACAGTTTCGCCGGTTTCCGCCGCATTGCGCACGCCCATTGGCAGAACCATGAACAACACCGTCCACCAGATGACAAAATATACGGCAATGGCACTGGTCAATTTCATGTCTGTTCCAATTCAATCAATGTGCCGTTGAAGTCTTTCGGGTGAAGAAACAACACAGGTTTTCCGTGCGCACCAATTTTGGGATTGCCATCACCCAAGACCCGCGCGCCCGATGCCTTCAACTTATCCCGTGCCAAAATAATGTCAGCAACCTCAAAACAAATATGATGCACGCCGCCTGCTACATTCTTGGCAAGAAATGCTGCGATAGGAGAAGCATCGCCTAAAGCTTCCATCAACTCAATTTTGCTGTTGGGCAATGCGACAAAAACCACCGTCACACCATGTTCAGGCAAAGCCATTGGCGCAGATACAATTCCGCCAAGTGTATCCCGGTAAAGCGCCGTCGCCGCTTGCAGGTCAGGCACCGCGATAGCCACGTGATTGAGGCGTCCGATCATTGCTTTCAACTCATTTTCGCTACAGCTTGCGCCAACATGACCCTTGCTTGCGGCAATACCAGATTGCGCGGCCCGAAAACATGGCGTTCCAGAAAATAACCCGTCAATTTGAGGCCCTGCGAAATATCGCCAATCTCCATGCCATTTTCACCACGCAAAAACAGTGGCAACGCAAACAATCTGTCATGATAGGGCTTGCCTGCAATCTTGCTCACGGCTTTTCCGGTGCGCGGCGAAACATAGCACAAATCTTCCGTCGCCCCCGTCGATGCACATTTTGATAGATCAAGTCCAAAGCCAAGTTCGTCGAGCAAACCCATTTCCCAACGCACCATCAGGGCTGGCCACAAATGATCTTGGTCAATGGCATCAAGCACAATGCGCGAGGCTTCATAAAGTTTACCGTGCGGTTCCCGCTCCGGCAACACTTGCGCTAGCGCTGCAAGCGACGCCAAGCCGGAAAGTCGCAAGGCGTTTTCCATGATGAAACCAGCCCGCAGCGACAAGGGCTCCAGCACAAAATTTCCCAAATGCTCCTCAAGCCGCGCCCGCCATGTCATGGAAACCAGATTGCCGGGCTGCAATACGGGTCGCATGTGGCGTGACCGCCCGCCCCGCACCAAACCCATGCTGCGACCATGTTCAATTGTAAAAATTTCCGCAATGGCCGAGGTTTCGCCGTGGCTGCGAACCGAGAGGATAATGCCCTCGTCACGCCACTCCATAACAAATCAATTTCCCAATCCCATCATCCGCAACCGCTCAGGATCGTGGGACCAGTTCTCCCGCACCTTCACAAATATAAAAAGATGCACGCGACGGTCAAACGATTGCTCCATGTCAGCCCGTGCCAACTGACCCAGTGTCTTGACGGTTTGCCCGCCCTTGCCCAACACAATCGCCTTCTGCCCATCGCGTTCAACAAAAATCGTCTGTGATATTTTCACCGAGCCATCTTTGCGTTCTTCCCACGCATCGGTTTCCACGGTCGATGAATAAGGAAGCTCATCATGCAGGCGCTCATAGATTTTCTCGCGGGTGATTTCCGCTGCAAGAAACCGCATGTTCACATCTGCTGCTTGATCGCCCGGATAATGCCATGGCCCCACCGGCATGTGGGCACAAATCCGTTCACGCAATTTTTCTACACCCGAGCCATTCAAGGCGCTCACCATGAATGTTTCAGAAAACGCAAACGCCTCATTCAGTTTTTGCGAAAGCGGCAAAAGCTGCTCAGCCAGCAATAGGTCAGTCTTGTTTATCACCAGCATGGCCTTGGCATTGCTTTGCTTCAACTGGCTGATGATGGTGATAACTTGCTCGTCCATGCCGCGCCTTGCATCAACCAGCAGCAATATCGCATCGGCGTCAGAAGCCCCTGCCCAGGCACTTTGCACCATGGCTTCGTCAAGTTTTCGCTTGGGCACAAAAATGCCCGGCGTATCAACCAAAACCGCTTGCACTTCGTCCTTTACTAGAATCGCTCGGATACGGGACCGCGTTGTTTGTACCTTGTGCGAAACAATCGAAATCTTGGTTTCAACCAACTGGTTTACCAATGTTGATTTTCCGGCATTGGGTGCACCAATGATTGCCGCAAAACCAAATCGCGGTGTCTTGGTGTCAGGTTCGGTCATCTCAATCCTTTGTCTGCAATAAAGCGCATGGCGGCCGCCATTTCGGCTGCTTGTTTGGTGGCGCCTTGTCCTTCGGCTTCACCTTTTTTGGGAACAGTCAGTTTCACCGTGAATTCAGGTCGATGCTCAGGCCCAACCCGCCCCAGCAGTTCATAAACCGGCAAAACCTTTCCCCGTGCCAACGCCCATTCCTGCACAAATGTTTTGGCATCCTTCGCCGCACTGTCGGGATTGGCCAGCATGGCTTTCCAGTGCAGCAAAATAAAATCTTCCGCCGCTTGCATGCCGCCATCCAGATAAACCGCACCAATCAGCGCTTCCATCACATCGCCAAGCACCGACCGCATTTTGTTGACGCCTTGCTTGCGCTCAACCGTTCCCACCAGCAACACTTCGGCAACGCCAAGCTGGTCGGCAATATCAGCGCAAACTTCACCGCGCACCAGCGTGCTGTGCCGCGCTGAAAGACGGCCCTCTCGCTCTTTGCCATGCTGCTTGAACAGATATTCGGCGATCACCAAGCTGAGTACGCGGTCGCCCAGAAACTCCAGGCGTTCGTAACTTTCGTCAATCTGCAGGCTGCTGCCATGGGAAAGCGCCTGTTGCAGCAATTCGGGATTCTGGAACGTATAGCCGAGACCCGCAATTGTCCGCATGTCAGGAATGGACTTTGTTCGCGCCGCCGTCATTAGATGAGGTTGAACAAACGCGACCAGCGAATTTTAAATGGCCATTCCCAGATTTTGAGCAGGGTGGCTTCTGAGGAAATCGAGAAGAACAGCACATCAGCCCGCCCCACAAAGTTTTCCAGAGGCACAAAACCGACTTGATTCTGGTAACGCGAATCCTGCGAGTTATCGCGGTTGTCGCCCATCATGAAATAGTGGCCTTCGGGCACTATGTAGACTTCCGTATTGTCGGCGTCGCCGTTGGGTGTGTAGTCCAGAATCCGATGCGACACGCCATTCGGCAAGGTTTCAAGATATTGCGGTATCGGTTGGCCACCGCCGCCAAAACCTTCTTGGTCGACATAGTCTTCGATGCGCTGCATCTTCACAGGCACATCATTGATGTAAAGTAGGTTGTCCTTCATTTGAATGCGATCACCAGGAAGGCCGATCACCCGCTTGATATAGTCGATATTGGTGTCAGTCGGTAGCTTGAACACAGCAACATCGCCACGCTGCGGCAATTCAGCCAGAACTTTCCTGCCCGGATAATCTATTGGGCAACAACTGATCCAAGGCTTGGCATCTTTGCTAAAACCACCAAAACTGAAGTTAAACGAATACTTCCCATAACCATAGGAAAGCTTTGAAACAAATAGATAATCCCCAACCTTTAGCGTTGGGTACATGGAGGGTGATGGAATATTGAAAGGCTGGAAAAAGAACGTGCGGACAAAAAACGCAATCGCCAAAGCCTGAATGATGACTTTGGCAGTTTCCCAGATGCCATCTTCTTTTTTATGTTCACCAGCTCGCGCTGCAGCCATGGTGTGATCTCTCTTGCTCATCAAAATCCAGACTGCCTCAAGCAGTTCCTCAATAGACCATCAAGGCCATCCTGCCTCACTATAGCTGTTCGCCCCTGCAACATGCAACGTCGCGTCTTGCAGGCCCTTTCCATGTGGCCATTATGCCACAGCCTATCGCGCTTCGATAATAACAATTGCCTGCGCATAAGGCATTTCATCGGTCATCGTCAGGTGCACAAATCCGGTTTTTCCCGGTGGCAACAGGCTGTTAAGCCGCTCCAATGCGCCACCCGTCAAATTCATCGTAGGCTGGCCCGACGGAAGATTTACCACGCCCATATCCCGCCAGAATACCCCATGGCTCAAGCCCGTTCCCAACGCCTTGGAACAGGCTTCCTTGGCGGCAAAGCGTTTGGCATAAGACGCGGCACGCTGGACCCGTCGGTCAGATTTGCGCCGTTCGGTTTCGGTAAACACCCGCATCACAAATCGCTCGCCATGGCGGGCAAGGGTCTTCTCAATCCGGCGAATATCAATGATGTCGTTGCCAATGCCGAGAATCATGTCTTTCACTTCTTCAAATTGCGACTGCCGGGTTTCGAAGTTGGCACAGCGGCAAGTTCTGGCGGCAAAGCATTTTCAGGATAGGTCGGGATATCGAGTCCAGTCAGTGCAAACAGTGGCACACCCACATCTGCTTTGCCCGCTGATCGATCAATCAAACAAGCAGCAGCCATGGTATTGCCGCCATGCTCAGAGATACCCGCAATACACTCGCGCGAAGATAGCCCGGTGGTCACAATATCTTCCACCATGAGAATCCGCGCTCCTGGTTTGATGTCAAAACCACGGCGCAATTCAAGTTTGCCGTCGACCCGTTCAAAGAAGATTGATGGCACACCAAATTGCCGCGCCATTTCATAACCAACAACCACGCCGCCCATGGCAGGCGAAACCACCAGATCAATGGTGCCAATGCCACTGCCGCGGATTTTCTCCGCCAATGCCTTGCACAGCCGTGTCGCCCGCTGCGGGTCCATGAGCACGCGGGCACACTGGAGATAACGTGCCGAATGCAAACCTGAGGACAACACAAAATGCCCTTCCAGCAAGGCGCCTGCTGCGCGAAACTCGTCCAGCACTTGTTCATGTGTCAGCATGTTCATCCCGTCAGGCGTGAAACACTGTTCACGCTGCTTTTGCCTTTGATTTCAGAAATGATGTCGTTCAGGTGTCGCACATCAAACACTTCGAGCAGGATATCAAGCGCAAAAAAATCCCGCACGCCGTCGCGCTTTTGGAGCGAAAGTTCATCGATATTGCCTGCCTTGTCGGTGATCGCCTGTGTCACCTGGGCCAAAGCGCCCACTTCATTGAGAAGAAGCAAGGCAATCCGCGCCGGAAAACGTTGCCCCTCTTCGGCATGGCCCCATGCCAGGTCCAGCCAGCGCTCGGGTTGTGTATCGAATTTTTCCAAGGCCTCGGCAAAAATTGGATAAATCATGATGCCTTCGCCCGGAGTTACGATACCGACGATCCGTTCGCCTGGCACCGCCCCGGTGCGCATGTGAATCTTGAGTACACTTCCCGCTGAAGCACCGCGCACTGGAATGGCCAAGAGTCCCGGTTTTTTGGAAGCGCCGACACTGGCTGCCCTGCGCCGGGCGGCCTTGATATCTGCCTCATCGACAGCAATGCCCATGGCCTTCAAAACATCGATAGCCGACAGTTCTCCCCGACCGACGGCGGCCAGCGCATCATCGACGTTTTTATGCCCCAGCCTTGGAACGGCCTTGGCCAATTGCTTCTCGTTCAATTCAACCTTGTGGCGCTCCAGCAGTTTGGCCACCATGTCGTGGCCAAGGCCGGTAAATTGCTTGCGCACCGCCGCCCGTGTAGCCCGCCGGATGGCAGCCTTTGCCTTGCCCGTAATGACAATGGCTTCCCAGGCCGGCGGCGGCACTTGCGCCTCGGACCGCACAATCTCCACTTCATCACCATTCTTGAGCTCCGTCATCAATGTGGCATGACGGCCATTGATCTTGCAGCCGACGCAACTATCCCCCACTGATGTATGCACGGCATAGGCAAAATCTATCGGAGTGGCGCCCCTTGGCAGGGCTATCAATTGTCCCTTGGGCGTAAAACAAAACACCTGGTCATGGAACAATTCCAGCCGCGTGTGCTCCAAAAACTCTTTCGGGCTGTCACCATCTTGCAGCACTTCCATCAGGTGCCGCAGCCAGCGATAGGCACTCGACTCAGCCATGCCCTCTGTCATGCCCTGCTCCGCCAGCTTGTCGCTGGAAGCATCCTTGTAAAGCGAGTGGGCTGCCACGCCGCGTTCGGCGATCTCGTGCATGATTCCCGTGCGAATCTGCATTTCCACCCGCATGTGGTGGGGACCGATGATCGTGGTATGCAGGGAGCGGTAGTCATTCTGCTTGGGATTTGAGATGTAGTCCTTGAACCGCCCCGGCACCGTGCGCCATGTACGATGCACATAACCCAAGGCGCGATAGCAATCGTCCAGCGTATCAACGATGACCCGAAAGCCGAAAATGTCTGATAGTTGATCTAGCGAAACATGCTTGCGTTCCATCTTGCGCCAAATCGAATAGGGCCGCTTTTCTCGCCCACTCACTTCGGCATTGATGCCGCGCTTGGCGAAACCCTTTTGCAAGGCATCTTCGATTTCAACCAGCACACTGCCGCTTTCGGCGTTGAGCCGTGCCAGGCGCTCGCGAAGCGTCTTGTTGGCATCGGGATTTAGAATGCCAAAGCAAACATCTTCCAATTCCTCGCGGATCAGTTGCATGCCCATGCGTCCCGCCAACGGCGCATAGATGTCCATGGTTTCCTCAGCAATGCGCAATCGTTTTTCGGGTTTGACGTGTTGCAGTGTTCGCATGTTGTGCAAGCGGTCGGCGAGTTTCACCAACAGCACGCGCACATCCTTTGACATGGCCAGCAACAGTTTTCGCAGATTTTCCGCCTGGGTCGCTTCGCGCGTTACCAGGTCAAGCTGCTTGATCTTTGTCAGACCATCGACGAGGGCCGCAATATCAGGGCCAAATTTTTCCTTTATCTCCTGGGCCGTGGCCTCTGTATCTTCCACCGTATCGTGCAGCAATGCGGCGGCAATTGTTGAGGAATCAAGCTTCATCTCCGCGAGAATGGCGGCCACTTCGAGGGGATGGTTGAAATAAGCTTCACCTGAAGCCCGCTTCTGGTTGCCGTGGGCCTTCATGGCATAGACATAGGCGCGATTGAGCAGGTCCTCATTCGCGTCTGGGTCGTAGCGCGTCACCCGCTCCACCAGTTCATATTGGCGCATCATGCTTGCAACTTACGCAAAAAAAAGCCGGGGCATAGCCCCGGCTGCAAAAATAGTGGCTTGATCAAATCAATACCCGTTGCGTTGGCTGCCGGGGCTTTCAGGTGTCGGCATGCCTTCGAGGCCGCGCAACAGCTCTTCTTCCGTCATCTGCTCCATTGGCGCTGCTTCTTCGCCAGCGTCATTGATCATCACCATGTCGCCGGATTGGCCCAGCAATGGCATATCGGTTTCCTCAGCTTCATCAATTTCAACATGCTTTTGCATGGCGTGGATAAATTCTTCACGCAGGTCGTCTTTGTTGATGGTTTCCGAGGCGATTTCACGCAAGGCCACAACCGGGTCCTTGTCGTTATCGCGGTCAATCGTCAGGGGTGCACCTTGCGACACCAAACGGGCCCGGTGACCAGCCAGCAAAACCAGTTCAAACCGGTTGGGCAACTTGTCGATGCAGTCTTCGATGGTGACACGCGCCATGAAGCTCAAACTCCTAAATGGTTGGGATTGGACGGGCTTCTAAACAGAAATTGTGGCGAACGCAAGCCAACTTCTCCCCTTCCGGGGAAAACTCTCTTTCCAAGTTGCGAGAAAACCCCGTTCCCCAAAAAGGGAATGGTGCGGCCGAAAGGACTCGAACCTTCACGACTTTCGCCGTTACCACCTCAAGGTAGTGCGTCTACCAATTCCGCCACGGCCGCATGCCACTTCGCGAAGTGGGCGAGCCATTAACAGGCGAAACCAACAAGTGCAACCCCTGCAACGAAGGCTGGGTATGGTTACCCAAAGTTAAATTGATTCACTAGCATTTACATATACTTGTGCCGTTTTCTTGAACGTCAATTCAATCTCTCCCTGTCATATTGCTCCCATAACAACTCCGAATGGGGCGTCAAAATGAAGATCAAATCCGCAGTGGGGGCTGCACTTCTTGTGTGTGTCATCCCAATCCAGAACAGCTTTGCCGCAAACAATGCGGGCCAAGATGTAACTGTACCAACAGCGTTCTTTGCCAAGGAATTTGGCGATACGCTGCCACCTGTCGGCTATGTCAAGTTTTGTGCCGCCAACCCGGCAGAATGCGTCAGCTATTCGTTTTCCGAAAAATTGGCCTCAACCCGCGTGAAAATGAACGCTGTGCGCTGGAATCAGCTGTATCAGGTCAACACCTCGGTCAATCGCAAAATCGCACCGGTAACTGATCAGGAACTCTATGGCATTGCAGAAAACTGGACATATCCTGCAACAGCTGGTGATTGTGAAGACTACCTGCTGCTGAAAAAGCGCGAGCTGGAAACCTTGGGTTTCCAACCCAAGGCTTTGCGGATCACCGTTGTCTTGCAGGAAAAAGGCGAAGGACACGCCGTTCTCACCGTCACCACCAATGAAGGTGACTATGTGCTCGACAATCGCCGCAACGAAATCATGTTGTGGACCGACACCAACTACACATTCCTGAAGCGCCAATCGGATAGCGATCCGCGCCATTGGGTATCACTTCTCAGCAAACAAGGGTTGGCGGCAGCCGCCGTTTCTTCTTCACGAAAACCCTGAAACAAATTCAGATAGGCCCGGCCGGCGTCCCCCCATCCCCCCAAGTCGCCGGGCTTCTCGGAGCCGATACCGTCCCCACCCGGTATCGGCTCCATTTTCTTTTTGTGCGCGTGCGACGTTGACGAACGACGCAGCGCCATGCTCAACATCCATCATGTCCGACGGCAAGCCGACTACAAAGACCGAGCAACTCGAATATATTCGTCGCCTGTTGGCGCATACAGGCTGGTCTGCCACGGTTTTGGCAAAACGCGCCGGACTTGATCCTTCTACACTGTCACGATTCTTGTCCAACCAGCGCGAAGGTCACGCCCTTCGTCCGTCTTCGATTGCACGCCTTGGCGACGTGACCGGATTGCCAAACCAGGCGAAGGATCAGCAGTCAGCGAATCGGCCAACCGACGGCTTTGGCGAATCTGAAGCCAGCCTTGTGGAATTGCCACAAGGCTCGGACATTGAAGCCACTGTCAATGTGCTGCGCGCCCGTCACTCCAATGTTGATGCCTGGACGCTTAACAGCCGTGCCCTGGAACTGGCTGGATATCGTCAGGGTGACATATTAATTGTTGGCCTTTCGGCACAACCGATTCCGGGCGATGTGGTTTGTGCGCAGGTCTATGACTGGAACAACAACCGGGCTGAAACCATATTTCGCATTTTTCAGCCTCCCTTTTTGTCGGCTGCAACCACTGATGCCAAACTCATGAAACCATACTTCACCGATGATGGCTCAACCGCCATCAAAGGCGTTGTCCTGCATACACTGCGAACCCGCGCCTCTTCGGCATCTCAATAAAATCACACAAATCAATTGACAATATGATTTAAGAAGACCACCCTGCATCGAATGAGTTAATTACAACTCGCGCTCTGGGGAGAGTGTTTGAATGGCAGATGCCGTAAACGAGGGGACTTCATGAAATTTGTATTCACCAAGGAAGAAGTTGCCAACGCCTTGTCGATGCCTGTTGCAGAATTTGAACAAAGCCGCTTGGAACTTGAAGCAACCGACTTTCCAAAGCCAATAGTCGGCCTGCGCGAGCGCTGGTCAATCATCGATGTCATCAACTGGGTAAATCGTTCAACACCCTCTGGAAAAACAGCGACAGGTTATTCCAAAAGCGAATTCGGCAATCAACTGAACTGAAATCGCCATGGTGGGTGAAACTAATTCAGTTTTGCCAAACCCGCAGCAAATCTTTTCCAGTTTCGCACATAACTCTCAGCCGAACTGCGCAACTTTGCAGCACCGTCGTCATCAATCACGCGGATGATTTTTCCGGGTGATCCAACAACCAATGAATTGTCGGGAATGACTTTGCCTTCACCAACAAAAGCCCCTGCTGCAATCAAACAACTTTTCCCGATGACAGCATGGTTGAGGATGATAGCTCCCATGCCCACCAGCGAATTGTCACCAATTACGCAACCATGCAAAATGGCCTTGTGACCGATTGTGCAATTTTTGCCGACGGTCAGGGGTGCGCCCATGTCCGTGTGCAGCACGCAACCATCCTGCACATTGCTGCCTTGGCCGATGGTAATCCATTCATTGTCGCCGCGCAAAACGGCGCCGAACCAAATGCTGGCATCCGCCAGCAATCGTACCTTGCCGATCACTTCAGCAGAAGGCGCAATCCAATAATGTCCATCGGCTGGCAAGTCTGCCGCAACACCATCCAGCGCATAAATGGTCATCATTGAACCTCAGGCAAAACCAAACACCTTGGTGAGGATAAACGCGCCTTGCAGAAAACTCCACACCAGACCTGCTACCACCAAAGGCACACCATATATTGGCTTGGCAATGATCCACCAGAACGCATCCACCAACACGATGATGGGAGCGCTCAAAATCACAGCCATGACACGCAAAGGTGTCAACAACGAGGGCGCAGGGTCTAAAATGTCGCCGAGCTGCAAATTTTCTTCGGTGACAATTTCCCAAAGGCTGGACACCAGCCCCGAACTGACAATCCCCACCGCCATGGCCAAGAGATAGGCCACATGTTGCATTTCCATACGCAATCCCCAAACAAACAGCCCCATTGTGCCGGATTGGCACAGGGCATTTACATTTGTTTAGGGAATGCAAGTTTCAGGCGAGCCTGTCCCTTGCTTACTCCAGATCGAAATCCAGAATGGCCATGGTAAAATTGTAGCTCAATTCGCCATCTTCCTCATCGCGGAAAATCACCCCGAGAAAATCCTCGCCCATATAGACTTCTCCCGAATCCTTCTGTTTCGGACGCGCCTTCACAACCAGCGCAGGGTTGTTGAAGGTTTTGCGGAAATAGGCGGATAATTTGGCAAGTTCATCGGGCTTCACAGGCGTCAGCACTCCATTGGCGTTGCCCGTTCCTAGTCTTATTCTACAGCGCCTGCAACCGCGCCCGTAGCATGTTCCACATTGTGATCCATGGAGCGTGCAGGTTCGGCACATCCCGCATAACCGACGATCTTTGCCGGAACGCCAGCTACTGTCCGGTTGGCTGGCACATCATGCAGAACCACTGAGCAGGCAGCAATCCGTGAGCAATGGCCAATCTCGATATTGCCGAGCACCTTCGCCCCTGCCCCGATCAACACGCCATGGCGGATCTTTGGATGGCGATCACCCGCTTCCTTGCCCGTGCCACCCAGCGTTACGCCCTGCATGATCGACACGTTGTCTTCAATCACTGTCGTCTCGCCGATCACGATGTCATGGCCATGGTCGATCATGATGCCACGGCCAATCTGCGCTGCCGGATGAATATCCAGCGCCGAAATCATTGAGGTGCGGCTTTGCAGGTAATAGGCAAAATCCTTCCGTCCCATCTGCCACAGGCGGTGCGCCATGCGGTAGGTTTGCAAGGCCTGATAGCCCTTAAAGTAGAGCAGCGGATCAACGTAGCGATGGCAGGCCGGATCACGGTCAAACGTCGCCACCATGTCAGCCCGCGCCGCATGGCCAATATCAGGCTCCGCATCCAGCGCATCCTGAAACGCCTTGACCACCGCATCAGCCCCCAGATCGGCATTGCCGAGGCGCTGGGCCAGACGCTGGATCAGCGCATCTTCAAAGGAATCATGGGCCAGAATCGACGAGAAAACAAAAGCTCCCAAGGCAGGCTCAGCCCTGGCAATCGCCTCAGCCTCCGACCGAACCCGGTCCCAAACCCCATCAATCTTCTCAACAACCCGCGTATTGGCGTGCTCGCGCATGGTGGCAATCTCTCTTTCAAGTCATGCAGTATAACCCAGATCGGTTCGTTTGGGGAGCGGGGAATGCAAAGACAAGGTAAAGCGGGCAACTGGGTGCAAATCCGCTGGGTATGGAATCGGTTAAGCCGATCCGGCCCTCTTTGACCCTGAGGAAGGGAAGCGTGAGCGCTGCAAAGCGCGGTAATGCGACGTGGAATTAACGTCGCGTGGTATAGCACTTCGCAGCGCTCACACGGGCAGGATAAGCTCCCTGTGCGCTCAGTCAGCCGGTGTGTCTCGCTTTATAACCCGGAGGTATCGAGCGCACACCATTGGCCCACCTATAGG
Organism: Hyphomicrobiales bacterium; assembly: GCA_031417515.1. GTDB lineage: Bacteria > Pseudomonadota > Alphaproteobacteria > Rhizobiales > Aestuariivirgaceae > Aestuariivirga. Next base: position 27,710 of record JANOVS010000178.1, read on the forward strand.
GAACAGCGCCATAGTACGCTGCCGGGGCGACTACAGGGGTCCGGGAATGGAAAGCCACGATAGCCCCCACGCGCAGACCTGCCACCCCCCACCATCCGGGTTCACCGTCATGAACCGGACCCCAATGGCAGGGAGTGAGGGGGATGTATTCCTATGCTGGGGAATTGTCAAGGAATAAATTCGGGGGGTGTTTTTGGGTCAAGCACCCCACCCCTGCCCACCCCCAAAAAATGCAAATAGTGAGAAGATTTTCACTTTTTGCACCGCTGCGGAATTCGAAAAGGCCCTGTGGTGGGATCGTTGCGTTTGACTCAATATTACCTGCACCGTCACAAAAACTCGATCCAGAACTTTGGGGAACTATGCTCACGTTAAATTTTACAAACTAAGCAGTGCAAGCTAATGAAACCAAGAGCAAGACCGCTTACAGACGAAATCTGCGACTATCGACGAAAGATAAATTTTGGCGTGACCCTCGACCAAGAATTGCCGTCACAATGATTCCAATAACTCATAATATGGTTAGGGAACGCTAAAACAAACCACTACTACAAAGGCAAATTTTGAGAATGGCGGGAAAAAGACAACATCATATTCCAAGATCATTGCAGCGCGGATTCCTTTTTAGCAAAGAGGCCGAAAAAACCTACGTTTATCGCAAGAACGGTCATCACTCAGCCGCATCAATTAACGATGTCGCAGTAGAGGGCTATTTTTACTCTCATCCATCGACCGATGGCAACAATTCACTTGATGACAACATCACTAAGTATGAGACTGAACTTGCCCATATGCTGGAAACTCTGCGCAAATCACCTACCGGCAATTTGATTCCTTCAGACCTTGCTGCAGAAGTTATTGCCCATTTGGTGCCTCGCAACGCTCACATGCGTCACATTGTTAGGCGCGGCTTTGGACAAATGTTGTCACGAATGCAAGATACATTCAGTGACGAAACTTCAGTAAAAGATATGATGGGACTCGGAGTTCCATCTCCGAACGAAACTTGGAAGCGGCACTTCGATCGGTTTCTCGATGAATCTCCGCAGATCGCCATTGCATTACGTTCGATGCCAATTCCAAAAGAATTGCTGCATAGGGCTGTCTATGTAGCAGCAAGAGAACATGCGGAAACTGCTATCGGAAAAATGACTTCGATGTTCGGTGACGTCTTACTTCCGATGTCGGAAGAAATGGGTAAATTTATTCGAGACGGACACAATAAATCTCTAGGCGATGGAAGGTATTCTGAGTCACAAAAAACAGCCCTTCAAAAATTGGAATGGCAGCTATTGGAGCCAATCGAAGGTATCGCTGTAATGCCAGATTGTGTAGCCTTAGGGATAGATGACGATAACGAAATGTTCATGCCACTTCTGATGACCACGATTAACAAGGCACGGCATGTTGTAATGCCTATAGCGTCCACTCAAATTCTTGTTGGGTCACGAGTTGGTACAAGCCCACCTATCCTCACCATGTTCAATGCAGACGCAATTGCTTGTAGCAGTGAGTTGTTCATTTCTGCTACGCAGCGTTCTGAATTCCCTTTGCTTGCCTGCAAGATGGGTGAACGTTGGCAAACAGAAATGGATACCACAATTGAGGGATTACTTGAGGAAAAACTTCCAACCAAGAAATCTTCAAAGGGTAGTAGGGCCGAAGTGGTGGTTTCTGCTCCAATAAACTATCAGGTCAGTTTGATAGGCCTGAAAAATGACGGTGAAAATGAACGGCTCAGTGAAAATGTTCGACAGATAGTCAGCAATCTGAGTCCACTTTTTCAATTGAGCAAACTTGACGGCATTTCATTTTCTTCTGAGTTTCAGAAAACGCTTGACGAGGTGGATCGAGGAGCAGACTTTGCACAAAGTCGGGAACAATTTCCTGACCACATCGCCGCTGGTGCAGCCACGGTATTCGTTGTTCGCGGTGGCGAGCTAAAAGTTCAATTGCTGTTAAATTCAGCCTATGGATTGTCTTTGCTAGGCAAGGATCAACAAGACGCTGAAGTAGTAGTCCATCTGGTTGCAGCTGGATTGGCGCAGGCATGTACTCTAAGCCAAATCGAATATGCTTTGCCTGGATTTCTAATGGAGCCAGTAGCATATGAAAACCACGATGGATTGTTGCACTGTGCGGTTCGAAAGGCAATTCGTGCTTATCGCTACGCACACGATAGTGTCGGTTTAGGTGCAGACAACTTCATTAAGCAAGAGTTCTTAAAGTACATGCAAGCTGCTTTTAGACTCTCTTGCGAAGCATTGGCCGAAGTGAAGAAAAAACACGCAAACGAAGCCAATTTTCAGAACCTTTTTGAGACATCAATTGAGGCTGCTGGCGAAATGCTTACTAGCGCTGCACGAGTTATTGGTCACAACCATGGTAAGGGAGAGCAGGAAATCGTTTTCGATGACGAAGGCATTGACGACATTTTGACGAAGCAGCAATTGTCGAACTGGATTGGCTTATTCGCAAAGGACTTGCGGCGGTTTTGGAACACGGAAAGTTGGACACGTGAGGACTTTTATGATCTGAACATCCACGTTGAACGTCTATTGTGGGCAAATGGAGTAGCAATCTGGCGAGATCCAGATGGGCACGGAACGATGATCACATCATCATAGATGTATGACTATAACGCCAACCGTCGCAATAACTTTACGGTGACAGTGCATTTAACTGTAGACTGGTGCTTTGCATCCCCCACCTCCAATATCGGTGACAGTGCACTTATCTAAATACCGGTGATATAAGTGACAGTGCATTTAGATATCGGTGACAGTGCATTTAACTAGTGATACTGGCCCATTGCACCCCACACCTCCGCCCTTTGGGTATCGGTGACAGTGCATTTAACTGGTGATACTGGCGCTTTGCATCCCCCAACTCCGCCCTTCGGGCACCTCCTCCCCGATGAAGAATCGGGTTGGAGGGCACTACTTGGAAGGGCAGTGCCCAACTTAACCTCCACCCCGCGCCTTTCGCGGGGAGGAGGTGGCGCGAAGCGACGGAGGTGGGGAACAGTGGCGGGAATTTCAGTGATTGTTGAATTGCAAATCAGTGACAGTGCATTTTATTTTTAACCACACCCGTTGCATGGCTGGGCTATTGCTTGTAGCCACCAAAGGGACCTCATCAGTCGCTTTGCGACAGCTTCTCCAAGGGAGAAGCGACAATTTCAGCTGATTTGCCAATGTTCCTGCCTAAAATGGTGACAGTGCATCAACCAAGAATAACTGGTGCTGCACATCCGCATCTCGGCAGCCTGAATATCGCCGCAATCGGGTAAGAACGTTTACGAATCATATTCGCGAAGGGGTGCCTATGGCTGTTTCTACCAACGACAATTCCTACCTCGTCGCCCGCGCTGGTATTCGGGCGGGTGTTGATGACAACGCTCGGATGGCAAAAGATGGTTGGGCGGGGTGGGTCGATGCGCAATTGGCCATGCCGCCGCAAGATGATGCCGGTGTTGCTGCGGCCATCGCGTCAGCCACTTTGAAAATTGAATATGAAGCGGGTGATGGTTACACCGCTTTGAAAGAAGACCGCCCCCTCACCCGGCTCCACAAACCTGTCAAAGACATGTGGCATCTCGCGGATTGGGAAAAGAAAATGGGTTGGGAGGAGCGGGTGCGTCCCGGCAATGAATTGTTGATGGCCACCATCATCCGGGCAACTTATTCTGAGGCACAGCTGCGCGAATCCGTGGTGGATTTTTGGCGTGATCATTTTTCCGTCAACCGTGATGCGGTTGAAGATGTTTCGATTGCACTGCCGACCTATGATCAGGATGTTCTGCGCACCCATGCCCTCGGTAATTTCCGTGAGATGCTGGAAGCTGTTGCCACCTCAACCGCCATGCTGGCTTACCTGAACAACGCTTCCAGCAAGGCCTCACCCGCCAATGAAAACTTTGCCCGCGAATTATTTGAACTGCATGGCCTTGGCGCTGAAGCCTATCTGCATGCGCTCTATGACAAGTGGCGCGAAGTGCCAGGTGCTGTTGAGGGCAAGGCGCAAGGCTTCATTGATGAAGACGTTTATGAAGCGGCCCGCGCCTTTACCGGCTGGACCTATGGCGGCGGACAATATGTCAGCGAAGGTTTCGAACTGCCGAAAACCGGCGAATTTCTGTACACGGAGCAATGGCACGACCCCTATCAGAAGCGCGTGCTGGGCGTGGAAATTCCGTCGCATCTCGGTGCCATGGCGGATGGCCGCAAAGTTCTCGACCTTGTAGGCTTCCATCCCGCCACAGCTCATCATGTTTGCAAGCGCCTCTGTCAGCGCTTTGTGGCTGATCAACCGCCTGAGGCTTTGGTGAAATCTGCCGCGCAAATCTTCATTGAAAACCAGCGCAGCAAAGATCAACTGTCAAAAGTCATTGCCCATATCTTGCTGTCACCAGAATTTGCGGGCGCACCACCGCGTTTGCAGCGCCCGCTGTTCTTGCTGGCATCCATGCAGCGCAATGCGGGCATCACACTGAAACCCTCGCAGGACGATGTTTGGCAGCTCGAAGGCATGGGGCAAAGGCTTTATGGCTGGCCCACACCGGCTGGACACCCCCTGGCATCAGGCTATTGGCAATCACCCGGCTTGTTGGTGCGGCGCTGGCGTGGGCTTGCCGATATCTGGACTCGCATGATGCTGCAAGAACCCAACCGCGAATGGCCAAACATCGAAGCCTTCACCTCAGAATGGACTGCGCACATGGGCCTGAATGATCAAAATCGCCAACGCATCGCGGGATTGCTTGTCAAGGAATATGGCACCGATCCGCGCCCCATGCGCTTTGCTGAAACTGAGCGCTGGTTCAATGCGCAAGCCCTCGCAACCCTCACAGCCTCCCCCGACTATCAAGCGGTGTAACAATCATGCTGATCAACCGTCGCCATTTCCTCTCCGCCGCCGCCATCGCCGCCCTCCCGCAATACGCCGTGCGCTGGGCCAAGGCCGAAACGCCCGTCAACCGCGCCCTTGTCGTAGTGTTCCTGCGCGGTGGCATGGACTCGCTCAATCTGCTGGCTCCCGTCGATGATCCGGCATATTTGTCGTCGCGCCCGCCCGCGCTGCGCGTTGCCGCTGCTGGCATTGATCGCGGCCTATCCGTTGGCATGGCGGGAACAACTGAACTGTTGCTCAATCCAATGGCCAAACCGCTGCATCAGCTGTGGTCCAAGGGCCAACTGGCCCTGATTCCCGCAGCAGGTCTCAACAACGCCACCCGCAGCCACTTTCAGGCCATGGACCTGATGGAACGTGGTGTGAGCACCGATGCCGGAAGCCTGCCCCGTGAAGGCTGGTTGACAAGGCTGGTGCGCGGCCTCGGTCATGCTACGCCGGGATCGACCCTCTGCCTCGGCGGTGCCATGCCGCAATCCCTGTCGCTCTGTGAAACCGCGCTGCCGATCAGCGATGTCTGGGATGTCGACTGGATGCCGTCAGGTTCGATCCGTGAACTCTTGATGCAAATGCATGCGGGCGACTCGGCACTTGACCGCGCCAGCCGCCAAGCCATCGAGGCCACGGGCCAATTGGCGGCGAAGCTCGAACGCAAGCAAAACCATGATCCCATGCTGCGCGATGTGCCTGCAGGCATCACCTATCCCGATCATGACTTCGGCAACAAGCTGCGCTTTCTGGCCGAGATGATGCGGGTTAACCCGGATATTCATCTGGCGACGGCTGATCTTGATGGCTGGGACACCCATGACAATCAGCAGGGACGCTTTGGCCCGCAAGTCGCCACCCTGGCCGCCAGTCTGCAAGCCTTCAACGATCACCTCGACGCCATTGGTCGTCCGACAACCATCGTGGTGATGAGCGAATTCGGACGCCGCATCAAAGCCAATGAAAGCGGCGGCACCGATCATGGCCATGGGGGCGTGATGATGGTGTTGGGAGAAGGCGTAAATGGCGGCCAGAATTTCGGCACCTGGCCCGGCCTCGCCACCGAGCAACTGGACCAAGGCATGGACCTTGCCGTAACCACCGATTTCCGCAACGTGCTGGCAACGGTGCTGCAGCAACACGGTGCCGGCGATAATA
>JANOVS010000179.1:0-1800 GCA_031417515.1 Hyphomicrobiales bacterium
TTCAGGGTTTGCCGGATCGTAAAAAAATTCTCGCCAATAGCCGATCATGATGGCATTCCGCGCGCCGCCTGATGGCGTGCCAATGCCTGCGATGGCACAGCCATAGGAAATCGACAGCAGCAAAACAGCGGCAAGGTTCTTGACCTTGGCCCCATCACTTGAAGTCAGACTGATCAGTGTCACACCGACGGGCAACATCATGGCGGCAACCGTGTGTTCGCCGATGAAAGAGGCCAAAACACCGCACACCACAGTGATGCCAAAGCTGATCCAGAAGACGCTGGTTCCGGTCACCCGCACGATTGCCAGGGCAATGCGTTTGTCGAGTTTTTGTTTCACCACCGCCACGGCCAGCATCAGCGAACCCATGATGAACAACACAGAGTCCGTCATCAAACTTCGCGCCACCACCGATGAATCAAGGCCCAGAAATACCACCTGTCCCACAACAATCATCAACGCCACCGAAGGCAGCGGCACAGGTTCCGTCACAAACATCAACGTGGCCATCAGCGACATGACAAGCACAACCTGTCCATCATGCGTCAAGCCCGCAGGCGTTGGCGCCTGCATCAGCGCAAGGCCCAGAATCATGGCGACGATGAACCAGCGGCGTTTCCACAGCAGGTTAAGGTCAACATTGCCGATGAGTTGCCGATAGCGTTGGTAGCCACGTCGCCGGAATCGCCGCAAACCCGCTTGCGGCTCATGGGCAAGCAGGCTGTCACGGGCCAGATTAAAGGTGGTTTCGCCGGTCATCATTTCAACTGCGCAATAAACTTATATAGCACTTAAACCCACCACCTGTGGCACAACAAGGGCCAATGCACTGGCATTACAGAAACCAGTCGCACAACGCCGAAATTCATTGCATCCTGTAGAAGAGATCAACAATCGAGTCCTGTCATGACGCTTACCCTTGCTCCCATTCTGGCCGATGCCGATTCCCATCTGGATCGCAACATCGAGCGGCTTTTTGAATTCCTGCGCATTCCCTCGATTTCCGCCGATCCGGCCCACAAGCCCGATTGCATCAAGGCCGCGGAATCGTTGGTAGCGGAATTCAAATCCCTGGGATTTGACGTGAGTTTGCGCGAGACACCGGGTTGCCCCATGGTGGTGGCCCATTATTCCCCGCCTGATACCACCGCTAAAACACCCCATGTCTTGTTCTACGGTCACTATGACGTACAGCCTGCCGACCCGCTTGATCTCTGGGAATCGCCACCCTTTCAGCCAGTTCGAAAGACCGACGCCAAGGGCGTGGAACGCATGTATGGGCGTGGCACATCAGACGATAAGGGGCAGTTGATGACCTTTGTTGAGGCGGCCCGCAGTTATATGCGGGTTGAAGGCAAACTTCCGATCCGCGCGACATTCCTGATCGAAGGCGAAGAAGAAAGCGGCTCACCATCGCTGGTGCCCTTCCTCAAGGCCAATGCCAAAGAACTTTCCTGCGATGTTGCCTTTGTTTGCGACACCAATATGTGGGATTCGAAAACCCCGGCAATCACCACGCGGTTGCGCGGCATGGTGCGCGAGGAGGTGACGGTAACCGGGCCATCATTGGATCTGCATTCTGGCCTTTATGGCGGTCCAGCACTCAATCCGCTGAAGGCCCTGAGCAAACTCATTGCCGCCCTGCACGACAGTAAGGGAAAAGTCGCCATTCCAGGATTTTATGAAGGTGTTGCCGAACTGCCAGCTGCTACCAAGAAGCAATGGAACAGCTTGAAATTTTCTGAAAAGAAATGGCTGGGCGCCATCGGCCTGAAATCGGCCGCAGGCGAAAAAGGCCGC
>JANOVS010000180.1:0-9599 GCA_031417515.1 Hyphomicrobiales bacterium
TATTTGGTCGCTCATATTCGCGTTCATGACAAAGTTGCTATTGAGAAATTTAAGGCCATGTCTGGACCGGCAATCGCCATGTACAATGGGAAGGTGCTCGTCCGAAGTCCAAACCCGGACTTTCGCGAAGGAGCACTTCGCGGCCTTGTAATCGTCATTGAGTTTGAAAATATGGACTCGGCCCGCCGATTCTATGAATCACCAGAATACACTGCGGCGCGGGCCATCCGTGAAACTGCTGCTGAAACGGACTTAATGCTCATAGAAGGTGTGTAGCTCCGCATAAAACAAGTGATCTTGGCATCATCGCCTGAAGTTAGGGTGAATTACGGTGCCACTCCACTTTATTCACAACCCATAAACTCATTTCACTCACAACAGCGGCAATTCCCCCATCTTGACCGCAATTTCCGGCGCGAAGTTTGGGGCAAGGATTTCGGTTGTTTCAATCAGCCGTCGTTCGAGATAGCCTTCTGCGGATGGCTTGGCGAAAATGTGGGTTTGCAGGGTTTCGGCGTTTATGGTCCAGAGTTCCACTACGCCATGCGTTGCATAGATCATGGCCTTCCGGCCGGTGTCGTAACGCAGGCTGGTGTCGGCGACTTCGACGGCCAGCAGGGCATTCGATGGTTTCAAATCCGCCAATTTGGTTTCGGCTGCAAAGAATACGAAATCTGGCTCAAGGAAACCCGACGTGTTGAGCCGGAATGTGGTTTCTTGCATGATCCTGAGATTGTCAGGCAACCGTTTCATCCAAAAATTCATGAGCGACACCTTGATCACCTCATGCCGGATTCCTTTGGGTGACATCGGCACCACCTCTCCATCGATGAGTTCAAAGCGTTCGTCTTCATCGATAATGCCTGCTTCGACCATGGCTTCAATTTCAGCAACTGTCCAGCGGCGGCGATCCATGCCTTCGGCTGCCTGGGTTGTCATCGGCAAGCCCGCAGGTCGCAGCATTCGTTGTGTTGGCGCCTGGTGGTTCATGATTTTAACCTACCACAGTTCATGCCGGGGTGAAAGTCGTCCAGCCCTGCATTTGTCCGCGCCACCAGGTGGTTTGGCGTTTGATGTATTGCCGGGTTGCGGCTTTGGCCCGAAGCACGGCTTCATCGCGCGTTGACTCACCCCGCAGATGGGCCAGAAGTTCTGGCACGCCGATGGCTTTCATCAGGGGTTGGGTGGGATCAAATGCCGGGAGTGCCTTCACTTCTGCCAGAGCGCCCTGCTCCATCATCTGATCAAAACGTTGTTCTGCCCGTTGATGCAGCACTTCGCGTGACACATCGACGAACACCCGTTCCACATTGATTTGATTCAGTAATGCGGTGGTGTGCCCCACGTCTTGCCAATGCCGCAAGGTCTGGCCGGTGCCTTCGATCACCTCAAGCGCCCGCACGATGCGCTGGCGATCCGCAGGGTTCAAACGTGCCGCCGTTTCAGGATCAAGCCGCGTCAGGGGCTGATGGACATCGCCTGAGAAGTTTCGCCATTTCTCCCGCACCGCAGGGTCAATCGGCGGCACTTCGGCCAAGCCTTCCAGCGCCGCTTTAAAATAGAGCCCGGTTCCGCCGCAGAGAATTGGCAGTTGCCCGGCTTGCCAACACCGTGCCATTTCCGTTTCCACATCCCGCAACCAGCCGGCCACAGAATATTTCTCGCTGCCCGATACATGACCATAAAGCTTGTGCGGCACCATGGCTTCCTCCTCCAGCGACGGCCGGGCCGTCAGCAGGCGCAGCTCCCGGTAAACCTGCATGGAATCGGCATTGATGATCACGCCATTGCGCCGCTTGGCTTCGGCGATGGCCAATGCCGACTTGCCGCTGGCTGTCGGGCCTGCAATAAGCAGCGCGGATTTTGGAAATGGTTTCGTCATCATGGATTCTCTGCTCGTTCTCATAGCAGCGCCGGGCTCTGGCGCAATCACCCCCCGCGTGGTGGAAATGTTGCGCGACCATGGCGGCGGTGTGCCCCATTGGCTATCGCATGGCGATGCGCTGGAAGTTGAAGCCTTTACGGGCGTAGCGCAATTGCTTGTGGACTTGCGGGGCCATGCCATCGATGCCGCATCGATTTCGATCCACAACCGCCGCAAGCGCCTGTTACTGGCCGATATGGATTCAACCATGATCCATCAGGAATGTATCGACGAGTTGGGCGTGGTTGCTGGCGTTGGTGACAAGATCAAAGGCATTACCGCCCGGGCGATGCGTGGTGAACTGGATTTTGACGGAGCCTTGCGCGAACGGGTGAGTTTGCTCAAGGGCCTCGACACGTCGGTCATCGGGCAATTGCTCCGTGAACGGATCACTTTCATGGAAGGCGGCAAAACCCTGTTGGCCACCATGCGGGCCAATGGTGCCTATGCAGCACTTGTATCGGGAGGATTTCTGTCATTCACCGGGCCCGTTGCGGCGCAACTCGGCTTTCACGAAAACCGCGCCAACACGTTGATTGAGAAAGACGGAAAACTGACGGGCGAAGTCGGCTTCCCGATTCTCGGCCAACAGGCCAAACTGGATGCGTTACGCGAAATCGCTGCATCACACGGATTGACGCCCGACGACGCCATCGCAGTTGGAGATGGTGCCAACGACCTCGCCATGCTTGGAGAAGCAGGCCTTGGCGTGGCTTTGCACGCCAAACCCCATGTGCAGGAAAGATGCCGGGTCCGGATCAACCATGGGGATTTGACAGCGCTGTTGTATTTGCAGGGGTATCGGAAGGAGCAGTTTGTGGCGGTTTGAGCGGCCCAGGAAAGGGGCCTCATGCCCCTTTGCGGCGGAACGAAGTAGCGTTTGGCGTGTTCGCCCTCACATCATCAGCATCCAGCCGGCCATGGCTGCCATGCCGAGGTTTTCGATAATGGTAACGACCGACATTGGCAACTTGAAAACAGTGCCCAAGCAGGCGCATTGGATGGTTTGTTTGGCGAATGTGGCCTTGATCACGCCGATGGCCCCTACCAGACTCAAGACCAATGCAATCCAGCTGAGCAGTTGCATGTTGACGTAAAACAGAAATCCGAAGCCCAGTGCTACTTCGACAAAGGGATAGGCATATCCCCAAGGTTTGAAATATTTGGCGATGATATCATATTGAGCATAGGCGTTGGCAAAGGCTGGCACATCCAGCAGTTTGAACGCCCCAAACACAATGTAGAACGCCGCCATGAAGCCCATCATCCAGCCCATGAAATTTCCGCTGGCGAGCGGCACGGTGGCAATCAGGGCCATGACCAGCAGCAACGGATAATAGGTAGAAAACCAGTTCGCTGTACCCGGCAAGGACAAATCACCAACGGCGCTGGCCCGGTATTTGCCAAGTTTTTCCAAGGCGGCATTCAATTGGTCGACCCCCACACTGGCCGTCGTCATGGCGCGTGGCGGCGACAGTGTTACCGCCACATCAGGCAACAATGCGGCGAGTGTTTTTTCCACCTTGCTGCGACAGCCGTCGCAGGTCATTCCAGAAATTGCAAATTCGGTCATGGGCTGGTTAGTAACGCAGATTCCGGCGCAATCCAAGTAAATCCGAAAACACTTTTTAGTGTGATTGGCGGCGCTCGCCCCGCTGCAACACCAACTGCGCGATGACCAGCAGCACAAGTGATGTTACCAGCACAACGGTGCCCACCGCATTGATTTCGGGCGTGATGCCACGGCGGATGGCAGAAAAGACGTAGATCGGCAGCGTAATATCCGGACCCGCGACGAAGAAGGCGATGATGAAATCTTCAAATGAAAACGTGAACGCCAGCAATGCGCCAGCGACAATGGAAGGGGCGAGCAATGGCAACACGATTTGCCGGAAGGTTCCCAAGGGAGTGGCGTAAAGATCTTCTGATGCCTCAACAAGGCTGCGGTCCATGCCTTGCAAGCGTGCCCGCACCAACAGCGCCACGACGGCGATGTTGAAGAGTACGTGGGTGGCGATGACACTCCACGCGCCCATCTGCAGGCGAAAGTTCCAGATGCTTTCCAGCCACGGATTGACGGCATCAAAGATAGTGACGAAAGTGATGAGCGAGGAAATGCCGATGACAATGCCGGGCACCATGATGGCGATATAGATCAGCGCATCGAACAGGGACCGCAGCCAGCCGGTCGTGCGTTCAAGCCCAAGGGCTGCCAGCGTGCCGAAACTGGCGGAGAGCACGGCAGTCGTAAGCGCAATGGTAACGGATGTGCCCAAGGCTTCAACAATCAACGGGTTGGCAAAGGCCTTGCCATACCACTCAACCGAAAACCCCTGCCACACCTGCACCTGCCTTCCGGCATTGAACGACAGCACGACGATCAACGCGATTGGCGCGTAGAGGAAGAAATAAATGAAAGTGGCGTAGGCGCGCATGGGTTACACCAGTGCCGCACGGCGCTGATCGGTGCGCGACAGCACAAAGCGCATGTAGAAGAAAATCGTGACGAACATGATCACAACAAGCGAAATCGATACGGCGGCCCCATAGGGCCAGTTGCGCGATTGCAGAAACAGGTCCACCAACGCGTTGCCGATGAAGAAGACTTTTCCGCCACCCAGGTATTGCGGCAGGATGTAATCTCCCATCAGCAGAATGAACACCAGCATGGAACCCGTGGCCACACCCGGCAGGGCCAGCGGAAATGTGATTTGCCAAAATGTGCGCCAAGGTGTGGCGCCGAGATCGGCAGATGCTTCGAGCAGGCGCTTGTCGAGCTTTTCGAGCGAGACATAAATGGGTGGCACCATCAACGGCAGGAAACCATAGACAGCGCCGATCAACACGGCGGTTGGCGTATTGAGCAGCCTGACATCTGCAATGCCGATCATCGCCAGCCAGGATGGAATGCCTTTCGCGCCGAGGATCATGATCCAGGCATAGTAACGCATGAGTTGGCTGGTCCAGAATGGAGCCATGACCAGCACAAGCATGAGCAACCGCCATTTGGGTGGCACTTTGACGGCTAGAAAATAGGCCATGGGAAACGCCGCAATCGCCGTCACCAATGTGCCCAACGGTGCAAGCGTCAGGGTGTTGAAGAAGGCTTTGCTGCGGGCAGGCAAGTTCAGGTAATTGTCGAAGGTGAAGCCGCCGCCATAGCCGCCAGCCGGTGCACGCTCGCCGAACGAAAACACCAACATCACCAGCAACGGCAATATAAGCAGAAAGAAAAACAAAATTCCCGCTGGTGCCAGCAAGGCTGCCGTCACCAGCGGGGAACGTGTTTGTGTCGTCACGATGCCTCAGGCCTGTTTCAGGCAGACTTGAAACGTGCCATGATTTCGGCGCGCAAGGGATTAACCAGCGTTGCGGCCGCGCCGAATTCCAGCGGTGTCAACAGTTCAGCGGCTGGATAGAGGATCGGATTTTCCAGCATGTCCTTTGGCACCAGCTTGTTGGTGCGCGCATCGGTCGATGGATAGCCGTGTGCCTTTACTTCGATGGCGTTGATATCCGGCGTCAACAGGAAGTCCATCAGGGCATAGGCGGCATCAAGATTCTGCCCACCCTTTGGTATGGCGTAGAAATCACTCCAGATTTCGCCACCCTCTTTCGCCAGGATGTATTTCATTTCGGGTATGTCACGGTTCAGTTGGGTGCCATCGCCCGTCCAGCACACCGAAGCCCAGGCATCGCCGCTGATCAAAGAAGGTTTATAGTCTGAGTTGATGCCAAAGAGGTGGGGCTTGCAGGCGATGAGAAGCTTTTCAGCTTCGGCCAGTTGCTTCTCGTCATTGGAGTTGAACGAGTGGCCGAAGTATTTGAGCGCATTGCCAATCGTCGTAAGCTGGTAATCGTGGACCATGACGCGGCCAGACCATGGGCCTTGCGTGAGGTCAAAGAACTCTTTCCAGCTTGAGGCACTTTGCGGCGCACTCTTGGTGTTCACCACAAAACCTGTGGTACCCCAGTTCTTCGGCACGGCCCAGGTCTTGCTGTCAATCACGCCTTCAGAGGTGAACCGTTGTTCTTGCGAAGCGGCGTCGTAGTTCGGCAGTCGCTTGAGATCGAGTTCTTCGATCAAGCCCAAATCCTTGTAGGTGGAAATTGTATAGTTGGTGGGAACGAACACGTCCCAGCCTGTGGAACCCGCCTGCAACTTGGCCAGCATTTCCTCGTTGGAGCCAAATACACTGACGTTGATTTTGACTCCGGTGTCCTTGGTAAACTTGTCGAGGTTTTCCTGGGCGAAATAACTGGGCCAGGTGGTGAAGTTTACGGTGCCCGAAAGTGCAGCGTAGGCGTTGCGGGGCCTCAGGCCCGGCACAGTATTGCTGAGAACGGCGGTCGCAAGCCCAAGGCCAGTGACGCCCATGAAGTGACGGCGGCTGACGCTGCCTTTCTGGTAGCGGCGGAGTTCTGCAAGGAACTTGGCTTGCGCAATATGGTCTGGTGTATTTGACATGATGTTTTCTCCCTTTCATGCATCAGCGAGCACTTGGGCCGCGTCTTTTCGCCAGCCTGCAAGCACATTGTCGCCAATCTCGAATGTTCCGGTTTCAGCATCAGCCCGACGCGGGCTGACGACAAGAAATTCTCCCAGGCTGTCATTGGCCAATCTGTATTGTGTCACGTCGCCGACGAAAATGCGATTGATGATTTTTGCAGAGATTGGCGTTCCAAGGTCCTTGGCCAGTCGCGCGCTGGAGGCCACAATCTCGATCATCTCGGGCCGTACACTGATCACGGTTCCCGGACTTGGGCCTTTGAAGAAATTCGACTTGCCGACAAAATCCGCAACGTAGCGGTTGCCTGGTCTGTCATAGAGGTCCTTGGGTGAACCAATCTGCTCAATGCGCCCCTCGCGCATCAGGCACACCCGGTCTGACATGGAAAGGGCCTCTTCCTGGTCATGTGTCACCAGAAGAAAAGTGATGCCGACATCGCGTTGCAGGCTTTGCAGTTCAAACTGCATTTCGCCGCGCAACTTGCGGTCCAGCGCTGCCAACGGTTCGTCCAGCAGCAGCACAGCGGGCCGGTTGATCAAGGCACGGGCAAGCGCCACGCGTTGTTGCTGGCCACCAGAAAGTTCATAGGTCTTGCGTTTGCCAAGCCCTGACAGCCTGACCAGTTCCAGCGCCTTGTCGGCGGCACGCGTCAACTCGGCATAAGACGGTTTGGGCCGACGCTGGCGCAAGCCATAGGTGATGTTGTCAGCCACACTCATATGCGGAAACAACGCATAGTGCTGGAATACCATGTTGACCGGACGCCGATAGGCCGGAATGCCGGTGACATTTTCGCCGCGGATCAGCACTTGGCCTTCCGTAGGCTGTTCAAAACCTGCAATCAGCCGCAAAGCCGTGGTCTTGCCACAACCAGAAGGCCCGAGAATTGACAGAAACTCGCCCGCCTTGACGCCGAGTTGACAATGCCCAAGCGCAACAGTGTCACCAAACCGCTTGGTCACATCACATAGTTCAACAACAAAACCAGTTTCGTTCACGCGACCACCTTGGAAGGCGAGAATGTGCCTCTGCCGCATGTCTGTCAATTGCGCAGAATGGTCCAGTCGGAAGGCAAGGTCTACGCCAGCCTTCCCATACACTCCTGACACCTCCTGACAGCACCACCCTTCCACTCCACCGCCCCAACCCCTACATCTCCCCCATGGGCCATTCACGACAAGACGGCGGATTCGCTGAAGCACCGATGCAACCGATCGAGGGTTTTCCCGTGTTGCCGGAAACGGCGCGGGCGGGGCTGGAGGGTTTGCGGCCCGTGGCCACATCGCTGCCGATGTTCATGCCCTACAAACCGCCGAAGCCGGAAAAATCCGAAGGTGGGCAGCGCTTTGAAATTGTCTCACCTTTCGAACCCAAGGGCGACCAGCCCACGGCAATTGCCGAACTGGTGGCTGGCACCAAAGCCGATGAGCGCAACCAGGTGCTGCTCGGCGTCACAGGCTCTGGCAAGACTTTCACCGTGGCGCAGGTGATCGAACGCACTCAACGCCCTGCCCTCATCCTTGCGCCGAACAAAACCTTGGCCGCCCAGCTCTATGGCGAATTCCAACAGTTTTTTCCCAACAATGCAGTGGAATATTTCGTCTCCTATTACGACTACTATACACCCGAAGCCTATGTGGCCCGCAGCGATACCTACATTGAAAAAGAAAGCTCGATCAACGAACAGATCGACCGCATGCGCCACTCAGCCACCCGGGCCCTGCTGGAGCGCGATGATGTCATCGTGGTGGCATCGGTGTCGTGCATCTATGGCATCGGCGATGTTGAAACCTATTCCGCCATGGCCTTTGCCATCAAGAAAAACCAGCGCATTCCCCAACGTCAGTTGATCGCCGATCTGGTGGCCTTGCATTACAAGCGCAATGACCAGAATTTCGTCCGCGGCACTTTCCGGGTGCGTGGCGATACCATCGAACTCTTCCCGTCCCATCTCGATGACCGGGCCTGGCGCATTTCATTGTTTGGTGATGAGGTCGAAGCCATTACCGAATTTGATCCGCTCACCGGGCAAAAAGTCGCTGAGCTTCCGCAGATCAAGGTTTATTCCAACTCGCATTATGTGACGCCGAAGCCCACATTGGAACAAGCCGTACAGCGCATCAAAAACGATCTGCGCATTCGTCTGGCCGAATTCAACGCAGCGGGCCGCATTCTCGAATCCCAGCGGCTTGAACAGCGCTGCATGTTCGATATTGAAATGATAATGGCCACGGGTTCATGCGCCGGCATTGAAAATTATTCGCGCTATCTCACGGGCCGCAAACCCGGCGAACCGCCACCGACATTGTTTGAATATCTGCCCGACAACGCCCTCGTCTTCATCGACGAAAGCCATGTCACCGTGCCGCAGATTGGCGGCATGTTCAAAGGCGACTTCAGCCGCAAGGCCACATTGGCCGAATATGGTTTCCGCCTGCCCTCCTGCATCGACAACCGTCCGCTGCGTTTCGAGGAATGGGACGCCATGCGGCCCCAGACAATTTATGTCTCCGCCACTCCCGGCCCCTGGGAATTGAACCAGACCAATGGGGTGTTTTCCGAACAGGTCATCCGCCCCACCGGCCTCATCGATCCGCCCGTCATCATCCGCCCGGTGAAAACCCAGGTCGATGATGTGATCGCCGAATGCAAGGAAGTGGCGCTGAAGGGCTACCGCGTGTTGATCACCACCCTGACCAAGCGCATGTCGGAAGACCTCACGGAATACATGCACGAGCAAGGGGTGCGGGTGCGCTACATGCACTCGGACATCGACACCATGGAGCGCATTGAAATTTTGCGCGATCTGCGGCTTGGGGCCTTCGATGTGCTCATCGGAATCAATTTGCTGCGCGAAGGTCTCGACATTCCTGAATGTGCGTTGGTGGCCATTCTCGATGCCGACAAGGAAGGTTTCCTGCGCTCGGAAACATCACTTGTGCAAACCATCGGCCGCGCCGCCCGCAATGTCGATGGCCGCGTCATCATGTATGCCGATAAAATCACCGGAAGCATGCAACGCGCCATCGCCGAAACCGACCGCCGCCGCGAAAAGCAAACAGCTTACAATGTTGCAAACGGCATCACGCCGACAAGCATCAAGAAAAACATCAACGACATCATGAAGTCGGTCTACGAACAAGACCACGTGCAAGTCGACGCCG
>JANOVS010000181.1:0-30939 GCA_031417515.1 Hyphomicrobiales bacterium
TAGTTGTAAACACCCATCATATAGGAGCGCAGCCCTTGGTCGATTTCGGCAGATGTTCGGGTGCCGGCCCGGTTTGGATAACGTATCTCAGCCATTTACATGCCCTCCTTAGCACTCGCTTCGGAATATGGGGATTGAATGCTGAATCGTCAAGGTTCCAAAGGCCCCTTTGCTATCAGGGTTAAATTCGGGGTTAAATTTGGGCAATTTCATCCATCTTCTGGGCCAGTGTGACATCAAGCTGCGTCAGGCCATGAGCCGCATGGGTGGTGAGTGTTACGTCAACCTTGCCATAGACATTGCTCCATTCCGGATGGTGGTCCATTTTCTCGGCGATCAGGGCGGCTTGTGTCATGAAGCCAAAAGCCTGCCGGAAATTTTTGAAGCGATAAGTTTTGCAGATGGCATCCCGGCCCGCCACATCTTCCCAACCCACAAGGCCTTGCAAGGCCTTGATGCGTGCCACACCCTCAAATCGTTCGCTCATGGTCCCGCTCCTGCTTGTCAGAATGAAATTGATAGGCTTCTTCGACGGCATAGGGTCCGCCACCCTTCAAAGGCCTTGATGAGAACAACACGAATTGATCGACGTTGAAAGCCTGTGTGGAATAAAGACTGTGGACTTCGACCCAGCGCTGCAAGGCCCGCGTGTCAGGATCGCGCAACCGCGCCAGCGTAACATGGGGTAAAAATTTTCGTTGTTCCGGAGGCAATCCGAGGTTTTGAGCCACACGCTCATGCATCCCGTGCAGACGTTTCAGATCATCACTGGCCTCAACTCCGGCATAAAGCGAATGGGGCTTGTTGCCACCAAACACCCCAACGCCCTTGAGCCGCAAACTGAACGGTCTGAACTCAATACCAGCCAGAACGTCCGCCAGATCACGCGCCACTCCCTGTTCAATGTCACCGACAAAGCGGATCGTCAGATGAAAATGTGAAGGTTCCAGCCAGCGGGCACCGGGAATGCCGCCTTGCATGATCTGCAAATCCAGCGCCACATCTTCTGGAATTTCAAGGCCGGTAAACAGGCGCGGCATGGTCAACTCCCCAACACACGTATGCAAGACTAACCTGTTTTTCAAAATCCCCAAGCCCTAAAACGGGTATGCCGGGCTATGGGGACTTTAATAGTTTTTCCACCTCCGGCAGCAGCTTGGCAACGATGACAGTCACCCCTTCTGCGGTGGGATGAATGCCATCGGCCTGATTGAGTGTCTTGTTGGCGGCAACGCCTTCGAGGAAAAATCCATAAAGCGCCACGCCATGCTTCTGGGCCAGACGGGTGTATGCACCATCAAATTCATGCACATAATCCGGCCCCAGGTTTGGCGGAGCCTTCATGCCCAACAGAAGTGTCGGCAATTTTTTCGCCGCAAGTTTGCTCAATATCTGGTCTAGTGCTGCTTCCGCTTGGGCTACAGGCAAACCCCGAAGCGCGTCATTGGCACCCAATTCCACCAGCACCGCATCAACATCGACGGTCAAAACCCAGTCCAACCGTTCCGCCCCTTGTAGCGCCGTATCGCCCGAAACCCCGGCATTGATGATCACCACGTCATGGCCCTTGGCCCGAAGGGCTTGTTCCAATTGGGCCGGAAAGGCTTGCGAAGCCTCAAGCCCCAATCCCGCCGTCAAGCTGTCACCCAGCGCCAACAAGGTGATCGGTTCGGCCCGTAGTGGCAGCAGTGTCAGGATGAACAAAAAAATTGCGACGGAAATTCTCAGCATGGAAGTCTATGTAAGGTACTTCTTCGTAATTACAAGTTTCGGGGTTTGGCGATATACCTCGACTTCGAATGCCTGCCGCCCCATCTAGCCTGTTCAGAACATCAGCCGGAAAAACCATCCTTGCCAAAGCCCCTGCTTTCACTCACCCATGTTGACTTGTCTTTGCTTTCGCGGGCCGGTTCCGTCCACATCCTCAAAGATGTCAGTATGTCGGTCGCCGCTGGTGAGACCATCGGTATCGTCGGCCCCTCGGGTTCTGGCAAAACCTCACTGCTCATGGTCATTGCCGGCCTCGAACCGGTGACCAGCGGCGAGATTTTTGTCGATGGCGAGGCCTTGCATGGAAAGTCCGAAGATGCTTTGGCAACCCTGCGGCGCAACAGCATCGGTATTATTTTTCAATCCTTTCACCTGATACCCACCCTGTCGGCACTCGACAATGTGGCCTTGCCCCTGGAGTTCCGGGGCATTCCCAACGCCGTGGCTCTGGCCCGCGAAAAGCTGACAAACGTGGGCCTCGCCCATCGGCTTGATCACTATCCCGGACAAATGTCGGGTGGCGAGCAACAGCGGGTCGCCATCGCCCGCGCACTTGCCAGTGGCGCCAAGGTGATTCTGGCTGACGAACCCACGGGTAACCTCGATCAGGAAACCGGCAAGCACATCATGGACATGTTGTTTGATGTGCGTGAGACCCATGGCACGTCGTTATTGCTGGTCACCCATGATCGCAGTCTGGCCAAACGCTGTGACCGGGTGATCGAAGTGCGTGACGGCAAACTGTCGGACCAGATGCGATGAATTTCAGGCTTTGGTTGATCTATGCCCTGCGCAATCTCAGATCTGGTCTGCAGGGCTTCTGGATCCTGCTCACCTGCCTGACGCTTGGCGTTTCGGCCATTGCCATCATTGGTTCCCTTGCGGCCTCCATCGACCGGGGCCTGGCGGAACAAGGCCAGCCCCTTTTGGGGGGTGATCTCGAGTTTTCCATGATCCAGCATGAACTTGATGCAGACCAGAAGGCCTATGTTCAGGCCCTTGGCACTGTCAGCGAAGTGACAACCCTGCGCGCCATGGCCAATGCCAATGGCAAGGCCACGCTGGTTGAAATCAAAGCGGTTGATCAGGCCTATCCACTCTATGGCTCGCTGTTGATCGACGGCGAAACGGCATCAGCACAGGTTCCCGATGACAGCCAGTCCGTGTTGGTTGATCCCCTGTTGTTGGGCAGACTGGGCATCAAAACAGGCGACACCTTGAAAATTGGATCGGCACCCTTGCGGGTTGCTGGTCTCATTGCAGCGGAACCCGACCGGATTTCCGATGGACTGGTCCTCGGCCCCCGCTTGCTGATGTCCCACGCCGCCCTCAAGGCCACGGGGCTTGTGCAGCCCGGCAGCCTGACCACCCACCGCTACCGGGTGAAACTGCCCGGTGAAACTGATCTCAAGGCAGCAAAAAATCTGATCAAGGCCGCACAAGAGAAGTTTCCCAAAGCCGGATGGCGCATCAGGGCGCGCGATGGTGCGGCCTCAGGGGCGGAGCGATTTGTTGAGCGCTTGGGTTATTTCATGACTCTGGTTGGCATATCTGCGCTGGTGATTGGTGGGGCGGGGATTGCCAATGCCATCTCTGCCTTTGTCGACCGGCGGCGCAAGTCCATTGCCATCCTGAAATGTTTGGGCCTGCAGAACCGCGATGTTTTGGGGCTCTACATGACGGAAGTGGTATTGGTGGGCTTTGTTGGCATTGTTGTTGCCATGCTGCTCGGCGCGCTTGCACCGCTGCTTCTCAAATCCCTGTTTGGACACATCCTGCCACTGCCAGTATCAACCGGTGTGAATTTCGGGCCGCTGGTTTTTGCCGCTGCACTTGGTCTACTGATCCTCGGCAGCTTTGCCTTGTTGCCACTGGCCCGAATAGACCGCATTCGCGGCGCTGACCTGTTCCGCGGCTTTGTGGCAGGCGATACAGGCCGGGGCTGGACCATGAATTGGGGATGGTTTGGCTTGTCGCTGACTTTGTTGGCCCTTGCCGCAGGCCTGGTGATTGCCAATGCCGACAACCGCCAAGTCACGGCCATGTATCTCGGCGGTCTGGCTGGCAGTTTTGCACTGTTGGGCGCTCTGGCATTTCTATTGATCAAACTTGTGACCATCCTGCCGCGCCCTCGCCAACTGCTGCTGCGGCAGGCGCTTGGCGCGTTGCACAAACCCGGTAGCGCCAGCTTCTCGGTCATTCTGGCGTTGGGGCTTGGGCTTTCGCTGTTTGTAACGTTGGCGCTGACCGACGAAACCATCTCGCGGGAATTGCGCTCTGGTATCCCCGAGAAGGCACCGGCGTTTTTTGTGGTTGTTGTGCGAAACCAGGAGCTCCCGGCTTTCAAAGATAAAGTCGGCGACATGGCAGGGGTCACCGCCATCGGCAATGCCCCCATGTTGCAAGGCCGCATCACTAGGGTGAAGGGAATTGAGGCTGAGAAAATCACGCCAAAGCCAGAGGCGGCTTGGGCCTTGCGCGGCGACCGCGGCCTTACCTACGCAGCTGAGTTGCCCAAAGGTTCAGAACTTGTGGCAGGTAGCTGGTGGCCAGCAGACTATGCCGGACCACCACTTGTTTCGATGGTCGACGAAATCGCTGACGGCATCGGCCTGAAAGTTGGCGACAAGCTGACCGTTAGTGTGTTGGGCCGTGAGATTGAAGCAGAGCTCGCGAGTTTGCGCCGCGTCAATTGGCGCAGCATGGGGATCAATTTCGTCATGGTGTTTTCGCCCAACACCTTGCGCTCGGCACCTCATGCCCATGTCGTGACCATCGAGATGAATGGGGGCGACGAGGCCCAGGTGGTCAATGGCATTGCGGCAGAATTTCCGTCGGTCACCGTGGTTCGGGTCAAGGATGCACTGGCAACTGTCAGTGACCTCTTGGCCAAGATGCTGGTGGCAGTACGCTCTGCCAATGGTTTGACCTTGTTGACGGGTGTATTGGTGCTGGCAGGTGCCTTGGCTTCTGGCCTTTCCCTGCGATCTTATGAATCGGTGGTTCTCAAGACCTATGGGGCATCGCGCCGACAGCTGCTGATCGCTTTTGTGCTGGAATATGGCTTCATCGGTTTGGTGTCGGCATTGTTTGGGGTCATGACAGGCACGCTGGGGGCTTGGTATCTCGCAAGTTATCTGCTCGAAATGCCCTTCGTTTTTTCCGCGACAACGGCGCTGCTGACGGCTGTACTGGCTATGCTGTTGACGGTGACCGCCGGACTGCTGGTGACCTGGCGGGCCTTGTCGGCCAAGCCCGCGGCCTATTTGCGCGATCCCTGAGAGCCAAGTCTCTTTCGCAAGACCGGATTTTGCTTTAGTCGATGGGGGATGGTGGTACTTAATCGCATCTATACACGCACAGGTGATTCAGGCGAAACCGCCTTGGGCAGCGGCGAACGCTTGTCCAAGGCCCATCTCAGGATCGAGGCCTATGGCACGGTGGATGAAACAAATGCCGTTCTGGGCCTCGTGCGGCTGCACACCACACATCAGCGGTTTGCGGTTTTGGATGTGATGCTGGCCCGGATCCAGAATGAACTGTTTGATCTCGGCGCTGATCTTTGTGTGCCAGATCGTGGCCAGAAGCTTGAATATGTTGCTTTGCGCATCTTGGCCACGCAGCATCAGCGCCTTGAAGGTGAGATTGATCTACTGAATGCCGCGTTGTCGCCCCTCAGGTCGTTCGTACTGCCCGGTGGTACAGCCTCGGCAACCTGTTTGCATCAAGCCCGCACGGTGTGTCGCCGGGCGGAACGGTTGATGGTGGCTTTACAGTCAGAGCCAGATGAAGTGGTCAGTGCCGATGCCTTGGCTTATGTCAACCGCTTGTCGGATTTTCTGTTTGTGGCCAGCCGCTGGTGCAACCACGTCTCAGGTGATGGCGATGTGCTGTGGGTGCCGGGTGCGACCCGCGACCGCGAAGGGCCCGCCTGATGTTTACGCCGCTGGGTGACAATACACCAATGCGTGCCATACGGGTTCAATATGTCACCATGGCGATCATCTTTCTGAACTTTGTGATCTTCCTGTGGACCGGTGCCATGCAGGGCGATGAGGCGCTGATGATCACCGCCACGGGGTTTGGCGTTGTGCCGACCGAGATTTTGGATGTGGCGCGAAACACGGGGGGTGAACTCAATCCCGTTGCCGAACCTGTGACACTGGTGACCTACATGTTTCTGCACGGCGGCTGGATGCATCTCCTCGGCAACATGCTTTTCCTTTGGGTCTTTGCCGACAACATCGAAGATGTTTTTGGCCATACGGCTTTTGTTTTCTTTTATCTGCTGACCGGCATTGCCGGCGCGGTGCTGCATGTAGCACTCTATCCCGACAGTCAGGAACCGTTGATCGGTGCCTCTGGCGCGGTATCAGGCGTTCTGGCGTCCTATCTGCTGCTCTTCCCAAGGGCGCGGGTTCTGGTGCTGATCTTCATGGCGATCCCCATGCGGCTTCCTGCAATTGTGGTTTTGGGGGGCTGGATCGCCCTGCAGTTCTATCACATTCTGGCCGACGACAACGCAGGCGAAGCCATCGCCTGGTGGGCCCATATCGGCGGCTTTGCTGCTGGATTGTTATTGACACTGATCTTCCGTTCCCGCCTGCGCCTCGCAAGTTGAACAATCAGCGGACCGTTGCGAAAACTTCCGAACCTGCAACGGCGGCTGGGGCTTCTGCCATCCCTGCACACTCACCTTCAAAGGCTTCAACCAGATCCTGCAAGATGGCTTCCGACGCTTCGGGCGACTTTGCCAGCAGATGGACATGAATTTCATCAATGCCCTGGGATTCCATCCGCTGGAAATCCTTTCGGCTCAACGGACCATCCCAAAAGGCGGTAAAACGCCCAATCCCCAAGGCAACCCGCAATGTGCCTTCACGCCGCACCGCCACATAAATGGCACCCGGCAATGGCGGACAATCCTCAAGGGAATAGACCGAATGAATGTATTTGCGCCCCGAAGCGCCGGACCAATACCAGAAGCGGTCCTTGAAAAAAGGGTCTGTCGGGAGCGAAGCGGTGATGGGAAAACCATGAATCAGCATAAGAACAAATATAGAACGATATTTCTGGAATTGTCAAGACCGTTTTAACCGCAAAGCGCGAACCCACAATCCGAACAGCTCATGCAGCCTTCTTTGGCCAACAGAGTATCGCCGCCGCAAGAAGGACAGTGTCCATCCCCGGAATCATCCCCGGAATCATCCCCGGCATCATTGCTGACCAGAATTGACCCTGTCACCTTGTTGGGCCGGAAAGTCGTGCAGCCCTTCAAGCCCATGCGATAGGCATCTTCGTAGACCGTCACAAAATCCACGAAACTGATTGAAGCAGGTACATTGATGGTTTTGGAAATCGAACTGTCTACATGCCGCTGGGCCGCCGCTTGCATGGCCAGATGTTCGGCTGGGGTGAGGTCATCAACCGTCACAAGTGCGGAAGGCCGCTTGGCATGCTTGCCAACAGTTTTGCGCCAAAGTCCGTAACCATAATCTTCCAGCCGTTCGGTGCGCAGACCCCCATTGCGTTGCAGGATGCGCCGCTGCTGCGACAAGCTGAACACCGGTTCAATGCCACTTGAAACATTTCCCGCCAGCAGTGAAATCGTGCCGGTAGGCGCAATCGAAGTCAAAAGACCATTGCGCAAACCGTGGTCGCCAATCAACCCTCGCAATTCATGTGAGAGATTGCAGCCATAGGGCGTGTTAAGATAGCGCTCCCTGTCAAACAGCGGAAACGCTCCTTTCTCCGCCGCCAGTTCAGCACTGGCTTCAAAGCAGGCCTGTTGGATGGCAGCCATCCATTTGGCCGTCAGTGCCACCGCAACTGGAGAACCATAACGCACTCCCACCATGAACAAGGCATTGGCAAGTCCGGTCACGCCAAGCCCGAGACGGCGTTTTGCCAAGGCTTCGGCTTTTTGCTGGGCCAGGGGATAATTCGAGACATCAGTCACATTGTCGAGCAGGCGAACTGCCAGCCGTGCCGCTGCCGCAAGCCTGCTTTCATCAAGTCTGGCTTGGTCAGTAAATTCAGCAACCACAAAACGCGTGAGGTTGAGCGAACCCAGCAGGCAGGCCCCATAGGGCGGCAGGGGTTGTTCGCCACAAGGGTTGGTGCAGGAAATTATCTCGCAATAGGACAGCGGATTAAGAGCGTTCACCCGGTCGATGAAGATGACGCCGGGTTCTGCCACATCATAGGTCGCCTGCATGATCGCGCGCCATAACTGCCGTGCCGCGATGGTCTTGTAGACGGTACCGGAAAATTTCAGTTCCCACGGACCGTCGTCGGCCACAGCCTGCATGAAGGCATCATGCACCAGCACCGAAACATTGAAATTGCGCAGGCGCATTCCATCCCGCTTGGCTTCAACAAAAGCCTCAATATCGGGATGCGAACAATCCAGCGTTCCCATCATGGCACCACGGCGTGCCCCTGCCGACATGATGGTGCGGCACATGCTGTCCCACATGTCCATGAAACTCAGCGGCCCCGAGGCATCGGCCCCCACACTGTGAACAACGGCCCCTTTGGGACGCAGGGTAGAAAAATCATGACCAATGCCGCCACCTTGCTGAAGGGTAAGTGCGGCTTCTTTCAATCCATCAAAAATGCCGGGAATCGAATCGTCGATTTCCCACATGACAAAGCAGTTGAACAAGGTCACGGCCCGCCCGGTTCCAGCCCCGGCAAGGATACGCCCCGCCGGGATAAAGGCCAGATCAGCCATCAGGTCAAAAAACTGCTTTTCGAAACGGGCCCGCAAGCCGGGCTTTTCGGCACCCGCCACGGCTTTGGCCACCCGGGCAAAGCTTTCCGACAAGTCACCATCACCCCGGCCCTGCCCATCCTGATAGCGGTATTTGGCCGCCCAGATGTCGTGCGAAATGGCAGGTAGGGTATCAATCAGCATGGAGTGAACATAAATCCAATCCCGTGCCCTGTCCAGAATTTGTTCTAGTTTTGTTTCAGACGCTCTTGTTGCCTCTGGCCTTCCGCCACCAAACGATCCGTAATCGTTTCAATCGCAGCTTCCATGCGCACCTGAAAATCCGCTCGCTTCAATCCAGGTGCAATGACTTCGCCGAATTCGATGATGATGGTGCCAGGAAAACGCAGGAACTTGCGGCGTGGCCAAAACAGTCCGGCATTCAGGCCAAACGGCACACAAGGCAAATCCAGTGCGCCATAAAGCGCTGCCGCCCCCGGCTTGTAGTCAGGCGGATCGCCGGGTGTCTTGCGCGTGCCCTCAGGCATGATGACGATTTGCCGGCCCAGCGCTACTTCAACCCGCGCCTGCCGCAGCATGTCTTTCAGGGCTTTGGAACCGGCCGCCCGTTCCACGCCGATCATCCTGAACTTCATGGCAAACCAGCCAAAAAACGGGATGAGCGTCAGTTCCTTTTTGAGCACCATGCAAGGGTCATCCAGCAGTGGCAACATGGCAAAGGTTTCCCAAAACGACTGGTGCTTGCCAGCCACCAGACAGGCACCTGCAGGAATATTATGCAAGCCCCGAACTTCCATATCGATGCCACAAGATAACTTGAGAAGCCAAAGCGAAACCCGCGCCCATAATTTCAATCCGGCCAGCGTCCAGCGCCGCGGGCAAAAAAACAGCCACGATCCACCGATGAGGAACACCAGCAGATTGATGTAGAACAATACGTTGAAAAGACCAGAGCGAAAGGCAATCATCCCAATTCCTTTAGCATCCGCATCAGGGTGAAGCGAGATGTCAGAAGTCCGATCAGTGTGGCAACCACGGGTACCAAGAGAAACCACAGCAATTGTCGGTCTGGTCCATCTTTGGGAATGTAGAACAACCCCCGCGCAGCAGCAGCTACCCCGTTGCCTTCCGCACCACCAAAAAATCCGAGCAATAAAAATGTCACCATCCCCAAACATAGACCGATCAGGCCCGATCTAAATCCTGTTTGCAAAAATCGCCGGTCAATCTCCTTGGCGATGAAACGGTCTTCGGCACCCGCCAATTGCAAGACATCAACAATCGCCCGGTTGCTGTCGAGAACCGCCCGCGCCGCAAACACCACCATGGCAATCGCCGAAAGGCTGATCAACAGAAGCACCAAGCCGGAGAAGAACGCCAGGGTTCCCGCCATGCGTTTCAATTCACTTTCCCACCTGCGATGGGTATCCAGTCTGGCACTCGGCATGGCATCGCGCAGTGCTGCTTCCAGTGCGACAAAATCCGGTGGATTTTTTTCATCAATGCCCACCCGGATCAACCGTGGCACAGGCAGTTTGTCCAACCCTTGCATGCCAATCCATGGCTCCAGCAATTTGGCACCAGCTTCCCGGGGCAGGGCCTCGACCCTTGAAAGCCGGGGTGTTGTTTGCAACAGGGCAACCACCAAGGCGAGGTCAGTTTCCATGTCACGGCCACTGATTTCGCGAAGCTGCACGGTGGCTTCGCTGGAAAGTCCCCGTGCCCAATGGCTGACGGCCCGGTCGATGAGGATCATGCTGCCAACAGCAAGCACCGCGAGATAGCACATGACAGCCATCACGGCCGTGAGACTTCGAAGCGGTGCAGCAGCCGCCGGAATGATGGCACCCGGCTTTGCATTTGTTTCCGATGGTCCTGCCCCTGTCATGATGCTTTCAAGATTCCCTGCGCCAAATGAAAGACCGGCGCCTTGACCTGCTTCAACACTGCTTCATCATGGGTGGCAATCAACACGGTGGTGCCGCCGCGGTTGAGTTCCCCAAACAAATGGATCAGCCGCCGGGCCAGATGCTTGTCAACGTTTCCCGTAGGCTCATCAGCCAGCAACAGTTCGGGCTTTGAGATAACCGCGCGCGCAATGGCGATACGTTGTTTTTCTCCGCCAGATAGAACCGGCGGCAAGGCTTGGGCTTGCTGCTTTAGTCCCACCCAATCCAATAGATCCCTGACATCACTGCCATAGGATTCAGGTCGCTGTCCTGCCACACGCAGCGGCAAGGCCACGTTGTCAAAGGCCGAGAGATGGTCAAGCAATCGAAAGTCCTGAAATACCACGCCGATCCGTCGCCGGAGTTTGGCAATGTCAGCACGATTTGAATCGGCAACATTTGCATTGAACAGCGAAAGGTTACCCCGGCTGGGTTTCAGGGCCATGAACAACAAACGCAGCAAGGAGGTTTTCCCCGCACCCGATGGCCCGGTCAAAAATGCAAAATCTCCCTTGGCCAAACGCCAGGAGACCGATTTCAACACTTCCGGCCCATCGTCATAGCGCAGGCCAACGGCATCAAGATTCAAGACATCACTCATGCAAAATTCCATGTCACCAATAGAATCCAGCTTCCTGCAGCTGGAGCACCACCTGTTTGCCGTTGATAGTTTAACCCGGCATTAACCCTGTCCACCGATAGCTGAAAGACGCGGATCGGGAACTCTCGACCCCGCAGAATCAATTTGAGTCCCAAAGCTTCATAGCGCCCATGATCGTCAGCTGTCCCGCCTGTGACACCAGAAACCACCTGTCGGCCCGTGCCGCTGCCGGCACGGCCAAGGCCCAGTGCCGATCCTGTGGCTGCCAGTGGACTGAGATTGAAACCCTGCCCACGGTCCAATCAGCTGACGAATACCAGAACCGCAACCTGCCCCGCACCATCGATCATGACGGGACCCCCGAACTGGAAGCCCGCAGGCTGGTCGAACTGGCACGCCAATCCCAGGAGCATTTTGCCGCTGCAAAATCCGCCCGCACCCGCATTCGCCAGAACTGGGCCATGCTGGGTGTTTTCCTGGTAGCGCCATTTGTGGCAGCCGGATTCATGCCCGAGACCTTGGTGTCGGCCGCCCCCATCACCATCAAGGCCTATGAAGCCATGGGCTATGACATCAATCTCTATGGCCTTGATATCCGCAATGTCGAGCGCCAGCACGCCATTGTGGAAGGTGCCCGCATCCTGTCAGTCCGCGGTGACATTGCCAATATCGATGATGCAACCCGCAAAATTCCGATGCTGCGTTTTGCCTTGGTCGGTCCCTCAGGCGAGGAACTTTACACCTGGATTCTGGACACGGCGGCAAGGCCCCTGCGGCCGGGCGAATCCACCGGATTTGTTACCCGCGTCTCTGCCCCACCCGAAGCTTCACAAAATCTCAAGATTCGCTTTGCGAGGGCCGATGAAATCGCTATCGAGAAAGCCAAGAGCAATCCCTGATTTAATTTCTTGAGTTTTTATGCGATGAGCAGCATCACCATTGATGGATATCAGATCGACGTCCTGTTTTCCGAAGCCCAGATCCGTGACCGTATCACGGCGCTGGCGCACGAAATAGCCGCCCTCAATCCGCATCGGCTTCTCGTCATCCCCGTGCTCAAGGGCAGTTTCATTTTTGCCGCCGACTTGATCCGTGCCATGCACCATGCAGGATTGTCGCCGGAAGTGGATTTCATGATTCTCGCCAGCTACCGCTCCGGCACCCGGTCTTCGGGGAAAGTCGATGTGCTGCGTGACATTGAAACAGATGTTCGCGGCCGCGATGTCTTGTTGGTGGATGATATTCTTGAATCCGGTCGCACCTTGGCCCATGCCAAGGACCTGATCATGGCGCGGGGTGCCAACAAAACCTATAGCGCGGTATTGCTCGACAAGCCTGGCCATCTCGCCGCCAACATCTCAAGCGATTTTTATGGCTTTAAATGCCCCGACAAATTTGTCGTGGGCTTCGGCATGGACATGGCCCACCAGTTCCGCGAACTACCCTTCGTCGGCCATGTGGTGTCTGGGCCGAAGGTGTGAAACCATAACGACAGCCGATTAATGTGGCCCCCACCTCCGCCCTTCGGGCACCTCCTCCCCGCCGAATGGGCCGGTTGGAGGGTGAAGTTAGAGACCGATATACAACATGTGCCCTCCAACCCGATTCTTCATCGGGGAGGAGGTGGCCGAAGGCCGGAGGTGGGGGATGTGTAAAGTTTTCCATTCATTGCGTGCCACCTCAAAACAACCCGCGCAGCAACCTGTCGATATAGGCTTTTTCCTGGTCGGTCAGATCACGGTCATTGGCCTTGGCCCGCAGGCTTTCGAGAATTTCGCGGGCGCGTTTTTGCGCCTGCTCCTTCGGCACCATGTCTTTGTCCGGGCCTTCGCCGGCATTGCGTGAAGCCCTTGGGCGACCCAGGGGATCATCTTCACCGCCGCGGCCCTCGCCGTCCCTGGCGTCACCTTCGGCCTGGCCCTGTCCCTGTTCGCGCATTTTCTGCGCCAGCTTGTTGGCACCTTTCCGAAGTTTGTCCAAGGCTTCACCCTGCTGGCGGAGCGCACCCTCCTGGTCACCATCGCGAAGCGACTGCTCCGCCCCTTCCATGGCCCGGCCAGCTTCATCAAGCTCGTCCATTCCACCCTCGCCCTGGCCTTTCAACCCATCCAGCTTGCCCTTCAGGTCACGTTGCCGATCGGCCAAGCCATTGCCCTCACCATCACCCGGCTCTTGACCCGGCTGACCTTGTCGCTGTGTCTGATCCATCAACCTTTGTTGCTTGCCCATCAGGTCGCCAAGACCCTGCATCATGTCATCAAGTGCACTCGAGCCTTCACCACCGGCCTGTTGATCAGCTCCGGGTTGCAGGTTTTGCAGCAGCTTGTTGAGTTCTTCCAGCATCTGCTGGGCCATGTCCTTGGAGCCGTCCTTCGACATCTTCTCAAGTTCATCCAGCATTTTCTGCAAGTCTTCGCGGCTGATGCTCTTGCCGTCCTTGCCGGGCTGCGGCTTCAGGGTTCCCTCCTGGATGCGCTTTTCGGTTTCCTTGCGCATGGCATCGAGGTAGCGGTCCATGGCTTTCCGCATCTTGTCCATCAGCTCGGCAATGCGTTCTTTCGAGGCCCCATCACGCAAGGCTTTTTCAAGCTCTTCTTTCAAGGCTTGCAACTCGGCACGGGCATCCGACAGGGCACCGTCTTCCAGCACCACTGCCAGTTTCCACAATTCGGCCACGGCGAAGCGGATGTCATCATTGCTCTCGACATTGCGCAACCGTGAAGCAATGGCCCCCATGATGACCACCGGGGTTGAGCCTTCAAACAGGTCCTTCGGATAAAGCGACAGGGTTTCAATCAGGGTGCCGATATGTCCGGCCCGCTCTGGAAACAGGATGAGTTCCCGGCGTTGTTCAATCAGGGCCCGTGGCAAGGCCCGGACAAATACCCGCTCTGGCATTTTGAATTTTATGGACTTGGCTTGCCCGGCCTGTGCCGCACCATCAAAGGCAGTCATGGCGAGATTGACGGTGAAACCTGCCCAAGGGTGCTCGGCGAAATCAAATTTCGAAGTGCCGGTTTCGTCTTTGCTGTTGGGGCGGCGAAGTGCGATTTTCAAAGCAGGAGGATCATAAAGAAATATGCCATTGGACTCAAAACCCAAGCCATTCTCTTGCTCATCGGCTAGCTCAAGTTCAGCCGTGATTTTGCGCAAGCCATAGTCATCCTGTCCCAGCCATTTGAACGACAGCGCGCCTTTGGGATCACCCTTCGGCGCTTCGGTAATTTCGAGAGTAGGCGGCTGATCAGGAATGGTATTTATCGGCCAACGCCCCAATTCCCGTGAACCATCGCGCACCACAATCACCAGCGGACGCACAATTTCTGCAGACGCCGACAACACGCCATTCTTGATTTCGGACTTGCTGTTGAAATCCGCGATTGCCGCACCACTTGCCTCGGCAAGAAATGCCACGGTCGGGTCAGCTGCACCTGTGACGCGCAAGCTGAATATCGCATTCTCTGGAATATCAATGTCTACACCCGTTGCCAGTTTTTCGGCGATGACGGGAGAGGTAAGCAATAGCGGCGGCCTGCCCGTATAAGCCGGGGGTTTGAGCCAGGCATCAATGCTGAGGGGAACGGCAGCAACGGCTGGCGTGAGCCTGACTGATTCTTGGATGTTCGAAAGCAGCGAGTTTGGACCCAGAAGCAACGCAGCCCCCAAGGCCATAACGAGTGGCACCCGCAGGGCCAGGGGATCAAACATGCGCCAATGTGATTGGGGTGGCACAACCTGCAAGTTGTCCAGTCCGGCCAATTGGCGGCGCTTGTGTTCCTCCCACAGAACCTCGGCCTTCGGATCAATCAGTTCGGGTGCCAATTGGTCCTTGGCACTGGAGACCTGCCGATGCTCAAACGCGCCACGGCTTTCCATATGCCGCATCGCTGCCATGCGCTTGGGATAGCGCAATTGCCACAGGGGTTTCAGCGAAACGATAAACAAAAGTACCAACAGCGCCAATCCGGCCAGCCGCAAACTCTGTGGCAGCACCAACATCGCGCCAGAAAGCCCCAGCAACAGGGCAAGGCCCACCACCATCAGCGGCCTATGCAAAGCCTGCCAAACCGCCTCAAAACCCAAGGCCTCCCGCTGCCAGCCGATCTTCCGATCGAGGGCTTCCAAGGGTTCGCGGGTTTTGCGTTGGTTCATCATGGTATGTTCATAGCACAAATGCGGCCCAAATATGCCATCACCGTTTGCTGATCAATCCTGCTGCCAGGGGGCAAGACGGTCCAGTCCGATTAATTCTTCGTAATCCTGCCGGGGCCGGACCACCGCATGTTTGTCGCCCCGCACCAGAACCTCGGGCACCAGGGGCCGCGTATTGTAGGTACCCGCCTGCACGGCACCATAGGCCCCTGCCGTCATCACAGCCAAAAGATCGCCTTGTTCGGGTCGTGGCATGCGGCGGTCCTTGGCAAAGTAGTCACCCGATTCACAAACCCCGCCCACCACATCGGCCACGATCATCTCAGCTGACTTGCGGTTTTCATCGACGGGCAAAATCTCGTGATAGGCATCATAAAGTGTCGGGCGGATCAAATCATTCATCGCCCCATCCTGAATGACAAACACCTTGGCCCCGGAATCTTTCACATAAATCACCCGCGTCACCAGAATGCCGGCATTGCCAACAAACATCCGCCCCGGTTCCAGCACGAGCTTCAGGCCCAAGGGGCCCAGCACGCGCTTGACCATGGCACCATATTCATCCGGGTGCGGTGGAATGTCATTGTCACCGCGATAGGGAATGCCAAGCCCGCCGCCGAGATCGAGATGGCGGATGTTATGACCTTCGGCCAGCAAACTGCGGGTCAATTCCGCCATCAGCTTGTAGGCCTGTTCGAAGGGAGCAAGTTCAGTGATCTGGCTGCCGATATGCATGTCGATGCCCGCCACGTCGAGGCCCGGCAATTTTGCAGCGCGTGCATAAACCTCGTGGGCCCTGGTCCAGGAGATGCCGAACTTGTTGTCGGCCTTGCCCGTGGTGATTTTGGCATGGGTCTTGGCATCCACATCCGGATTGACCCGGATTGATACCGATGCCCGTTGCCCCACCCGTGTGGCCACCGCTGACAGCAGTTCAAGCTCCGGTTCTGATTCAACATTGAAACAGGCAATGCCTTCCTTGAGGGCAAAGGCCATTTCCCTGGCGGTTTTGCCAACGCCGGAAAACACGATGCGCCGTGCGGGGACCCCAACCGCCAGGGCGCGGCGCAACTCGCCTTCCGAGACCACATCCATGCCAGCCCCTTGTGCCGCCATGGTTTTGATCACGGCCTGATTGGAATTGGCCTTCATGGCATAGCAGATCATGTGATCCGTACCTTCGAAGGCCTGGTCCATCACCTGGTAGTGGCGCTCCAGCGTGGCCGTAGAATAGCAGTAAAACGGCGTACCCACTTCATCAGCGAGAGCCGACAAATCAACATCCTCGGCATGCAGCACGCCGTTCTGGTAATGAAAGTGATGCATGGCCCTACTTTGTTTCTGTGAATGGGGGAGGCTGGGGATCGCCGCGCACACCGCAGGCGGCAAGCGTGGTTGCAAGGAGGGCCAAAAGCAGGGCCTGTTTCAAAATCGTCATGATCAACCTTTCAAAATCTTCAGCCAGCGCTTGGCTTCTCGCGCCACATTGGCAGGCGATGTTCCGCCAAGTGAGCGCCGCTGTGCAACTGAATTCTCAACCGTCAGCACCTTGAACACCGCCTTGCTGATCCGCGGTTCGATGGATTGCAAATCATCGAGTGTCATTTCATCAAGGCGCAGTTTCTTCTTCTCGGCCAGTGCCACGATTTGCCCGGTTGCATGATGGGCATCGCGGAACGGCATGTTGAGCGCCGTCACCAGCCAGTCCGCCAGATCCGTCGCCACCGCATAACCGGTTGATGCGGCATCATGCATGGCTTTCTTATTGGGCACCATGTCATCGATCATGCCAGCCATGGCGGCAATCGCGAGGGCAAGACTGTCCACCGCATCAAAGGCCGGTTCCTTGTCTTCCTGCATGTCCTTGGAATAGGTGAGGGGCAAACCCTTCATCACCATGGCCAGCGCCGTGAAGGCCCCCAGAATCCGCCCCGGTTTGGCCCGCACCAATTCTGCCGCATCCGGATTGCGCTTTTGCGGCATGATCGACGATCCCGTGGTGAACTTGTCCGACAGCGCCACAAAGCGGAATTGCGCCGAACACCAGAACACGATTTCTTCGGCGAGCCGCGACAGGTTGATGGCGCAGATGGTCGAGGCGGCAAGCACTTCCAAAACAAAATCCCGTGCCGAAACCGCATCCATCGAATTGCGCAGGGGTTCGGAAAAACCCAGGGCTTTTGCTGTATTCCGGCGATCAATCGGATAAGGCGTTCCCGCCAATGCGGCAGCGCCAAGCGGCGAGAGATTGATACGCTTTCTGGCATCGGCAAAGCGCCCGCGATCCCGCGCCAGCATTTCAACATAGGCGAGAAGATGATGACCAAACGTCACGGGCTGGGCCACCTGCAAATGCGTGAAGCCCGGCATGATGGTGGCCGCATGGGCCGCAGCCTGGGTGGCCAATGCAAGTTGCAGCGCTGCAAGGGCCACATCAACACTGTCCACCACTTCGCGCATATAGAGCCTAAAATCTGTCGCCACCTGGTCATTGCGCGAACGGGCCGTATGTAAACGGCCAGCAGGTTCGCCAATGATCTCGCGCAATCGTGATTCGACATTCATGTGAATGTCTTCGAGAGCTTCGGAGAACTTGAATGACCCGCCATCGATTTCCGCTTTGACTTGATCGAGACCTCTGGTGATCGCAGCAGCATCTGCCTTGGAAATGATTTTTTGTTGTGCCAGCATGGACGCATGGGCCTTCGATCCTGCAATATCCTGGGCATACAGGCGCTTGTCAAAACCGATGGACGCATTGATTTCCGCCATGACAGCGGAAGGCCCTCCGGCAAAACGGCCACCCCACATTTTATTTGCCATCTAAAATCCTGTTTTCGGTTACAACCACATAACGCCATGACGCGAGAAGTTGAAACATCATGAAATCACCGCTCTTCAAAAAAATCATAAATATCCTGACCTTTTTCGCCATTCTCTACGTCTTGGCCAGAGGCATTTACTGGTATGCAGGTGAACCGCGCAAGGCTGAAAGCCAGCCTCCCGCCGAAACTTCTGCAACCTCAATGAAAAGTGGTTTGACCAAGGCCATGGCCAAGGGCCCCATGGCGGCGTTTCTTGTCCACACCGCGCCCAAAGACATCGCAGCTTTCAGTTTCACCGATGCCGACAATAAACCACGCAACCTTGCTGACTGGAAAGGTAAAGTTGTGCTTCTGAACCTCTGGGCCACCTGGTGCACCCCCTGCCGCAAGGAAATGCCAGACATTGCCAAATTGCAGAAAGAGATCGGCGGCGCTGATTTTGAAGTCGTGGCCTTGAGCATTGACCGTAAGGGGCTTGCAGCATCGCAAGCTTTTCTCAAAGAGACTGGTGCTGACAATCTGGCAGCCTTTATCGATCCCGATGGCACCAGCCTCAAAGCCCTGCAAGCCCTCGGCCTTCCCGCCACAGTTCTGATCGACCGCAACGGCCAAGAAAGAGGCCGCCTCCTCGGCCCCGCCGACTGGTCATCACCCGAAGCCAAAGCCTTGGTGAA
This sequence comes from Hyphomicrobiales bacterium, assembly GCA_031417515.1. Classification (GTDB taxonomy): domain Bacteria; phylum Pseudomonadota; class Alphaproteobacteria; order Rhizobiales; family Aestuariivirgaceae; genus Aestuariivirga. The sequence goes on from JANOVS010000181.1 coordinate 18,708, forward strand.
GGTCTTGATGGAGGAAGAGTGATGCCAGCACTTGCTGGCAACTGCCAGCTGTGCTAGGTGTCGTCGATGCCAGAACAACAACTTTCAATCCGCTCTACCAAGGCAAGGATATTGGCACATCGACTTGCCAAGGCGCAGCGTCGTACTGTTTCGCAGGTTGTGGTGCTGGCTCTGGAACGATTGGAAGCCGAGGCCAAGTTAAAAAAGCCACAGCCTGAGTCTGCAACGGACTTCTGGGACAGAATTCATCGGGAACTCTACAGCGCGGGCGAAGTTGAAGTGAATATCGATGCCCTCGTCGCCCCCCATCGCCAGCCGCAACGACCTGTCGATTTGTGATTTTTCTCGATACCAATGTTCTTTCCGAAGCCATGCGGCAGCGACCAGATGCAAGAGTCATGCAGTGGATCAGCGACAATGATGCAGCAATTGCCCTCTCTACAGTCGTGGTTGCCGAGGTGTCCTTCGGCATAGAACGGATCAGGCCTGAACAGAGATCATTGCAATTTCAACAGGCCTTCGACAGCTTGCGTCGGCGTTATCGCCAGAGAATCTATGCATTTGATGAAACAGCCGCCTTGCTTTACGGCAAGTTGGCGGGTGGATCATCCAGGAGGGGACTCCAGGTTTCAATGCCCGATGGAATGATCTCGGCCATTGCCATCAGGCACGGCTCAGCTCTCGCCACTCGCAATATCGCGCATTTTCAGCACCTGGAAGTGGACCTGATCAACCCTTGGGAATCGTGACCTAACGCGTCGGCACCGGCTTTTCGCCACGGTAATCATAAAACCCGCGCTTGGTCTTGCGCCCCAGCCATCCGGCTTCCACATATTTCACCAACAACGGACAAGGCCGGTATTTTGAGTCCGACAGTCCCTCATGCAGCACTTGCATGATCGACAGACAGGTATCCAGCCCAATGAAATCGGCAAGCTGTAACGGCCCCATGGGATGATGCGCGCCCAGCCGCATGGCCGTGTCGATGGCTTCCACACCGCCTACACCTTCATAAAGCGTGTAAACCGCTTCATTGATCATCGGCAGCAAGATGCGGTTGACGATGAAGGCCGGAAAATCTTCTGAAACGGCAATGGTCTTTTTCAGCCCAAGGGCAAATGCCTTGACCACGCCAAATGTCGGATCATCCGTGACGATGCCACGAATGAGTTCAACCAGCTCCATGACTGGCACGGGATTCATGAAGTGAATGCCCATGAATTTTTCCGGGCGGTCTGTCACAGCTGCAAGTCGTGTTATGGAAATCGACGACGTGTTGGAACCGAGCAGGGCATCTTTCTTCAGGTGTCTGCAAACTTCCTCGAATATCTTGATTTTCACCGCTTCTTTTTCGGTGGCCGATTCAATCACCAGATCATGGTCGCCAAAATCTTCATAGGACGAAATCTTGTTGATGCGCGCGAGAGCTGCCATCTTTTCAACTTCGGTAATCTTACCCGACTTCACCTGCCGCGCCATGTTGGCGGCAATTTGAGCCAGACCATTGTCTGTCCGGTCAGATGCCACGTCATAGAGACCGACATCATGCCCTGCCAAAGCACAGATATGCGCGATGCCAGATCCCATCTGCCCTGCGCCAATGATGCCCACCTTTGCAATTTTCATGCTTGTGTCTGGTCCCGTGAACTGATCAAAACAAAGAACCTATGCCCCTGAGGGGCGTAACTCAAGCATCATCAGCACCTCAAAAATGAGCCATCATGTCACACACGGCGACAACCGACCAAACAACTGGTAACAACACGCTTGCCCTCTGGGCCATGTTGTTCGGCAATTTTCTGATTGGCACGGGTGTCCTGTTGCCAGCAGGATTGCTCAACGACATGTCAGCCGACTTTGCCATTACACCCGCCCGGACTGGTCTCTTGAGCTTTGTTGGCGGCTTGGTGGTTGGTGTCGGTGCGCCACTGTTTGCGACAATGACCAGCCGCTTCGACCGCCGCCTGCTGCTCACCCTTGCCCTTCTGCTTTACGCTGGAGGTCATGTGGCAGCAGCCCTCGCCCCCAGTTTTGAACTGCAACTCTGGCTTCGCGCCATCACCATCATTGGGGCAGCCATTTTCACGCCACAGGCCGCAGTAACCGTAGGTCTGCTGGTGGCACCAGACAAACGGGCCGCTGCAATTGCCTTCATTTTCATCGGCTGGTCTGCCGCATCGGTGGCGGGTATTCCGTTGGGCGGGCTGCTCTCGTCAGAGCTTGGCTGGCGTGCAGCCTATGGAACCATGGCCATCCTGTCGATCGTCGGCGCTGCCAGCATTTGGTTGAGCATCAAACCCAGGCTTTTTGTCCAACCCCTGGGGCTTGCGGCTTGGGGCAAAACCCTGGGATCACCCGTCATTCTGCTGGTTTTTCTGGTGACCCTTCTGTCGATGTCTGGCCAGTTCACCATGTTCGCCTACATTGCGCCGATTTTGAAAGATGGTTTTGGCGCAACACCTTTGATGATCTCGATGGCTTTTCTGGTCGTCGGCATTGCGGGCGTCACCGGCAATTCACTGGCGTCACGCGTCGTTGGAAAATTCGGTGTCGACAAAATCATTGCTGCAGGACTTGGTTCACTCTGCCTCGGCTTTATCGGCTTTGCGATGTCGGATGGAAACTACAGCTTCGCCATGCTGGCAAGCCTGTTCTGGGGCCTTGGATCCTTCTCGTCCAACTCCTTGCAGCAAAGCAGGTTGGCGGGGCTTGCGCCGCAAATTGCCACCGCAACCATCGCCCTCAACACGTCTTTCGTTTATCTCGGCCAATCAGCCGGCGCCAAGTCAGGCGGCTATCTCATGGACCTTGGAGAAATGACCAACTTGCCATGGTTGGCATTTGGATTTTTGACAACGGCAGTCATCGTGTCCCTGATCGCCAGCCGTGTTTCGCAAAAAACCTGATTATTTCCCGAGCTTGCCCAGTTCCGCTTCCAGTTCTGGAACAGCCGTAAACAGGTCTGCGACCAAGCCGTAGTCTGCCACCTGAAAGATCGGCGCTTCTTCATCCTTGTTGATGGCGACGATGATCTTGGAATCTTTCATGCCTGCCAAATGTTGGATGGCACCTGAAATACCAACCGCGATATAGAGATTGGGGGCCACAACTTTTCCGGTTTGTCCGACTTGATAGTCATTCGGAACATAGCCTGCATCAACGGCAGCCCGTGAGGCACCAACCGCTGCATTGAGTTTTTTGGCAACAGCTTCCAGCATCTTGAAATTCTCGCCGTTCTGCATCCCACGCCCACCCGATACGATGATCTTGGCCGAGGTCAGTTCAGGACGATCCGACTGGGTGAGATTTTCGCTGACATAAGAAGAAAGACCGGGATCAACAGCAGCCGCAGTCACTTCAATGGCAGCCGAGCCCGTTTCACCTGTCGCTGCAAAAGACGCCGTGCGCACGGTGATAATTTTCTTGGCATCGGTTGATTGTACCGTCTGCACGGCATTGCCGGCATAGATCAGCCGAACAAATGTATCGGCTGATTTGACTTCGGAAATGTCCGAGATTTGCATGACATCCAGAAGGGCAGCCACCCGTGGCATGAAGTTTTTGCCATTGGTTGTGGCAGGCGCCACGATGTGATCATAGCCAGCGGCAAGCGATACAATGGTTGCAGCCATCGGTTCAGCAAGGGGACGTTCAAGTGTTGGGCTTTCAACATGCAGCACTTTTTTGACACCGGAAAGCTTGGCGGCGGCAGCAGCAGCAGCCCCTGCCTTGTGGCCAGCCACCAGCACATGCACATCGCCACCCATTTGCAAGGCCGCTGTAAGTGCCTTGTGGGTTGCATCTTTCAGAGACGCATTGTCGTGTTCGGCAATCAATAGAACGGCCATGGTCAGAATGCTCCCGCTGCTTTGAGTTTTGAAACCAGTTCGCCGACGGATTTCACCTTGACACCAGCGTCACGCTTGGGCGGTTCAACCGTAGTCAGCACCTTGAGGCGCGGGGCCGGATCGACGCCATAATCAGCCGGGATCTTTTCATCCATCGGCTTCTTCTTCGCCTTCATGATATTGGGGAGGGAGGCATAGCGGGGTTGGTTCAAGCGCAAATCGGTTGTCACGATCAGTGGCATCTTGACTTTAAGGGTTTGCAAGCCGCCATCAATTTCACGGGTGATCGTGGCCTCGCCTGAGCCGGGCTCAAGCTTTGAACAGGCCGTGGCTTGCGGCCAGCCCAGAAGGGCCGCCAACATCTGGCCCGTCTGGTTGGCGTCATCATCAATGGCTTGCTTGCCCAAGATGACGATCCCCGGCTTTTCAGCATCCACAATGCCCTTGAGGATTTTAGCCACGGCGAGCGGCTCAATGAGTGCATCATGCTTGACCAGAATGGCCCGGTCCGCCCCCATGGCAAGGGCGGTGCGCAGGGTTTCCTGGCATTGCTGCGGACCAATTGAAACCGCGATGATTTCCGTCGCCTTGCCCTGTTCTTTCAAGCGGATGGCTTCTTCCACACCGATTTCATCAAACGGGTTCATCGACATCTTGACATTGGCAAGTTCCACACCGGAACCATCGGCCTTGACGCGAATTTTGACGTTATAGTCGACCACGCGTTTGACCGCGACCAATACCTTCATGGGGCAAGCTCCTTGGAATATGGCGTGAACCTCTAGGCACCACACCGCGACAAGTCAATTCCGGCAACGGCACAGCCCAACCGATTGCGACCATTTGGCTTTAATCAGATCAGCCCGGCAAATGCTTCCAGTTCTGCGTCGGCACAGCCCCATTGCCGCAAATGATCAGCTGTCTGGCGCACATAGTCGGCACACGACCCCGCCTCACCATGGCCCTGTCGAACATACGACAGTATCGCTGCCTGATCGAGGGTTCCCGCATATTGCCAATGCGCTTTGTCAACCACATAGGTCAACGCCTCGACACGACGCTGGCTGGCGGTCAAATGAACCTGCAGAAATGATTCCAGATAAACATGGGTGATTAACTCCCGTGCCGTGAGATAGGCATGGGTTTCAGGCCAGGTTTCGGCCGCCACTTCATAGGCCAGACCCTGGCAAGTTCCGCCGTGATCCAATCCAAATACCAGGCCTTTGCAATCCTCGGTGCCGCGATATTTGTGGGAGAGCACACAGAGCGAGCGGTGATAGCCTTCAAGCCGCGCAGGTTCCACATGCAGGTAAGGAAAATCCGGTCGCCAGATCAGCGAGCCATAGGCAAACACCCAACGGGTTTCGGTTGTGCTGGTCATGTCTTGTGGGTGGGATCGCGGCCAAAGTTCGGAGCCGCCGTATCCTGTCCTGCAGCAATAATGCCGCGCCGGATGTCCCTTGCCTTGTTGAACACATCATACAGCTTGTCGCCATCCCCAGCCCGGATGGCCTTTTGCAAAACTGAAAGCTCCTCGGAAAAGCGGCCAAGAATATCCAGCACCGCATCCCGGTTGTTGAGAAAAACATCGCGCCACATGGTGGGATCAGAGGCGGCAATGCGGGTGAGATCACGAAAGCCGCCAGCCGAGAATTTGATGACTTCTGATTTTGTCACGGCCTCAAGATCGCTGGCCGTGGTCACCGCATTATAGGCAATCAGATGCGGCAAGTGGCTGGTCATTGCCAACACCATGTCGTGATGGTCGGCATCCATGCGTTCGACTTTGGCACCAAAGCTTTTCCAGAAATCTTCCAGCGCCTGCACTTTATCAGGCGGATTGTCAGGCAGGGGCGTTAGAATATGCCAACGGTTTTCGAAGAGTTCAGCAAAACCTGAACGCGGTCCCGATTGTTCCGTACCGGCAATGGGATGGCCCGGAATGAAGAACACGCCATCCGGCACATGCGGCGACATATCCCGGACGATCGCAACTTTAACCGAACCCACGTCGGTCAAGATGGCACCCCTTGCAAGATCGTTTCGGATGCTGGCAGTCAAGGGACCACAGGCACCGATGGGTGCACAAAGAATGACTAGATCGGCACCCACGACTGCCTCGGCCGGATTTTCAAAAACCTCGCTGACCAAGCCAATTTCAAGTGCCACTGCGCGAGTTTCCGCACTGCGCGCATGGCCAACAATGATACTACCGTGGCCTTGTTTCTGCATGGCCCGGATGATCGACGAACCAATATGGCCAAGCCCAAGGATGGCCACACGTTTGAACGGACTATGGTATTTTTCTGTCATGCGAGAAACTCTTTCAAAGCTGCAACAACCGCATGATTGGCCTCTTCAGTGCCCACGGAAATGCGCAAGGCGGTGGGAATTTGATAGCCTTCCATGCGCCGCACCACCAATCCCCGCTCTTGTAAAAAACCATCGGCTGACGCCGCGTTTTTGTTGGCTGGAAAGTGCACTAGCAGAAAATTGCCAACGCTGGGTGTGACCATCAGGCCAAGCTTTTCAATTTCGTGTTTCAGCCATGAAAGCCATTTGGTATTGTGGGCCAGTGCCTCATCCATGAAGACCGTGTCATTGATCGCAGCAACGCCAGCGGCAATGGCAGGTGCCGATACGTTGAATGGTCCCCGGATGCGATTGAGCACATCAATCACCGAAGCAGGCCCATAAGCCCAGCCCAACCGGAGTGCTGCAAGACCATGCAGCTTGGAAAAGGTGCGGGTCATCACCACATTTTCTGACGATGACACCAGCGCCACCCCGGCCTCATAATCATTGGCCGTAACAAATTCGGCATAGGCCGCATCCAGCACCAAAAGCCCATGGGGCGGCAGGGCGGCATGCAAGCGCTTCACTTCATCAAATGAAACATAGGTGCCGGTGGGATTGTTCGGATTGGCAAGGAAGACAATTTTAGTCCGTACACTGATGGCTGCAATCATCGCGTCGATGTTGGTCGCGAATTCACTTTCCTTCGCCACGACAGCCGTTGCCCCATTGGCGGCAATGACGATGGGGTACACCATGAAGCCATATTGGCTGTAGATCGCTTCGTCACCGGGGCCGAGATAAGCATGGGCCAGGAGCTGCAAAATCTCGTCAGAACCCGCACCACAAATCAGCCGATCAGCTGCCAAACCATAACGCTGGGCGATGGCTTCACGCAATGCTCCCGCACTGCCATCAGGATAAAGCGCCAGATTTCCCGACGACGCGGCAAACGCCGCCATCGCCTTGGGGCTGGCCCCCAGCGGTGATTCGTTGGATGAAAGCTTGAAAACCTTCGCTCCCTTGGCCCCACTTTTTCCCGGCACATAGGCTGTAATGCCGAGGATGCCGGGCTTTGGTTCTGGTCCGCTATTGATGGTTTTTGTCATTCTCAAATCTCTAACCTCGAAGGATAACGTCCGGCCACCTTCAGGCCAAGGGCGGCGTTGGAGCGCATCACACCCACCAACGGGGCTTCCTGTTCCGAGTGAAATCCGGCAAGTGCTGATAGTTTGTAAGCGCCATTTTTTACCTGCCACAGGGGCTGCACGGCAAAGTCCCGGGGCAGACTGCCATTGCTGATCAACAAGGTTTCATCGTCGCCCGTTGCTTCAACAGGCGCATTTCCGATGATCAGGAGTTGCGGCACTTGCACATCAGAAAGCACCGGCAGGGATCCAATGACCTGGGCCGTGCCACCGAGGCCCGCTACAAAACCTTCCACCCAGGGTGAAGCAGTTTCCACCACACAAATATCTCCCGCACTCACCCCAACCTGGGTGAGGACTTGCGCCTCATCGCGCCATTCCTCCACCACCATGCCGGGAAAATGATCGCGGATGCGCAAGCGGTGGCCCATGGTCTGGCTGAGTCGGCGCGACACATGCAAAGTAATGGCTGACTGGTTGAGACTGGATTGGGTGAGAATGCCACGCCAAAGTTTGAAAACCATGAGCGGATCAAGGTCAACCAGCTTCGACTTAGCCAACAAGCGGCGGTGGATTTCCACCTCGCGCGAAGGTCGCAGCGGCGACATGGCGGTTTTCGCCGTGACTTGCTTGAAACTCTTGACCTGGGCCGTCACGGCAAAACGCTTGGCCAACAGCTCAACCATGGTGTCATCAAGTGCATCAAGTTCGCGACGCAAAGCTTCGAGGGCAGCACCGCGATTATCGGAATTTGGTTTATCGGTCATGCAAAATCCAGTTCAAGCATCAACTCTTTAAACCTAAATTGGCCTAGCTGTGAACCGTTGAGATGAAACATTTAGTCCTCGGTTTCACGCCGCGTCGGCTGGGGTGATGGCAAAAGTACAGGCCTGAAGCGCTGCAAGGGCCGCCGCACACGTTTTCCGGAGGAAAAAGCATAGACCTGCTTCATCGCCTCAACAATTGTCACACCTGACAAACGGGGAAACGCCCTTTCGGCCAGAGCTTCAATGGCAGGTGCGGCCCTTAAAAATCCTGGATTTTTGAGGGGCGGCAGGCAAAGGGCGCTGCGCCATTGGGTGACGGAATATTTTGCCTCCTTCAACAGGCCGGCCAACTGCCCACGTGAGAACGGCTGACCATATCCAAATGGCGTGGCTTCGGATGCAGCCCATAATCCCCGGCGATTTGGCACCACCAGCAACAAACGCCCCTGGGGTGCCATCACCCGCCAAATCTCCTGTAGAGTATCAAGCGGTGTATCAGCAAATTCGAGTCCATGCACCACCAGGGCGAGGTCAATGGTGCTTTCGAGCAGTGGCAAGTCAGACGCGTCGACGAGCGCTGATCGGTTCAAGGCACCGTTAGGCCAATGGGTGACACCCTGCTGGGCCAGCATGAAGGAAAGCGTCAGGGATGGCGGAGGTGCCAATAGTTGCAAGTAGGGTGTTGCGTAACCTATTCCCATGACGGTTTGCGTCAGCCCAGGTTTTGCAAACCCTGCGAGTTGCCGACCGATCAATTTGGCCGTGACAGTGCCATGGTCACTTCTGTAGAACTCACGCAGGTCAACAACATCCATAAATCGATGCTAGCGCAAACAAGTGTTCGCGTGAACTGCCTCCGGCCCTATATAAAACATTTGCATGGCCTGCTGCCTTGAGGCACATCATACACATAAAGGACACCAAGCCATGGCCCATCTCAGCGTTCATCAATTCATCTGCCGCGACGACAATTATGGCGTGCTGGTGCATGACCACCCCACGGGCACCACCATTTCGATTGACGCTCCCGATGCAACAGCCGTTGTCACCCAGCTGAAAAAGCGCGGCTGGCAACTCACCCACATTCTCACCACCCATCACCATTCGGACCATGTCGATGGCAATCTTGAACTCAAGGAAGCCTATGGTTGCCAGATCATTGGTCCTGTTTTGGAGAAGGACAAGATTCCCGGCATCACCAAAACTGTTGCCGGAGGTGACGTATTCAAGATCGCCCAACGCGACTTGCGGGTTTACGCCTGCCCTGGCCATACGGCTGGCCACATCGCCTTTCATTTCGACGATGACTATCTGTTGTTTGCTGCCGACACCCTGTTTGCCATGGGCTGTGGTCGGGTGCTTGAAGGCACCATGGATGAAATGTATAAATCGGTGAACCAGTTCGCCACTTTGCAGCCCATGACCTCGGTTTACTGCGGCCATGAATATACCGAGGCCAACGCCAAATTTGCATTGTCGGTTGAACCGGGAAACCGCGCACTTCAAGTGCGCGCCACGGAAGTTGCAGGCTTGCGGGCCCAAGGCAAGATGACCTGCCCCACGACAATCGGTGATGAACTGAAAACCAATCCCTATATGCGCTGCAATTCACCGGAGATCCGCAAAAATCTGGGAATGGAACAGGCCACCGACGCCGAAGTATTTGCAGAACTCCGTACACGGAAGAATAACTTTAGATAGTTTTTCCGAATAGCATGTCTTTGGCAGCAATCACCGCACCCAACGTGATCAGCAGGCAAGCGATCACCAATGCCACCGTCAATTCCGCATACCCGGCAGCCAGTAGTACTAGCGTGGACAACAGGGGTGCGGCATAGGACGCTGCACCCAGCACCTGAATGTCTCCGCGTTTCACGCCGATGTCCCAGGTGAAGAACCCAAACCCCAGCGGCAGCGCGCCGAGCAACACAAGCGCCAGCCAGTTCAGGGGCGAAGCAGGCATAACTGTGATCTCGGAGGCCAAGTGAATGAGGCCAGCCACCACCGCCGTCACCAGACAAAAGCCGGCAACCACATCAGGCGGCACAGCTGAATATCGGCGCGACAGCACGGAATAGCCCGACCAGACAAAGGCGCAAGCCAATGCCGCCACATGGCCGCTCTGCACACCGCTTGTCAAACCGATCTGTCCGCCTTTGGTAATGATCAGGAATGCCCCGGCCAAACCCAGCACAGCACCAACGACATGGCAATACTTCAATTTCTCGCCGGGCAACAGCGCCGAAAACAAGACAATCAGCAACGGCCAGAGATAGGCAATCAGGCTTGCCTCAACGGGCGGCGCATTCTGTATCGCGAAGAAATACAGGCAATGATAGACACAAAGCCCCAGACTGCCTGTCAGCCAAACCTGCCACGGCTGGTTGAGACTTTTGATGGCATGTTGCCGAAAGGGCCAGGTCACCATGATGGCAAATGTACCGATGGCGAAAGCCATTGCGGTGAGTTGAAAGGGTGGAATCGGACCCGTTGCCGTGGAAAGCAACGCCAGAAACGCCCACATGAGAATGGCCGAAAACCCGGTAAGTGTAGCTGCTTGCCTCGACACTCAATTCACCATCAGTTTCGTTTGAAAATCTGGTTGCCGACAATCGACACCAGCACGGCAACGATGATGATGCCACCGCCGATGAATGTGGTCCTCTCCGGCACTTCATTGACGAACAGCCACGGCCATAGCGGATTGAGCACGGCATCCAGCATGACGATCAAGGACAGCGTAATGGCCGGCACGGATTTCGCCCCTTTGGCATACCAGATCAGCGGTATGGCCAGTTGCACAAAAGCCATGACGGCCAGCAACGCCACATAATGCAGCGGCACATTGAATCCACCACCCTGCTGAAACCACAACCCGGCAAGCCCCGATCCCAGAAAAGCCAACACACCACCCAGACAAATCGCTGGAGTCATATCCACACTGCGGTAGCGTCGGAGTGTCAGGGTCTGGATGGCAAAGCTGATGGGCACCAGCAGTGAAACGGCGATACCGATGGCGTTGCCGGTTTCCAAGCCATTCCAGCCGATCACCCCCATGCCGCCCAAAGCGAGGATTGCTGCAAACCATGCGGCAAGCCCCGGCTTTTCACCCGTCACCCAAGGACTCAGAAGCCCGGTAAACAGCGGTGAACTGGCACCAATCACTGAAATCACCGCCGTGCTCACCAGTGTCAGGGAGGTCACATACATCGTCGAACCAAAGGCGAAAAATCCGGCAGACAGCAAAAGACCGACAACGGGTATCCGGCGAAACACCACCACCGTCTCCGCGCCATAAACCGCGACCAGATAGCAGAGAATCGTCACCGCCGTCCAAAAGCCGCGCCAGCAATTGATCTGCCAACCCGAAAGTTCCGGCATGACGCGCACGAAAACCCCAGACAGCGACCAGCCCAAGGTGGCCAGCAGCACAAAGATAATGCCACGTCCGTAACTCTGCTCTGTGCTGCCCATTAATTGGTTACCTGGCATCAACCCCGCAAGGCAACATTCTCGGGATCATAGGGGCTTTCGCCAATCACCCGCATCTTGAACAGCTTGTCGAGAATTTTCACCTCAAGCTCAGTGCCGAGAGTTGCGTGTTCCGGTTTCAACATGGCCAGGGCCAAGGATTTGTTGACGCGAAAACCAAAGCCGCCATTGGTGGCGCGACCGATCAATTTTCCCCCCGCATAGATCGGCTCGGATCCCCGAACGTCTGAGTGAGCATCGGTAATGCCATCCACTTCCAACGTGACAAAGTTCCAGTTCAGGCCTTTTTCACGCCCCGCCACCAGCGCGTCACGACCAATGAATTGCCCCTTGTTCGGATGCACAAATCGGTCGAGGCCCGATTCATAGGCCGAATATTCAATGGAAAGCTCGCGCGGAATCAGACGATAACTCTTTTCGATCGACAGCGATGACATGGCCTTGATGCCATAGGGCCTGATACTGAATTCTTTTTCGGCGTCCATCAGCAGGTCAAACAGTGCGACTTGCTGTTCAATTGGATGGTGGAACTCGTAGCCCAATTCGCCAACAAAGTTGACGCGCAGGCAATGGGCCGAAACAGGGCCGACACTGATGGCTTTGCCCGTGAGCCAGGGGAAGGCTTCATTCGACAAGTCTGTGGCCGTGAGTTTCTGCAACAGCTTGCGAGAATTTGGTCCTG
>JANOVS010000182.1:0-5822 GCA_031417515.1 Hyphomicrobiales bacterium
CCCGCTGCAACATCCCCTCCCCCCTTCGGGGTACTCCCCCACGCTGCGCGTAGGGGAGAGAAACGTTTCTTTCTCCCTCGGCCTCTTGGCCGGGGGAGTACCCCGAAGGGGGGAGGGGGTGTTGCCACGCATTCAGTCTAACCTACTCCGCCGCCACGCGCTTGTTTTCACGTTCACGGGCTTCCCATTCTTCCTGCCATTCAGACTGCTGGTTAGAGAGTGTAACCTGCACTGCCGTCACTTTGTATTCCGGACAATTGGTGGCCCAATCGGAATATTCCGTGGTGATGACATTGGCGCCCGAAACTGGATGGTGGAATGTTGTATAGACAACGCCTTGTGGAATGCGCTCTGTTACATCAGCCCGCAGCGACGTTGCACCCATGCGGCTGGCGATGGAAACCATGTGGCCATGCTTGATGCCGCGCACTTCCGCATCATGGGGATGAATTTCCAGAACATCTTCCGCATGCCACGCGACATTTTCTGTGCGCCGGGTTTGTGCGCCCACGTTGTATTGCGAAAGTATCCGGCCCGTGGTGAGGATCAGCGGGAACTCGCGGGTGCTGCGTTCAGGTGTTGGTACATACTCAGTGATCATGAATCGTCCGAGGCCGCGCACGAATTTCCCGATATGCATGATCGGTGTGCCATCGGGCGCTGCATCATTGACCGGCCATTGCAGTGAACCCAATTCGTCAAGCCGAGCAAAAGACACGCCTTTGAAAGTCGGGGTCACGCGGGCGATTTCATCCATGATGTCGGAGGAAGAATCATAGCGCATGTCATAGCCCATGGCCTGGGCCAATTCGCAAACCACTTGCCACTCATGTTTGCCCTGCATCGGCTTCTTCACCTGCCGCACCCGGTTGATGCGGCGCTCGGCATTGGTAAAGGTGCCGTCTTTTTCGAGGAACGAAGTGCCTGGAAAAAACACATGGGCGAAAGCTGCCGTTTCATTCAGGAATAAATCCTGCACGACAACGCATTCCATGTTTTCCAGGGCTTCAGTTACATGTTTAGTGTTGGGGTCCGATTGGGCAATGTCTTCGCCTTGAATGAAGATGCCCTTGAAGGTGCCTTCAACGGCGGCATTGAGCATATTGGGAATGCGAAGGCCAGGTTCTGAATCCAGCGTTGTTTGCCAGACTGTTTCAAACATCTGGCGCACCGTGTCGTCACCCACATGGCGATAGCCGGAGAACTCATGGGGGAACGAGCCCATGTCGCAAGCCCCTTGCACATTGTTTTGGCCGCGCAAGGGATTGACCCCCACACCGCGCCGCCCGATGTTTCCCGTCAACATGGCAAGATTGGCCATGCCCATGACCATGGTGGAGCCTTGGCTGTGTTCGGTAACGCCGAGGCCATAGTAAATCGCCCCATTGCCCCCCGTGGCATAAAGCCGGGCCGCACCCCGAATGGCTTCAGGGTCCACACCCGCGATGGGTCCCAGCAATTCTGGTGAATTGATCCGTTCACGGATGAATGACGTCCACTTGGCAAATTCGTCGCCGTCGCAGCGTTCGGCAATGAACGACTTGTTTTCCAAACCTTCCGTCAAGATAGTATGGGCCATGGCATTGATGATGGCCACATTGGTGCCGGGCATCAGCGGCAAATGGAAGGCTGCCCTGACATGGGGTGAGCGGACAGAGTCAGTCTTGCGGGGATCGACCACAATCAACTTGGCACCTGCACGCAATCGCTTTTTCATACGTGATGCAAAAACCGGATGGCCATCGGTGGGATTGGCACCGATGACGACGATAACGTCTGCTTCATCAACCGAGCGGAAATCCTGGGTGCCGGCTGACGTGCCAAAGGTTTTGGAAAGGCCATAACCTGTTGGCGAATGGCAGACCCGAGCGCAGGTATCAACATTGTTGTTCTGAAATGCCGTGCGGATCATTTTCTGCACCACATAAACTTCTTCATTGGTGCAGCGCGACGAGGTAATGCCACCGATGGAACCACGACCATGGGTTTTCTGGATGGCCTTGAATCGACCCGCTGCGTGACCGATGGCTTCTTCCCAGGAAACCTCCGTCCACGGATCAGTTATCTTGGCGCGGATCATCGGTTTGGTGACGCGGTCCTGGTGCGTGGCATAGCCCCAGGCAAAACGGCCCTTGACGCAGGAGTGTCCTTCATTGGCACCACCATCCTTGTAAGGCACCATGCGGACAACATCATCGCCCTTCATCTCGGCCTTGAAAGAACAGCCAACGCCGCAATAGGCGCATGTGGTGACCAACGAGTGTTCAGCCTGGCCTTTTTCGATGACGGATTTTTCGGTGAGTGTTGCAGTGGGGCAGGCCTGCACGCAGGCACCGCACGACACGCATTCTGAATTCAGAAATCCTTCATCCATGCCTGCCGAAACATGGGAAGCAAAGCCGCGGCCATCAATCGTCAGGGCAAAGGTGCCTTGCACTTCTTCGCAGGCCCTGACGCAACGCGAGCAGACGATGCACTTTGCCGGATCGAAGGTGAAATAGGGATTGGATTCATCCTTGGCCTTGAAGCGGAAATTCTCTTCGCCGCCGTCACGTTTTGCTGAAGTGTGATTGTCTCCGGCATAGCCATAACGCACATCGCGAAGGCCCACGGCGCCGGCCATGTCCTGCAATTCACAATCGCCATTGGCAGCGCAGGTGAGGCAATCGAGGGGATGATCGGAGATATAGAGTTCCATCACGCCTTTGCGCAATTTGTTCAGGCGGTCGTTTTCGGTGCGAACCTTGAGGCCTTGTGCAACGGGTGTGGTGCACGAAGCGGGTGTTCCTTTGCGGCCCTCGATTTCCACCAAACACAATCGACAAGAACCAAAAGCATTGAGCGTATCCGTGGCGCAGAGCTTTGGAATCTTGGTGCCCAGTTCCATGGCGGCACGCATGATCGACGTGCCTTCTGGCACCGTGACTTCGATGCCGTCAATCTCCAGCGTCACCATGTTTGTGGATTTGGATGGCAGCGTGCCGTAATCGGTTTCTTTGATCAACATGGAAATTACTCCGCCGCAATGCGCTGGGGCTGCGTGAAATCTTCTGGAAAATATTTGAGTGCACTCATCACCGGCATCGGCGTCAGGCCACCCATGGCGCAGAGAGAGCCGTCGGTCATGGTCTGGCACAGGTCTTCGAGCAGTGTGATGTTGGCGTCGCGATTTTCACCTGCAACAATCTTGTCGATGGTTTCAGCACCGCGAGTCGAACCAATGCGGCAGGGGGTGCACTTGCCACAGGATTCGATGGCGCAGAATTCCATGGCAAAACGGGCTTGTTGGGCCATGTCAACCGTTGCATCGAACACCACGATACCGCCATGGCCGACCATGGCTCCGGCAGCGGCGAATGTTTCATAATCCATCTGCATGGCAAGTTGTGAGGCCGGAACATAAGATCCAAGTGGTCCACCAACTTGCACGGCGCGAAGGGGCTTGCCGCTGAAGGTGCCGCCACCAAAATCGTTGATCAATTCACCCAGTGTTATGCCAAAGGCTTTCTCAACCAGCCCACCTTGCTTGATATTGCCTGCAAGTTGGAAGGGCAGGGTGCCGCGTGAACGACCCATGCCATGGTTTTTATAGGCCGTGCCACCCTTGGCCATGATGTAGGGAACGGCCGCGAAAGACAGCACGTTGTTGATGATTGTCGGTTTGCCAAACAGGCCTTGCAAGGCGGGAATGGGCGGCTTGGCGCGCACCATGCCACGCTTGCCTTCAAGCGATTCCAGCATGGCGGTTTCTTCGCCGCAGATATAGGCACCTGCACCACGGCGCACTTCGAGGCTGAAAGAATGATCCGTATGCTGAATATTTTGGCCGAGCCAATTTGCCGACGTGGCGATTTCGATGGCCTGTTTCATCGTGGCAATCGCATCGGGATATTCCGAGCGGATGTAGATCAAGCCTTTGGTGGCACCTGTGGCGATGCCCGCAATCGTCATGCCTTCGATCAGCATGAATGGATCACCTTCCATTACCATGCGGTCGGCGAATGTTCCGGAGTCACCTTCATCAGCATTGCAGCAAACATATTTCTGGTCGGCTTTTGCGTCGTGAACAGTTTTCCATTTGATGCCGGTGGGAAAACCCGCACCGCCCCGGCCGCGCAATCCTGACTCGGTGACTTCTGCGACGATTGAAGCTCCCGGCATGGTGAGTGCCTTCGCCAAGCCCTCAAAACCACCATGAGCAACATAATCTGCCACTGACACCGGATCGGTGACTCCAGCGCGGGCGAAAGTCAGGCGCTCCTGGTTTTGCAAATAGGGCAGGGCTTCAACCAAACCGTGGCCAAGATTGTGGGTTTTTCCTTCGACAAAGCCTGCATCAAACAGTGAGGTGATGTCTGAAACTTCAACCGGGCCATAGCCGACGCGGCCTGGTATGGTTTCAACTTCAACAAAAGTTTCCAGCCACAACATGCCGCGCGAAGAGTTGCGAATAATCTGTATACTGATGTTTCTCTTGGCGGCCTCAGCGGCAATGGCCTCTGCCACATCATCGGCTCCAACGGCTTTGGCAGCAGAATCGCGGGGGATATAAATTTTTGTGGTCATGCCAATTCTCCCACAAGCTTTTCAAACTTGGCCGCAGTGACCCGTGCCACAGGTTTGTCGTTCACCAAAATGGCAGGGGCTGAGGCGCAAAGCCCCAAACAATAAGTTGCCTCCAAAGTAATTTTTCGATCAGCCGTTGTGCCGCCCATTTGGACACCCAGAAATTTCTCGACCATGGCCTGCAATTCCCGCGCCCCCATCGATTGGCAGGCTTCGGCGCGGCAAATTTTAATGTGGTGCTTGCCCGTCGGCTTCAAATGAAAGTCGTGGTAAAATGTCGCCACACCATAAACTTCCGCCCGTGACAGGTTCAGTGCCTTGGCGATAATCGGCAAAGTGTTTTCAGGCACATGGCCCACTTTATGTTGCAGATCGTGCAAAATTTCGATCAGCGCATCCGGCCTGTTGCCGTACGTGATGCAAATGGCTTCCGCCGGACTTTTGGCGAATTCGAGAATGGTGGTTTTTCCGGTCATGGTTGATATTGGCAGATTGCATTGAGATATTCCAATTGTGCTGGCCTATGACTTCATCGACAGCGCCAATTAACCTGCCAGGCGACTTTTCTCCTGGGCGAAGGGGCTGAGACCCAGCCACTCCTGCATTGCAGAGGCAATTGCGGGCTCGCCACTGATATCGAGGGCACCCTTGGCGGCCTCGGCCTTGATCGTGCTGATGCCCATCCAGATCGATGTCATGGCGCGCAATGAGCCACTGACCAGGAGGTCGACTTCGTGGCCAGGATCGGCATTGCACAAGTCGACCACACCAGTGGCCGAAATCAGCAGCCACCAATTTTGTTGGCTTACTGCAACGTCGCTATAGGAGAATTGGATGCAGCATTGGCGTCTTGGCAACGGTTTTGGATTGAGGCTTCGGCGCATGTCCCACATCAAAAGGGACGGATCGAGATTTCTGAGTGAGAGTTTGGTTTCGACCCAGTGTTGTCCCCATACGCCAAGTCCCATGACGAGGGGGCGCATATCCTCACCCGCCGTTGTGAGACGGTAATCGGTGACTCCCTTCTTGCTTGGTGTTGACCGGATGACACCTGCAATTTCGAGTTCCTTCAGGCGTTTGGACAACAGCGACGGCGACATGCGTGGCACACCGCGGCGAAGGTCGTTGAAGCGGGTCGTGCCGCACAGCAATTCCCGCAATATCAGCGCTGTCCACCGGGCGCAGAATATTTCGGCGGCCATGGAAACCGGGCAGAACTGCCCGTAGCTTGCAGAGTTGGGCATGCATTCCTCGTT
>JANOVS010000183.1:0-12284 GCA_031417515.1 Hyphomicrobiales bacterium
TCACTTCGAAATGCTTGTGGTGCAGGTAGTGAATATAGGCATGGCTATCGAGCGGTGTTTCTTTTGTGATTTCAAGCTTGTCAAAGCCGATGTGGCCGTTGAGTGCACCATAGCCAGCCATGTGCAACTGGAACAACGCAATGAGAGGGTTTGATGGAATCGCAAGATGCCACCAGACGACTCCGTGATAGAGAAATGTTTCAATAGGATGCATCGACAACGATGACCACGGCGACGGGTTCACCGAATTATGGTGCACCGAGTGAATCCATTTGTAGAAGACCGGAATGTGGATGGCACGGTGGATGACGAAGAAATTCAGCTCATGAATTGCCGGTGTCAGGAACAGCAACAGCGCCAGCCAATAGGGATGTTCAGCCCAATTGATCCACTGCACATAGCCATTGGCAAAACACCACAGCATGAGCACTTCCACAAGCGTCCACATGGTGATGCCGGAAAGGAACGTGCGAAGCACATTGTCGATGTTCTGGGATTTGAACCAGAACACGTCTGACGGTTGTTCGCCGGGGAATTTGGCATTGTATTTGAAGCGGGTATTTTGCTTGCGCTTCCAATAGTAGAAATACTCGATTGTGCCATACATGACGAAGATGCCGACGCAGTTCACGGCATAAAGCCAAACTGCCCAGCTCAGACTCAAACTCTTCATCGTCTCCCAATCCGGGAGAATATAGTGCCAATAGAGCAGCGTGATCGCCATGTGAAAGGCGTTCCATGGCCAGACATAGCCAACCAGAAACTTCACCCATGCCATCAGGTCAAACGGACGGTTCCAGAAAAATGCAATCTGCGGAACAGCACTGGGCGTCCAGTCGCCGCGCTTGTTACGTGTGCCAAATTGCAGATCGTCCATCCTCTTTCCCAACCCCAATACACCAGCGCTTCAAGCGCATTTTCTGAAAATGAGGGTGGCGTTTAGAACAAATCAATGCAATACCAATGACAATAGAATATTTATTTCATGCCATTTTATTTCAGCCGACTTTTGGCTGTTTTGAACTGATTTGAGGTGGAGACAAGTGTGTCACGAGCAACAATTCAGGATGTAGCGAAAGCAGCAGATCTATCTGTTTCAACCGTTAACCGTGCCTTGCATGAGCCGGACAAGGTGCGCAAGCAAACCCTTATTACTGTCCTCAGTGCCGCAGAATCTGTGGGTTTCTACGGCATCGGCTCGATCAAGGAGGGTCTCAAGACAACCCGCCCAAAACTGCGCCTTGGTTTGCTGTTGATGCAACGCAATCGCCCCTTTTACAAAATGCTGGCCAAGGCTTTTGAAGATGCAGCACACGCCATTCGGGATCATGAGGTTCTGCTTCAAATTGACTATCAAGATGAAATATCACCTCAAAATGTTTCAGGTCAACTCACTCATTTGGCCCAAAACGCCGATGTCATCGGCGTCGTCGCAACCGAGCATCCGATTGTATCTGCCACCATCGAACGCCTGGCTGAAACAGGTAAAAAGACCTTCGGAATCATTTCCCCTCAAACCGCCCGGTGCAATGTCGGCTTTGTCGGATTGGATGCTTGGAAAGTCGGACGCACTGTTGGTTGGGCTTTCGAAAGTTTTTGCAGGAATAATTCGGCCAAGATTGGCATTCTGGTTGGCAACCATCGCTTTCGCTCGCAGGAAGCCAACGAAAGCGGTTTTCGTTCCTACCTTCGCGAACACGCCAGCAACCTGGTTTTGCTGGAACCGCAATCAACTTTTGAAAATGCCAACATCGCCCGCGAAATCACCGAAGACATTTTACTCAAGCACCAGGACCTCGCTGGCTTGTTCGTTTGTGGTGGCGGCATATCTGGCGCAATCGCCGCCCTCCGCGAATCCGGTCGCAGCAAGGATATTTTCGTCGTTGGCTATGACAAAACCGAGGTGACGCAAAATGCTTTGCTGGACGGCACCATCAACCTGCTGATTTCACATCCACTCCGCACCCTCGCGGAACAGGCGGTTGCAGCAATGATCCGCTCCCGTGACAGCAACATTGAACATCCAGCTCCGACAATACTATTGCCTTTTGAAATTCATACGTCGGAAAATATTTGAGTGATTGGCGACAAGCTTCCACTTGCCTTAACTTCGCAGGCTGGGTGGTCTTGCATCTTTCCAC
This sequence comes from Hyphomicrobiales bacterium, assembly GCA_031417515.1. Taxonomy (GTDB): domain Bacteria; phylum Pseudomonadota; class Alphaproteobacteria; order Rhizobiales; family Aestuariivirgaceae; genus Aestuariivirga. The sequence goes on from JANOVS010000183.1 coordinate 2,142, forward strand.
ACGCCACCTGCCTTTGCCGATTCAACTGCCGCACTGATGGCAGCGATGGAACGCAAGCCATCAACGGCTGTCGGAAAATGCAGAGCCTGCGGATCGGGAGCCGCATGGTTTGCCCGCGCTTCAATCACATCGGCCAGATCAGCATAGATATTGGCGAAGGCCACCAACATGCCTTCCGAATGTCCGGTTGCAATGCGTGTGGCACGCTCTGCTTCAGGTGACAGCCCGCCACTCCCTCGTTCAATGGTTTCGGTTCGGCCATTCAGCGGTGTCCATTGCAACTGGTCCGGCCATTGTTGCGCCCAGCGAAGGCCCCCTTTTTCACCAAAGACCCGGATGTTAAACCCGTGGAAGCTGCCAATGGCCACCGAACTGGTCCACAACCGGACGGTTGTTCCGCCATCCATCCGCACATTGACCATGGCATCATCTTCCAGTTTGCGGTCGGCGATGGCCGATACGAAATCCGCTGAAAGCTCTTCGGCATTCTGGCCCGACAGGAAACTGGCGAGGTGCAAGGCATGGATGCCGCAATCGGCAAACTGGCCAGAAATGCCAGCCTGTGCCGGATCATAGCGCCAACGCATGCGGGGATTGTCGGCATCGGCTGCATCAGCATGGAAACCGTGGGAGAATTCAACCACAATCAGCCGCAGTTTTCCAAGGTCACCCCGGGCAATCATGGCCCGCATGTGGCGCACCAGTGAATAGCCCGAATAGCCATAGTTCACGGCACAGATGGCACCCGTGCGTTGGCTCGTCGCCACAATGTCCTCGGCTTCTGCGACCGTCACAGTCATGGGCTTTTCGCACAAGACATGAATGCCAGCGTCAAGGAAAGCCTTGGTGATGGCGTGATGCGTTGCATTCGGCGTGGCAACGGTGACAAGATCGATGCGATCCCGGCGATCCCGCTCTCCTTCCAGCATTTCCCGCCAGTCGCCGTAGGCCCGATCTGCACCGATGCCAAGGCGCAAGGCAAAGTCACGCCCCTTGGCGGAATCAGCATCCAAGGCACCAGCCTTCAGGTCAAATCGTCCGTCCATGGCTGAACTGATGCGATGCACGGGGCCAATCTGGCTGCCCTCTCCACCACCAATCATGCCCCACTTCAACTTCGCCATCACATCGCTCCAAAAAATCATTGAGTCGTTGGTTGATAGCCGCGATTGGCGCAAACGTCATCAATCAGTATTTGGAGACTACTCGGCTGCCTGGGCGTAGATTGATGTCTCGTTGATGATCTTCTGGACTTCCGGACGGCAAGACCCGCAGCCCATGCCCGCGCGCGTCGCTTCGCATATCATGTGGAGGGAGGCTCCTGGCATTGCACCAATTGCTGTACTGATTTGTGAACGGCCCACCATGTTGCAGGAACAGACAATAGAGCCAATATCGGCACTGGCGGCGGCAGGCCTGCCCGCCAGAATTTCCGACGCCACGACATTGCTGCCGAGCATCTGTTGCAACCAATGGCGACTGGCTTGAAGGGGTTTGTCGCTGGCGAAGAATGCAAACTGCAATGCGCCGTTGCGTGTCACTACATACCGACACCCATTTGAACCTGATGCGACGAACGACACATCGTATGCCGGATCATGCAAGTCGATCAGATCAGCCAGCAAGTTTTGCCAGTTTTCAGGCCGTGCAAGGCCCGCACATTCAAAGGATTGACCATTGGCCAATGGCTTGATGGCCCAATAGTCAAATTCAGTTCTGATCGGCTGTAACGATACACCATAGCCATACCACGATGCGGGAAAACGGGAGACAGCAACAGAAGCAGACTTGAGTGCCGGTTGCCCGCTCACAGGATCCACCACAACGACGCAAGCACTGTTCGCCTTGGCTGCTGATGCAAAGGAGCTGCTCCAGTGCATGGGTTGGAATACTTCGCCTGGCGCAACGGCCTCTGTGACCATGACGCGCACAACCGAGGCTCCCTGTTCTCCCCGCACTGTTGCAAGATCAGCGTCCCCTAGCTGGAGCTTCGCAGCATCACCGGCGCAAATTTCCAGATAGGGTTCGGCGCGATGGGCAAACAGTTTCGGCACCAGACCTGTGCGTGTCATGGTATGCCATTGGTCCCGCATGCGGCCCGTGTTGAGCGTGAACGTCCCGGTGACCGCAGAGTTGACGGCAACCGTCGGCGTGGCAACAAATCGCGCTTTGCGATCTGGCGTTTCAAACTGCCCATTGGCAAAGGGTCGGCCACCTCCCCATTGTTGCGGCTTCAAGCCATCATAATCCTGGGCCGCAAGAGCAGCGAGATCGAGTGAACGGCTGCCCTTGTTCAAGACCTGTGTGAGGGCTGCATGTTCGGCGAAAATCCCGGCGGGATTTTTAAAATCAAACCCGGAAAAACCCATGCGTTGCGCCACATCACAGATGATGCGCCAATCTGCCCTCGCCTCTCCCGGTGCTGGCACAATGTTTCGTTGCCGTGAAACCCGGCGCTCTGAATTTGTGACGGTGCCATCTTTCTCACCCCAGCCCATGGCCGGGAGCAAGACATGGGCAAATCGCGCAGTCTCCGTGTTCGCCGTCACATCGGACACAACAACCAAGGGGCAGGCTTTCAATGCTTCTGCAATGCGGGTGGAGTTGGGCATGCTGACGGCGGGGTTCGTCGCCATGATCCATAGGGCCTTGATCCTGCCGTCGAGCACCGCGTCAAACATGTCCACGGCCTTTAAGCCCGGCTTGCTGGCCATGCGTGGCGATTGCCAAAACCCCTGCACAGCATCGCGATGCTGAGGGTTGCTGATATCCATGTGGGCCGCCAGCATATTGGCAAGTCCGCCAACTTCCCGACCGCCCATGGCATTGGGTTGGCCGGTGATGGAAAATGGCCCCGTGCCTGGCTTGCCAATGCGCCCCGTGAGCAGATGACAATTGATGATGGCATTGACCTTGTCCGTGCCATCCGCTGCCTGGTTAACACCCATGGAAAAGGCCGTGACAGTTTTGGCGTGGGTAGCGAAGAGGTTGTAAAAACTGTGGAGTTGACTGCTGGTCAGCCCCGTATCTGCACTGACACGTGCATCGCTGTGGACATTGGCCGCCACCAGTGTTTCGGCCAAACCGTTGGTGCGGGCAAAGATGAAACGTGAATCAACCTCACCGCGGCTGTAGAGGTTGCGCAGCAGTCCGTTGAACAGGGAGACATCAGAACCTGACCTGATCTGCAAATGCAGATCAGCACATTCCGCCGTCATGGTGCGGCGCGGATCAATGACCACCAACTTGCTGCCGCGTTTTTCACGGGCGGCCTGCAAGCGTTGGAACAGCACGGGATGGCACCAGGCGAGATTTGAACCGACCAGAACGACCAGATCGGCCTCCTCCAGATCAGTATAATTGCACGGAACAATGTCAGCGCCGAATGCACGTTTGTGACCCGCCACCGCCGAGGCCATGCAGAGCCGCGAATTCGTATCAATATTGGCAGAACCAATGAAGCCCTTCATCAGCTTGTTGGCGACATAATAGTCCTCGGTCAGGAATTGCCCCGACACATAGAACGCCGCGGATTCAGGGCCGTGCTCATGGATCGTCGCCGAGAATTTATCGGCAACATGAGCGGTGGCCTCAGACCATGCGACATCATTGCCGAGAATGCGCGGCTTCAAAAGGCGTTGTTCGACGCCAAAGGTTTCACCCAAGGCCAAGCCTTTGGAACACAGGCGGCCAAAGTTTGCCGGGTGGTCAGGATCACCTGTAATCGACAAATTGCCATCGACTTGACGTGTCGCCAGAACACCACAACCAACGCCACAATAGGGGCAGGTTGTGCGCGTGACTGCCCCGGTCATTCAGGCGGCCCGCAAAGCAAGCGCATCTGCTGGCAACAGAATGCGCCCGGCTTCCAGGCGTATTTCAACCCGGCGGGCACAGCCTTGGTCGGGCCCTTTGACCTCTCCGGTTTCAAGCCCGATGATCCAGTTGTGTAGGGGGCAAGTCACACTGTCACCATGCACAATGCCCTGGCTCAAGGGACCTCCCTTGTGCGGGCATTTATCCCACAACGCAAAGATGCGACCTGCCGCGGTTTTGAACAGGGCAATATCGCCCGTTGGCGTTGACACCAGGCGCGAGCCACGCGGAGGTATATCCGCCATGGCACCAACATCGATCCAATCCATCTTCTACTCCGCTGCCATCAATGTCGGGAATGCCCGCATGGGAACAAACTCATGGGCATCTCTTCCGGCAACACGCTCCGCCCACGGATCAACTTGCAGGAAAGTCTGTGCATGGGTAAAGCGCGCGAAACAGGATCGGCGCTTTTCGGCATTCTCCACGATGTTCTGCTTGATGGACCCGATGCCAACCCGCTTGGCCCATTTATAAATGCGTTCGAGGTAATGCCCCTGCTCCCGATAGAGCTGGGTGAGGGCCGCAATCATTTCAATGGCATCCTCTTCTGTGTCAACATGGCAAAGCAGTTCGGTGCCCTTGATGTCGAGGCCCGCAGCACCTGCAAAGTGAATGTCATAACCAGAATCCACGCAGATCACGCCAATGTCCTTGCAGGTGGCTTCGGCACAGTTGCGCGGACAGCCCGATACGGCGAGCTTGACTTTTGCCGGTGTCCAGGACCCCCACATGAATTTCTCCAGCTTGATGCCGAGGCCCGTTGAGTCCTGCGTGCCAAAGCGGCACCAATCCGACCCCACACATGTCTTCACGGTGCGCAAACCCTTTGCGTAAGCGGCACCTGACACCATGCCGGCGGCATTGAGGTCCGCCCACACTCCGGGCAAGTCTTCCTTATTCACGCCCAGCAAATCGATACGCTTGCCGCCTGTGCATTTAACCGCGGGAATCTGGAACTTGTCGGTCACGTCGGCGATGGCACGCAGTTCAGCGGCCGTCGTCATGCCGCCCCACATGCGCGGCACCACGGAATAGGTGCCGTCCTTCTGGATGTTGGCATGAACACGTTCGTTGATGAACCGCGACTGGTTGTCGTCCTCATAATCACCCGGCCATTCGGCAATCAGATAATAGTTCAAAGCCGGACGACACTTGGCGCAGCCACATGACGTCTTCCATTCGAGTTGCTGCATCAGTGCGGGAATGGTTTTGATCTGCTGGGCCACAATCAGCCGACGCACATCGGCATGACCAAGTTCCGTACATTTGCACAGGGGTTGCACGGCATTGGGCTGGTAACCCTCGCCCAACGAAAGCACCAACAGCTTTTCAACCAGTCCTGTGCACGAACCACAGGAGGCAGATGCCTTGGTATGGGCCCGCACATCATCAATCGACGTCAATCCCTTCGCTGAAATCGCATCGGTGATTTTTGACTTGCATATGCCGTTGCAGCCGCAGATTTCTGCGTCAGGCGGTAAGGCTGCAACGGCCGCCGTAGGGTCCAGGGGGGAGCCTCCCGCATAGGCCTGGCCGAAGATCAGCATGTCGCGATCCTCCGATACGTCTTCGCCCTTTTTCAATTTGTCAAAAAACCACGGACCATCTGATGTTTCGCCATACAGCACCACGCCGATGATCTTGTTCTCCTTGATGACCAGTCTTTTATAGACACCGCGTGATGCATCCCGCAGCACGATTTCCTCACGGTCCTTGGCCTCGGCAAAGTCGCCCCCCGAATAGAGGTCAACGCCCGTGACTTTCAATTTTGTCGACATCACAGAGCCGCCATAGGTCGATGGTATTTCCACCAGCACCTCGGCAATGGTCCGCGCCATTTCATAGAGCGGCGCAACCAGGCCATAGACTGTGCCACGGTGCTCTGCACATTCGCCCAAGGCAAAAATGTCGCAATCACTGGTGATCATCCGGTCGTCAACAACGATGCCACGATTGACGGCGATGTCACTGGCCTTGGCCAGCGCCGTTGACGGCCTGATACCCACCGCCATGACGACGATGTCACAGGGCAATTCTGTGCCGTCTTCCAGCTTCAAGCCGCTGACTTTGCTCTCACCCAGAATGGAATGGGTGTTGGATTTGGTACGTATGGTGATGCCGCGCTTTTCAAACTCCTGCTCCAGCAAATGCGCCGCCGGTGGATCAAGCTGTCGCTCCATCAGAGTCGGCATGAGGTGCACAACCGTCACTTCCATGCCGCGCATTTTCAGGCCCGCTGCCGCTTCAAGACCCAGAAGGCCGCCACCAATCACCACGGCCTTTGCGCCTGGCACGGCGGCTGCCAACATCTTCTCCACGTCATCAAGGTCGCGGTAGGTGACAACCCCTGGCAATTGATGGCCGGGAACCGGAATGACGAAGGGAACCGAACCCGTGGCAATCACCAGCTTGTCATAAGCAGCAACTGTGCCATCAAATGCGGTAACGGTTTTTGCTTGACGATCTATCACGTCGACCCGGCGGCCCTTGTGCAACGTCACACCATGAAGGGCATACCAGTCATCACCATGGGTAATGATATCCTCATAGGTTTTCTCACCGGACAATACCGGTGACAGCATCAACCGGTTATAGTTGACCCGAGGTTCAGCATTGAAAATCGTGACGTCATAGGCGTCGGGTGCAAGCTCAAACAAATGTTCCAGCATGCGCCCCGGTGCCATGCCATTGCCGACAATGACAAGTTTTCGTTTCTTCATTACCAGCTCTCCCCTGCAATGGCCAAGTCATGTTTGCCTTGTGCATTGCAGCAATTGATGCTTTGAGAGGAGCAAGTGGTGTGCCAGTCCGTTTTCACCTTTCGGATTTCACCTAATTCAATGATATGATTATGTTTAGTTGCCGCAGCTCAAAACTCTACAGCGTTAGATCATTTCTTGCACCGCACAACTTATAGGCATGATGCCCTCCGATCTGCGGATATTAAAGGCATCCAGACCACTGCCTGGTTTTTGGTCAGATTGATAAATCAATTGATTTCAGCAACTTGTCAATTCGTCGCGGTCATTTCGGATGTGGCACTTCTTTTGCGATGCAACACGCATGAAGGAGAACATCATGACCAGCACTGCACAATCGCGTTTCCCGTTTTTCAGCTTGCAGCCCCGCATTCGCATTCTGCATTTCAGCTGGATGGCGTTCTTCGTCAGCTTCGTCGTGTGGTTCAATCATGCGCCATTGATGGCAGCCATCCGGGATAGTTTAGGATTGAGCCAGCAAGAGGTGGCGGCATTGCTCGCACTGAATGTGGCCCTCACGATACCTGCACGTATTCTGGTTGGCATACTCGTCGATAAACTTGGGCCGCGAGTCATGTTCTCGGCCCTGCTCGCCATATCGGGTGTAATCTGTCTCGCCTTTGCACTGGCTCAGGACTTTACTTCACTGGCGTTCACGCGCTTCCTCCTTGGTATTGTAGGTGCAGGTTTCGTCGTCGGAATTCGCATCATTGGCGAATGGTATCCAGCCCGCGAAACAGGCTTGGCCCAAGGGCTTTATGCAGGCCTTGGCAATTTTGGTTCAGCCGCGGCAGCAGTCACACTGCCTGCCATAGCCATTGCATTTGGTGGACCCGACGGGTGGCGCTGGGCCGTTGGCTGTACCGGCGTACTCGCTATCGCCTATGCCGGAATTTATTATCTGTCAGTGACTGATATGCCAAAGGGGTCAACCTATTTCAGCCCTAAAAAAATGGGCGCGATGGAAGTCTCCAGCAAAGCTGATTTTTTTCTCTACTGCATCATGCAAGCACCAATCGCAGCAACATTGGCACTCTTGACCTATAAGCTTGGACCGGCGGCCTTGAATGTGCTCTCCACAACCAACGTCAACATCATCTATGCTGGTCTAGGATCACTTTATGCCGCCCAACTTTATGATACCTGGCGCATCAACAAGGGTATTTTCCAAAAACCGGTTGCCAGTATCCATGCCTATAAATTCCGCCAGGTTGCCGTGCTCGATCTCGTGTATTGCATCACATTTGGTTCTGAACTTGCTGTCGTTTCGGTTTTGCCACTCTTGTTCAAAGACACTTTCGGCTTGTCACTTGCTGTTGCAGGTTTCCTGGGCGCAAGTTTTGGCCTCACAACATTTTTTGCCCGCCCCATCGGCGGCTATCTCAGCGACCGGTGTGGCCGTCAACGGATCCTCATGGTGTGCTTGGCCGGAACTGCACTTGGTTATTTCGCCATGAGCAAAATGGGGCAATCCTCTGGTTTGGTATTTGCTGTGCTGGCAACCGTGTTTTGTTCGCTGTTTGTCAACGCCGGAAATGGTGCCGTCTATGCCATGCTGCCCATGATCAAGCGGCGCTTGACCGGTCAAATCGCCGGCATGGTGGGAGCCTTTGGAAATGTTGGTGGTGTCATATTTCTCACAATCTATGCGTCATTCGATGCGCAAACTTTGTTTCTGGCGGCGGCCATTGGGTCTGCTCTTGCACTTGCCTTTGTCTGGCTGTTCATTGAAGACCCACGGGGACAAATTGCTGAAGAAATGCCAGATGGTAGCATTGCCTTTATAGACGTGACATGAGCGACGCCACAATTAAACTGGACATCAGCCAGCACTCCATTGCGGGACGAAAATCCCGCAATGATGATTCCTACGGTATTGTTGTGCCCCAAGGCCATTTGCTTGCGGCCAAAGGTGTTGCCATCGCCATTGCCGACGGCATGTCGTCAAGTGAAGCCGCCAAAGAAGCAAGCGAATGTTGTGTGCGCTCATTCCTTGAAGACTATTATTCCACGCACGAAAGCTGGACCGTCAAAAAATCAGTTGCCACCGTTCTGAAGGCCACCAACGCTTGGCTCTTCGCCCAAGGCCAGCGCTTTGACTTCGAAGGCCGCGGCATGATCAGCACGTTTTCCGGAATCGTATTGAAAGCTGGTTCCGCCCATCTGTTTCACGTTGGCGACAGCCGAATATGGCGCATCCGCAAAAACAAGTTGGAACAACTCACAACCGACCATCGCGTAAAACTCAGTGGTGGCCTTGACCATTTGTCTCGCTCATTCGGCATCAGCCATAATCTGGAAATTGACTATCGTCACGAGGCACTGGAAGCGGATGACATGTTCCTGCTCACAACCGATGGCATTCATGATGCCTTGTCACCAACCGATATGCTTAAATTGGTTCTGGAAAATCGCGAGCCATTCGCAGAGGGTGCAAGAAGCATCGTGGATGCCGCATTCAAGATTGGCAGCACCGACAACCTCACCTGCCAGGTCGTGCACATCAGCAACATCGGAAGTGCCGATGAGCATAGCCACAGCGCATCAGCAACCTCGCTGCCGTTTCCAAAACTGCTGTCAGCCGGTGATCAGCTTGATAACTTCAAAATCATCAGAACCCTTCAGGAAAGCAGCCGCAGCCAGGTTTATCTTGCCCGGGAAACGGGCAGCAATGATGTTGTTGCCATCAAGACGCCATCTCCCAACTTCAATGACGACACAGCTTACATTGAAGCTTTCACACGCGAGGAATGGCTGGGGCGACTTCTGCTCAGCCCCAACACTTTGCGCTACCATCCCACCTCCGCCCAACGGCGTTTTCTGTATCACGTCACGGAGTATTTTGAAGGCAAGACCTTGCAACAATGGATGCGCGACAATCCAAACCCGGAATTGGAAACGGTCCGCGCCATCGTTGAACAAATTGCACTGGGACTGCGCGCCTTGCACCGCAAGGATGTTCTGCACCTCGACCTCAAACCCGGCAACGTCATGATCAACGCCCAAGGCGCTGTTAAAATCATTGATTTTGGTTCTTCCCGTGCAGCCAGTTGGAGTGATGAAGCAAACCATACTGACCAAACGCCGGCGGGCACGGCTGATTATACGGCACCGGAAAATTTGCGCGGCACACCGCCATCAAACCGATCTGACATTTTTTCACTGGCTGTTATCACCTATGAAATGCTGACCGCGCATTTGCCCTATGGCAAAGGCATTGCAAGCACTGCGATCATCAAAAGGCTGCGTTACGTGTCCGCGGCAAATTTGCGCAAAGACATTCCAGACTGGATGGATGCAGCCTTGGAACATGCCCTGCATCTTGATCCTGAAAAACGCACGGATGCATTGTCCGCCTTTACAACAAATTTGCGCAAACCAAATACCAGCCTGATTTCGACCCGCCACAAACCGCTGATTGAACGTGACCCTGTGCTGTTTTGGCGAACACTCAGCATTTTGCTGTTCGCAGTGTGCATTATATTGGCCTACCTGCTTCAAGGCA
>JANOVS010000184.1:0-1957 GCA_031417515.1 Hyphomicrobiales bacterium
GGTAGCAAGTGAAAATTGTCCAATTAGATATATAAAAAAATAAAAAAAAATAAAGAACTTCATCGAACACCGCACCCCTGCCAACCCGCCGCAAAAGCCCACGCACAAAGCCCAAAGCGGCGGGTATGCAGGGGTGCAACCGTTCTGCGACATCAAAAAAGGCATCCGTTCATTGGCTTAACGAAAGGAAAGAAATAGAAAAAAAAATTGTAACTACACAGGTTGTAGTTTAATGATTAAATTTAGGCAAGGGAGTACCTCTACGCCTCTTTTACGAAGGGTATCAATGACAGAGCGAATGACACAGAAGGCATTTTGCCCCGATTTAAACTGACCCGATATTTTTTGTTTAACTTTAATATTCCTAATGGCTCTTTCAGAACCATTATTATCAGGGGGAATATCTAAATTGTAAAGACAGGGCAATATATGATTTCGATGTTTAAGCATAGATGCTTGGAAAGTGAGAGTATTGGGGTAGTTATCCTTATCCACCGTTAGTAAAAGTAAATCATTAAGCCTTTTTTCTAGTTCTTTGGCATCTTTGTCCTCTTCTGCGTATGGTTTATTTTGTTTAACCAGTACTTTTCGAGTGTCAAAAATATCTATCATTAATTGTCTAAATTGAGGCGCAAAAGGGTGTTTTTCAGATTCCTCTAAGAAGATAATATTTCGGAGTAAATGAGCTAAACACATCTGATGTCCTTTAGTAAATGACTTTAATTGAGCTGCCCATCGGTCAGTTACTAAAACAGTATGAGCTAAGGCATTTCCCCAAATCGTTTCGATGGTTTCAGTACCTCGATTTTTAGACGGGACAATAAAAGTATTGAGTATGTTTTGCCAAACCCAAATCCACCATTTTTGTCCATTGACTTTAGCACCTGTTTCATCCGAGCCAACGACTTGACTTTCAGCGATTTGTGCTTTGATAATTTGATAAACGCCTTCACATTTTTCGGCACATCTTTCAAGTATATTGCCTACCGTCCCCTGTGAAATGGGTAAGGAAAAAACTTGAGCAAACAGATTTTGAAGGCGTGCGAATGGAACATATTGATAGACTGAAAGATAGCATACAAGGGATTCTACGGTACTGCCGTATTGAATAGGCGCATTAATCCCAATTGGAAAATCGGCTATCTGTACTCGTTGACATTTCGGACAATCGCAGCTATATTGACGATATTCTTCATAAATGGGCAATATCGGCGGCATTTCTATAACTTGACGTTTAGCTTTTAAGATATAGGTGGCAGAACTTAAAGACGCACCACAATCTTGGCAATAGGCATTTTTTAAGTCCGTAATTTTGTCAGGATTGGAACGCATTTCTAATGTCGTTCCTTCATGTCCAGGCTGTCCTCCGCTTTTATTTACGCTCGGTGGTCGAAGGCTTTTAGTTTTTGAAGGTGTAAATAAATCACTCGATGGTGGCAAGGATGAATTATGTGAGTCTTTTTTGATAATTGGCTGACTCATTACTTTTAGCAATAGCGTTATTTTATCCGTCAAGGATTTTACCTCTTGGCGAAGTTCAGCATTTTCTGCACGTAACGCTATTGCTTCTTGTTCTGTCATCAATCTAAGGTATAACTTTTTTCTTTATTTGCTAATTTATTTTATTTCCACACTACGTGAGTAGTTACGGAAAAAGTAGTAGATGCTCAAACTGTAAAACAATTACGTTTATTTTAAAACCTATTACATAATGCAATATACAAGAGTCTATAAAGAAATATCTCCAAGCTATCAAGAAGTTGCAGAGGCTTTGAAGCAATTGGGTTTTCGAGAAGAAACAAACTCGGAGTTTTTTCTATTTGTGAATGATTTCGAATTGTCTTGTTCATCATTTTGTTCCTGTTTGCCTAACTGTATTATTGGGCCAGTCTTTGCATCGAAAGACGAGCCTGTTAGAAAAATCATAAAATTTATTCATAATAGGCAGGGATAGGGT
>JANOVS010000185.1:0-76692 GCA_031417515.1 Hyphomicrobiales bacterium
CGGGGAGGAGGTGGCCGACTGCGTCCGCCGAAGCTACTTAGCGAAGGCCGAAGGCCGGAGGTGGGGGGGGGCCGGAGGGGGGGGGGGGCCGGAGGGGGGGGGCCACTAACTACAAATATTCTTCAGTGCCAACCATTGCACTTCCGTCATGATCACCACTGGCTTTTTATCAGCGGGCAAAGGCACAATGTTCTTGATGCGATCTTCAGTGCCGGGGTGGGTTGAGAACACGTTGCCGATTTTGTCGAACACTGATTTCTGGCTGTTGTCATCACTGTCTGGAACCATGGTTTTTTCCAGCTTCACAAGCTTCTCAAAAAACCGCTTGAGGCCCGTGGGATCAATAGAACCGGCTTCCATGATGTCGCGGGCATAGGCATCTGCTTCCAGTTCAGCTTCCCTTGAATAGCGCAGCAAGGCGGCAAGTCCGGCCACATTGGCCGTAAAGTCACCACCTCCGCCACCTGTGACGGTGCTGATCAAAATCTGCAATCCGGCGATTCTGACAAGTTGAGTCTCAGGGTGCCGATGTGCCACGTGACCTATTTCATGGGCCAATACGCCAGTAACTTCTGAAGGGCTATCAGCCTCATTCAACAACTCGCGGGTGATGATAATGCGGCCGCCAGGCGTGGCAAAAGCATTCATGATCGGAATGTCATAAATCTCCACCGATACGGGGGGCAAATCGGGTTTCCCTTCAGCAAGTGCGGCAACCATGGCGGCGACTGCTTCATTGCCACCTGCACTTTGACAGCGCTTGGCATCTGAAACCAGAGACTTCACCACCTGGTCACCGGCGCGATTTCGCCATGTATCCGGAAGCACGCCCGCCACTTGGGACGGCAAAACTGTCAGCAGAAAATATCCAAACGCCGTTGCACCAGCCAATCCAGCAACGGTCCAGCCCAGAACGTGTCCGACATGACGCCAGCCATAGCCACCCCGCAAGTGCTTGTTTTGAGCAACCAGGCCATCAATGAAAAACTGGTCGCGCAAAATCAGCCTTGCACCTGGTCTGTTGTCGTGGGTGATACGAAAGGCTTGGCCGGGGGTAGGCGGATCAATCGGATGAAGGCCTTTGATTGACCAGCGCGTCAGCGGCGTGTCGGCACCAACAAACTCAAGATCGTTGTCAATTTTCCGCAGGGTGACAATCCGGTCTCGCGCCGTTTCGCCGTCGAAGAAAATTGCTTCAATTGCCATTACATAACTTCCTTACAAACCGCCGACGTCGAAAGCATCTGCCAGCCCTTCACCACGACTATCCAGTTTGGCGGTTGATTGGCCAATCCGGTCAATATCGACTTTGCCTTCAATCGTCAAACGATCCACTACAAACCTGACCAAACGTTGCTGGATGTAAGGCCAACCCTGACCGAGCGTGAAAATCAAAATGAATAAATTGACGATGGTCAACCAGATGACGCTCCACGTCGATGCCGACAATTGAAACTGAGCACCGTCAAACCGGGTATAGGCGGCGAATGTGCGCAATTCTTTGGCGGTGTATATGGCCCATAACATGGGGATCAGTACCATGGCCACCAAGATGAACAAGATCAAAAGCACCAGCGCCAAGCCAAGCCAATGCAAAGCTTCGTCGCCCAAGCTGTTGTCACTATTGAATATATCCTGAAAATAACCCGACGTAGCAGCCGAGCTGAAAAATACGACAATAGCGACGATGATGGCAGCCCCGGTCAACAGCCAGCACATGGCATATGTCGGATAGAGCGGTCCGGCACGTCCCTTGAACTTGAACGCCGCATCGCCAAACCGCATGTCATTGGTGATTTGTTCCTGCAACACCGTGTTCATGACAGGCGTTGACCATCCGAGGCTCATGCTCTTGGCGATTTGCGAACCAAAATGCAAAAGACTGTAAATCAATGCTGATCCAACCAATGTGCCGCGAATGCCCCGCCAATTGGTGCGCGACAACTGGTATTTTCGTGCCTTGTAGATGGCAAACCCCCACAGGACCTGGATCAAGAAAAGAAGTACAAAATAAGCTATGATGTGGAGTGGCGATTCCGGTCCGTAAACCACATAAACCACACCGGAAAAAATCGCATAGGGCAGAATAAAAACGGCGAAAACCACGAGAAACCCTTTGAACAGCTCCATGCCGGTTCCGGTATATTCGAGCGGCTCGCCGTTGATATGCACGCAACTCCAGATGTGTTTGCGAACATGGGTCTTGGCCCAAAACCGATAAAACCAGAGGGTTACAACATTCAGCAGAAAATTGATGATCGTCAACTTCAACAGGCCTTTTCGCTCGACATAGCTAAACGATAGCGTCTCGGCATTGGTAGGGGTAGTTGGTGTTTCGCTCATGATGGACCTGTTCGGATTCGACCTGTTGAGTGTGGCACGATTTAAAATCCAATTGTAGTCTTGAACGGCGACCTGTTGCAGAAACGTCACACGTCAGGGATTTGTTTTTTACGCATGATTGCAACGCAACTCCAGCCATCATCTGCCGCAATTTGCGCTTAGTCCGGTTGATGCGCTTCCCATGAAGCTCTAGGAGAAAACCACAACCGACCGCGAAAAAGCGTGGAAAATCATCAGGTGATTAACCACGCAGGAACCCGGATCCGGCTAAGAACAACAATCAGAATCACAACCGCCTAGGGATCACCATGGACGCCAAGACATTCGACAAGAGCAAACTTCCCAGCCGTCACGTAACTGTGGGGCCGCAACGCGCGCCCCACCGCAGCTATCTCTACGCCATGGGCCTCAGCGCCAAGCAGATCGCCCAGCCATTGGTTGGCGTTGCCAGCTGCTGGAACGAGGCGGCCCCTTGCAACATCACCCTGATGCGGCAGGCCCAATCGGTGAAGCGCGGTGTTGCGGCAGCAGCAGGTACGCCACGCGAATTTTGCACCATCACCGTAACCGACGGCATTGCCATGGGGCATCAGGGCATGAAAGCCTCGCTGGTGTCGCGGGAAGTCATCGCCGATTCGGTTGAACTCACCATGCGCGGCCATTGCTATGATGCGCTCGTCGGCCTTGCTGGCTGCGACAAGTCGCTGCCTGGCATGATGATGGCCATGGTGCGCCTCAACGTGCCGTCGGTATTCATCTATGGCGGCTCCATTCTGCCGGGTACCTACAAGGGCAAACCCGTGACAGTGCAGGACGTGTTCGAAGCCGTTGGCAAACACTCCGTCGGCGATATGAGCGATGAAGAGCTCAACGAACTGGAGCAAGTTGCATGCCCATCCGCAGGTTCCTGTGGCGCACAGTTCACCGCCAACACCATGGCAACCGTGGCCGAGGCCATTGGTCTGGCACTGCCCTATTCCTGTGGTGCGCCAGCTCCTTACGAAATCCGCGACACCTTCTCTTTCACCGCTGGTGAAAAAGTCATGGAACTCATCGCCCGCAATATCCGTCCCCGTGATATCGTAACCCTCAAGTCTTTGGAAAACGCCGCAACAGTAGTGGCGGCCTCAGGTGGTTCCACCAATGCAGCTTTGCATTTGCCCGCCATCGCCCATGAATGCGGCATCAAGTTTGATCTCTTCGACGTGGCGGAAATTTTCAAGAAAACCCCCTACATCGCCGACCTCAAACCCGGCGGCAAATATGTGGCCAAGGATATGTTCGAAGCGGGCGGTATCCCGTTGCTGATGAAAACCTTGTTGGATCATGGTTTCCTGCATGGCGATTGCATGACTGTGACAGGCCGCACCATGGCTGAAAACATGGCATCGGTGAAATGGAATCCCGACCAGGATGTGGTTTACCCCGCCAACAAGCCGATTACCCGCACCGGCGGTGTTGTTGGTCTGCGCGGCAATCTGGCACCAGAAGGTGCCATTGTAAAAGTCGCGGGCATGAAGAACCTGAAGTTCTCCGGCCCCGCCCGTTGCTTTGATAGCGAAGAAGCCTGCTTCGAAGCTGTCAGCAAAAAGCAGTACAAGGAAGGCGAAGTGCTGGTCATTCGTTATGAAGGTCCAAAGGGCGGACCCGGCATGCGTGAAATGTTGTCCACCACGGCTGCTCTTTATGGCCAAGGCATGGGCGAGAAAATGGCCCTCATCACCGATGGTCGATTCTCTGGTGCAACCCGCGGCTTCTGTGTCGGACACGTTGGACCTGAAGCACAAGTTGGTGGACCCATCGCCATGCTGAAGGATGGCGACATCATCCACCTCGACGCTGAAGCGGGCACTTTGACCTGTGATGTATCGGACAAGGAATTTGCTGAACGCAAAAAAGCCTGGAAACCGCACGAACATGGCTACGGTTCTGGCGCAATCTGGAAATATGCTCAAACCGTTGGTTCCGCTGTTGGCGGAGCCGTAACCCATCCCGGAGGATCGGCTGAAGGTGTTGTCTACGCCGATATCTGAGTTCTTGAACAAAGAACTTGCAAAAACCAGTCACCGGCTCATGCGCAAAGCATGGCTGGTGCTGCTGGCTGCTGTCTTGATTTTGGCCATCGCACCGGCCCATGCCGGTGAACGGGATGATGAAGAAGCGAGCGCAGGCTTTTTCCACTATTTGCCTGCCCCGCCAAAAATCAAATTGCCAACGATTAACATTCCATTCTGGACAGATGACCTCAAAAAAGCCCGCCGTGCTTACAATGATGACAAATTCGGCAAGGCGCTGAAATATTTCCGCCGCTCTTCCGAAGATGGCAACGTGGTGGCGGACTGGTATTTGGCGTCCATGTATCGCATGGGACAGGGCACACCGGTTGATCACGCGGTGGCCTACACCTATTATCAGCGTGTTGCCGAGAGTTCTGATTACGATGAACCGGATCCCAAGCGATTGCGCATCTACGTCGATTGCCAATTGCATCTCGCGCACTACAAGCGCCTTGGCATTCCTGCTGCCGGCATAAAATCCGACCCTGTAGGCGCTGCCCGCAATTATCTTCACATCGCCAACACCTATGGCCATCCTGGTGCTCAATATGCCTTGGGCATGATGAACATGAAGGGCGAGGGCATGAAGAAAAATCCGGATCTTGGTCTGAAATGGCTAACCGCCGCTGCCCGCAAACGCCATCCGGAAGCCCAAGCTTACCTCGGTGATTTGTATTGGAGCGGCACTGGTGTGAAGAAAAGTGAAACCCGCGCCGTCATGTGGTATACCTTGGCCCAGGAAACCGCAAAACCCGCAGAACACGGTAAAATCCTAGCGCGCTATAGTGAATTGCTGCTGCTGGTCGATGGCGAAACCCGGCTGGAAGCGGAAGCCCGCGCCCGCGTCTGGTCCGATCAATATCCACCGGAATAAAAGGCGTCACGCAATTGGCGGTCGGCTTGGCCGTGAAACGACATAGATTGCGACCAACACCATCGTCACACAAACGCCGATACCGAGCCAGAGAGGAGCAGGGCTGTACAACAGCAGGAATGTTCCCGTTATCGACATCATAACGACCGCCGCAATCTTGGCTTTGACCGGGATCAGTCCATGATCTTGCCATTGCCTGATCACAGGACCGAATGTTTTGTGGGAGCGTATCTTCTCAGCCAACGCAGGTGAGGAGCGACTAAAAGCCCAGACTGCCAGAATGAGAAAGGGAGCAGTCGGGAGAACTGGCAATAATACGCCGACGATAGCGAGCCCGATACTCAACCATCCCAACACCAGATACAAAACGCGCTTAAATTCCATTTGCCCCATTTGCGTTGTGTCTTGCACCAAACCGCGCAATGTTGCAATCAACAGTCATGACCGACGTTTCACCAAACAAACCCATCATTCCGGCGAGCAAGTCTTCGCTATTTGGAAGGCTGCGCACGTATTTCTTCACTGGCATTATTATTCTTGCGCCAGCTGCGATCACCATTTGGGCAACCATCTGGTTCATTTCAATTTTCGACAATTGGGTCAAGCCGCTGATCCCTGCGGTCTACAATCCCGACCATTATCTGCCCTTCAAGGTGCCGGGAACCGGGTTGGTGTTTGCGCTGCTGATTATCACTTTGGCAGGATTTTTGGGTGCCAATCTGGTGGGGCGAACCTTGATTGGTTGGTGGGATAATCTGCTGCATCGCATGCCCATCGTACGGTCGATCTACAAAGGTTCAAAACAGATTTTCGAAACCTTGTTTTCCGAAAAGGGCGCAACATTTCAAAAAGTCTGCCTGGTGGAATGGCCACGCCGCGATGCCTGGTCTGTGGCCTTTGTTTCGCGTGAACTGGACAGCAGCCAGATTGGTCTGCCAGCAGGTCGCAAGATGTATGCCATCTATGTTTCAACCACGCCCAACCCAACATCGGGTTATGTGTTTTTTGTCGATGAATCTGATGTCAAAATTCTCGACATGAGCGTTGAGGACGGGCTGAAACTTGTGATTTCCATGGGACTGGTTTTCCCTGACAAGCCGATGGAATTGGCAACGGAAATTGCCATGGCAAAGCCTCTCAAGAAAACTACCCGGAAGACAAAAGCCTGATCGCAGTGTCCCGTTCGAAGAGATAGAGCAGGTGGCGCAAAGCTTCCCCGCGTGGCGACTTTAGATCAGGATCGCGGTTGAGAATCAGACCTGCATCATCGCGGGCAGCGGCCAGCAATTCTCCGTGTACGGACAAATCCGCCATCCGAAAGACTGGCAGTCCCGATTGTTGCGTTCCCAGCATTTCACCAGCCCCGCGCAATCGCAAATCCTCTTCGGCAATCAAAAATCCATCCTCGGTTGATCGCATGATTTCCAGTCGCGCCTTGGCGGTCTCCCCCAAAGGCTCTTGATACAGCAACAGGCAGTGGGATTTCGCTGTTCCCCGCCCCACACGGCCCCGCAACTGGTGCAGTTGCGAAAGACCAAATCGCTCAGCGTTTTCGATCACCATGATGGAAGCTTCCGGCACGTCAACACCCACTTCAATGACGGTAGTGGAAACCAGAATAGCAATGCGTCCAGCCTTGAAGTTCTCCATCACGGCATCGCGCTCCGGTCCCTTCAGGCGACCATGGATCAGCCCGACTTTGCCGGGATAGGCCTTGGCCAAAGC
Organism: Hyphomicrobiales bacterium; assembly: GCA_031417515.1. Taxonomy (GTDB): domain Bacteria; phylum Pseudomonadota; class Alphaproteobacteria; order Rhizobiales; family Aestuariivirgaceae; genus Aestuariivirga. The sequence continues at coordinate 7,000 of JANOVS010000185.1, forward strand.
TGCCATGCGATCCTCGGCTGCTGCCAAGTCCACAAATTCGCTTTCCTCCACCAACGGGCAAACCCAATAGGCACGTGATCCCTGGGCCATGCTGCGGGCCAGCCCTGCCACAACCTCATCAATTCTGGACAGCGGCATGACCCGGGTTTCGATGGGCAAACGCCCCATAGGTTTTTCCTGCAACTTTGACACGTCCATGTCGCCATAAGTCGTCAGTGCCAAAGTGCGCGGAATGGGTGTTGCGGTCATGACCAACAGGTCGGGACTCTGCTGGGCCTTGGATTGCAGTGCAAGGCGCTGGTGCACGCCAAAGCGATGCTGTTCATCAATGACGGCGAGTCCCAGATCGCGGAAATTTACACCCTCCTGGAACAAGGCATGGGTGCCAATCAGGATGTCGATTTCGCCCTTCTCAAGCGCCACCAAGATGTCTTCGCGCAATTTGCCTTTCTCACGTCCTGTTAAAATTCCAAGCCGCAATCCACTGGACCCGACGATTTTGGAAAGTGATGCAAGATGCTGGCGGGCCAGAATTTCTGTTGGAACCATGAAAGCGCCTTGCGCCCCGGCTTCAACGGCTGCTGTTAATGCAAGCAAGGCCACCAAGGTTTTTCCTGACCCAACATCACCCTGCAATAGCCGGATCATGCGCAAGGGCGTTGCCATGTCAGCCAATATTTCGGCAACTGCCGAAGATTGCGCCAGCGTGGGCTTGTAGGGCAGGGCTTCAAGGATTTTCCGGCGCATGGCTCCGTCGCCCTTCAACACCCGGCCCGATGATCGCTTCATGTGATGGCGCACCATGCCAAGCGCCAATTGATTGGCCAGAAGTTCATCATAAGCCAGACGTTGCCGCGCCGGATGCAGGGGGTCGGTGGCATCCGGCGTTGGCATTGCATGGCTGACACGCAAGGCTTCAGTAAAACTTGTCCATTGTTGTTTCTGCAGCCAAGCCGCATCTTGCCATTCCGGCAAATCGACAACGCGTGCAACCGCCTGAACCGCAACCTTGGCATAAGCCTTCGAAGAGAGTCCGGCCGTCAACGGATAAACCGCTTCAATCGCAGGCAACTGGCTGAAAGCCTCAGCCGTCAGAACATGATCGGGATGCGACATCTGCGCTTCAGCTCGAAACCATTCGATGGTGCCGGAAATAAAACGCCGCTCACCTTCCGGTAGAATGCTTTTCAAATGATCTGCAAAGGCCTTGAAAAACACCAGAATCATGTCGCCCGTTTCATCGTGGACTTCCACCCGGTAAGGCAGGTTTTTCCGACCCGCTGAAGGCGGCAGGTGGCGTCCCACGGTAACCTCAAGCGTTACCACACCTTGTTCAGGCAATTGATTGATTTTACAGCGATACCGCCGATCAACCAGACCAGAAGGCAAGCGCAGGGCCAGGTCTACAACCCGTACAGTTTGTTCGCCGCGGCCCAGCACCTTGGCCAACAGCTTGCCCATCTTGTCGCCAACCCCTTTCAGGCCAGCGGCATCGGCAAACAGGGGATTCAGTAGAGTTGGGCGCATCATGGTCTTTTCACGCGGAAGCGGTTGCAGCGCAAGCGGTTCTGACTATAACGCCTTCACCATGCAATCTGAACCTGATCCATTGACCATCATTCGCAAACGCCTGAACTGGCGGGCGAACCATCGTGGCATCAAGGAAATGGATTTGCTGGTGGGCGGTTTTGCAAGCCAACGCCTACCCAACATGTCAAAAACCGAGCTAAATGAGTTTACAGAAATTCTTGAAATTCCCGATCAGGACCTGTTGTCCTGGGTGACTGCTCAAACCGAAATTCCTGCCGCTTTGCAATCGCCCCTGCTGTTCGAAATGCTCAAATTCAGGCCCCAACTATGACCGCCTTGGAAACCTTGAAATCCCGCGTCGCAATGCCGGGCCGCCATATATTGTCGGGCTTGCCGAATGGTCTATTGGCGGATGTCTTGCCAGCCATGGTGTCGAACCTCAAGGATGCCAGCCTCATTCATGTCTGTCTTGACGATCAGCACTTGGCAGCGCTGGATGAGCAACTGGTATTTCATGCGCCTGATCTTGAAATCGTGCGTTTCCCGGCCTGGGATTGCCTGCCCTATGACCGGGTTTCACCCTCTGCCAACATCGTTGCCTCGCGCTTGTCGGCCCTCGCAGGATTTTTGGCCAAACCCAAAGCCAAGCGACTTGTTCTCACCACGATCAATGCAATCCTGCAACGCGTTGTGCCGCGCCGCATGATTGAAAACGCCGGCTTCCGCGCCAGCCCCGGTGCCCGCGTACAAAGCGACAAGCTGCAAATTTTCCTGGCCGACAATGGCTATAGCCGCACCGGCACAGTGGTGGACCCCGGCGACTTTGCCGTGCGTGGGGGCTTGATCGACATATTTCCGCCGGGTTCCGCCCAGCCGGTGCGACTGGATTTCTTTGGAGACACGCTGGAGAGCATCAGAAGTTTTGATCCGTCGACACAGCGCACGACGCAACAATTGAAGACTTTCCAACTCGACGCCGCCAATGAAGTGTTGCTGCAACAGCAGGCCATCGCCAACTTTCGCAAGAATTATGCCGAAGCCTTTGGCGGCATGGACACCTCTGACCCGCTTTATGAGTCCGTCACCAGCGCCAGACGTTACCAGGGCATGGAGCATTGGCTGCCGCTGTTTCATCCACAACTGGAAACACTGTTTGACTATTTGCCAGATGCGGTTCTTTCGCTGAGCCATATGGTGCAGGAAGCGGCAAGTGCCCGGCATACCCAGATCAGCGAATATTATGATGCCCGCCGCGAGGCCCTGTCGAAGCAGAATTTTGGTGCTGCACCCTATAAGCCCTTGCCACCTGAACGTTTGAGTCTGATGCCAAGCCATTGGCAACAGGCCTTGGCGGATCGCACGGTTTTTGAAGTTACACCTTTTGAACGCCCCGAAACTTCGGCCATTTCGTTTCAGGGAAAACAAGGGCGAACCTTTGCCGCCGAGCGGGCCGAAGCAGGCGGTAATGTTTATGATGCCGTGCGCAGTCATGTCGCCACCCTGCAAGCCAACGGCAAGCGCGTTGTCATTTCGGCCTGGAGTGAAGGTTCAGCTGATCGATTGGCAACCATTTTGCGTGACCATGAGGTGGGTGCCATTGCCCCGGCAACAGCATGGAAGGACGTTACGACACGAGACAAAAGCCTGATCAACATCGTTGTGCAGCCACTCGAAGAAGGCTTTGAAACGCCTGATCTTGCCGTCATCACTGAACAGGATATTCTGGGCGATCGACTGGTGCGCCGGGCCCGCAAATCCCGCAAAGCTGCCGATGTCATTTCTGAACTGTCATCCCTGTCACCTGGCGATTTGATGGTGCATGTGGACCACGGCATTGGACGCTTTGAAGGGCTCAAAACCATTGAGGTGCAAGGGGCACCCCATGACTGCCTGCTGTTGTTTTATGCCAACAATGACCGGCTCTTTATACCCGTCGAGAATATTGATTTGCTATCGCGCTACGGATCAGAATCCGAAACCGTTCAATTGGACAAATTGGGCGGCGGTGCCTGGCAGGCCAAGAAGGCCAAGCTCAAGGAACGCATCCGCGAAATTGCCAATGACCTGATCAAGACGGCGGCAGCCCGGGAACTCAAGTCTGGTGATATTTTGGCCCCGCCCGAAGGGGCTTTCGACGAATTTGCCGCCCGTTTCCCTTACGAGGAAACCGAAGACCAATTGTCGGCCATTGAAGCCGTGCTGGACGACCTGCAAAAAGGCCGGCCCATGGATCGGCTGATTTGCGGTGACGTTGGCTTTGGCAAAACCGAAGTGGCACTGCGGGCCGCCTTTGTGGCGGCCTATGCCGGAAAACAGGTGGCCGTGGTTGTACCCACAACCCTGCTGGCCCGCCAGCACTACAAGAATTTCGTCGAACGCTTCAAAGGTCTGCCACTGCAAATCGCCCATGCCTCGCGGCTTGTCGGACGAAAGGAATTGGAACAAACCAAAAAGCAATTGGCCGAAGGCAGCATCGATATTGTTATCGGCACCCATGCTTTGCTCACCGGACAAATCAAGTTCCGTGATCTTGGTTTGTTGATCATTGATGAAGAACAGCATTTCGGCGTGAAACATAAAGAGCGCTTGAAAGAACTGCGCGCCAATGTGCATGTGCTGACGCTGACCGCCACACCCATTCCCCGCACTTTGCAACTCGCACTTTCCGGTGTGCGTGAAATGTCGATCATCGCCACACCGCCGATTGATCGCCTTGCGGTGCGCACCTACATCGCGCCCTTTGATCCCGTGTCAATTCGCGAACATTTGCTGCGTGAACATTTTCGCGGCGGACAAAGTTTCTATGTCGTGCCGCGCATTACTGATCTGGAAGAAATATCGGAATTTCTGCGCCAAGCTGTACCCGAGGTCAAATTTCGCGCCGCCCATGGCCGCATGACGCCGACCGAATTGGAGGACATCATGAACGGCTTTTATGACCGTTCTTTCGATGTTTTGCTCTCGACGACAATTGTTGAATCAGGCCTCGATATTCCAACCGCCAATACCATGGTCATCCACCGGGCCGACATGTTTGGCCTTGCGCAACTGTATCAGCTCAGGGGTCGCGTCGGTCGTTCAAAAACCCGGGCCTATGCCTTGCTGACCACTGGATCAGGCCGCGCTTTGAACCCAACGGCGGAGCGCCGGTTGAAAGTCTTGCAATCGCTCGATTCATTGGGTGCTGGCTTCACTTTGGCAAGTCACGATCTGGATATTCGCGGCTCCGGCAATATGCTGGGCGAAGAACAATCGGGTAATATTCGCGAAGTCGGATTTGAGCTTTATCAAAACATGCTGGAAGAAGCCGTGGCACAAATGCGGGCCGGGGAAGCAGCCAGTGAGGGCGATAGCCAATGGTCACCGCAGATCAATATCGGCACGTCCGTGTTGATCCCCGAAAACTATGTATCGGACTTGCAAGTGCGCTTGGGCCTTTATCGCCGTTTGGCGGATTTTGAAAACCAGGAAGACCTTGACGCATTTGGGGCTGAGCTGCACGACCGCTTTGGCAAACCGCCGGAGGAAGTGCAGCATCTCCTGCAAATCGTTTCCATCAAATTGCTGTGCCGTGTGGCAAATGTTCAGGCGGTGGATGCGGGTGCCAAGGGCGCAAGCATCGCGCTTCGCAACGGCATATTCCCCAATCCTGCGAAGCTGGTGCAGTGGATCAATGGCCAGGGCACCTTGGCAAAACTGCGGCCCGACATGAAACTGGTGATCATGCGCGATTGGAGTTCCCCAGCCGAGCGCCTCAAGGGCACACGGCAGCTGATGCAGACTTTGGTGAAACTGGCGGCGTGATTAGAAGGAACCTCATCCGTCTCGCGCCAAGAAGCGCGATCCACCTTCTCCACGAAGACGTGGAGAAGGGACAATGATTGCGACCTGTCCCTTCTCCACCCCTTGGTGGAGAAGGTGCCCCGAAGGGGCGGATGAGGTCCCTTTGGCTTAGGCCGAAACCTTCCTCAACATGTCAACAATCGCCGCAACAGGTTGTGCGCCGACCATGCCGAACTTCTTGTTGACGATATAGGTTGGCACACCCGTGACGCCGATTTGCTTGGCGGACTGGGCTTCTTCCAACACTTCCTTTTTGTCGAGGTCACTCGCCAGATGTTTCGCCACATCCGGGCCGTTGAAGCCGTTGACGATGGCGATGGTTTTGAGAACCTCGATATCGCTGACATCTTGCCCCCAACACCAATAGGCCATGAACAAGGCTTCGGCCACCTCACGCTGGCAACCAGCTTCATGGGCCCAGCGCAACAGGCGATGGGCGTTCATCGTGTTGGGTGAACGTGTGATTTTGTCGAAGTCAAAGGCAACGCCGTCTTCCCTGCCTGCCGCGATCAACGGATCGTGGATGGTCTTCAATCGTTCCGCCCCAAACTTTGCAAGCATGTATTCCCGGCGGTCCCGTCCCTCCGGAGGAATTGTCGCATCCAGAAAAAACGGTCTGAAGACCACTAGAACCTTGATCTCAGGAACTTGCAGCAAAGCCTTGTCCAGCCTGCGTTTTCCCAGATAACACCAAGGGCAGACCACATCTGAAACCACATCAATCTGGATCATGGATTGCGCCATAATGTCGTGGCTTCAAAACCGGGCAGGGGTTGGGCATCGGGCTTGCCGATATAGGTCCAGCGCGCCACCCATTGTCCGCCTGCATTGTAGAATGGCACGATGTAATGGCCCGCCACCAACAGACGATCCTCAGCCCGAACGGCGGATTCAAAGTCTTCCCGGGTCTTGGCTTTCAACATCGCTTCAATGGCCGCATCAATTTTCGGATCGGCGATGCCAGGATAATTGCGCGTGCCTTCAGTGGTGCGACCCGATGAACCAAAATACAATGTTTGTTCATTTCCGGGGGAAAGCGAATTGAACCACTGCACCGGGATCATGTCATAGTCATAGGTTTTCTGGATGGCCGTAAATTGCGTGGCATCGACTTTCTTGATTTCAACTTTCACGCCGATCTGCTCCAGCGTGCGCTGGAAATGCTGGGCCATTTTTTCCTGGTCGCCGGTTTGAATGACGATCGTGAATGCCAGAACTTCACCAGCCCCATTGACCATGCCCGTGTCCTTGATGCTCCAGCCCGCTTCTTCGAGAAGGCCCACGACTTTGCGCAAGATCTTGCGGTCGCCGCCCGAACCATCGGTCACAGGCAATTGATAGGAACCATCGAGATAGTCTGCCCGCAAGCCATCTGCGCCAATGATGGCGATTTCGGCCGCATCAGCTTTCTTGCCTTGCGACGATAATGGCGAGCCGGAGAAATAACCATAGGTGCGGACAAAGGCATTGCCGAACAGATTGGCATTGGCCCATTCAAAATCAAACGCCATGGCGAGGGCTTCGCGCAGCTTCACATCTTCAAAAATTTTGCGCCGTGTATTGAAAGCAAAACCCGAAGCTGGGGCAGGGGTGCGCTGCACGACTTTTTCCAGGGTGATCTTGCCATCCTTGACGGCAGGGAAATCATAACCGGATGTCCAGCGCACCGGATCGCCTTCGGTGCGAATATCCGCATCACCTTTCTTGAAGGCCTCAAATGCGGCATTGGCATCACGGTAAAAATCGTAGCGAACCGTGTCGAAGTTCCACAGGCCTTTGTTGATGCCAAGATTCTTGCCCCAATAATCCGGGTTCTTTTTGTAGGTGATTTTTTGATCGAGAACTATTTCGCCAAACATGTAGGGCCCTGAGCCAACAAATGGCTTCGCCGAGACTTCATCGAAGACCCGGCCTTCCCAATTCTTCTTCGAGATGATCGGCATCAGGCCCATGATCAGCGGCAGTTCGCGGTCGCCCGCTTCCTGTTTAAAAATCACCGTATGATCATCCGGAGTCTCTACGGTTTTGACTTTGCTGTAGTTGTTCTTGAAATTGGAACGTCCCTTGTCGCGCAGGGTTTCCATGGAAAACACCACATCCGCCGCAGTGACAGGCGTGCCATCCGAGAACCTGGCTTCTGGCCGGATTTTGAACGTCACGATTTGCCGATCCTCGGAAACGTCGATGCTTTCCGCCAACAGGCCATAGAGCGAAAACGCTTCGTCCCAATTGCGGCCCATCAGGCTTTCAACGACATAGGTGCGAACACCCGTGGCTGCCGTGCCCTTGACGATGAAGGGGTTCACACTGTCAAATGTACCCGACACCGCCTGGCGCAACACGCCGCCCTGCGGCGCTTGCGGGTTGGCATAGGGCAAGTTAGCAAAGCCTGCTGGCAACAGGGGTGTGCCTTGCATGGCAAAGCCATGCACAGGTTCAGCAGAAAGCGGCTGGGCAAGAGCCGTTGATAAACACAGGGCAGACAAAAAGGCGAATTGGCGAATCATGGTCTTCTCCCGATTTGCGAATAGTTTACGTGATAATTTTGAGCCTCACCAAGGCTCGATTAACGCATCAGGATATTGCTGAACTGCCAGGGATCACGGCGGTCCAGCTTTTCATCAAAGAAGGTCACGCGAGAATCCAGCGGTGTCCAATCGGTGTAGTGCCCCATCAAGGGACCGAGATAAGGCTTTTGCACCTGCATGCAGCGCTCATGGTCCATCTCATCAGTTTCAACAATGCCGACATTTGGATTCTCGATGGCCCATACCAAGCCCGCCAAAACCGCTGACGTCACCTGCATGCCTGTGGCATTCTGGTAAGGTGCCAGTTCGCGCGCCATTTCAATGGAAAGTCGCGAGCCAAACCAGAAAGCATTTTTCTTGTGGCCATAAAGCAGCACGCCAAGCTCATCCCGGCCATCATAGATTTCGTCTTCGGTGAGAACATGCTGCACACCCTGCCGATTACCGCCGGAACCAAGCAGTTCATGCCACGACAACACAGCGTCGTTCGAGGGATGATAAGCATAGTGGCAGGTCGGCCGATAGGTCACCCGGCTGCCGGTTTTCACCGTATAATAATCAGAAATCGAAATCGCCTCGTTGTGGGTGACCAGATAGCCGAAATGCGGACCCGCCGTCGGCGTCCACGTCAGCACCCTTGTATTGGCGCCAGCCCGTTCCAGATAAATTGAAGCCTTGGTGCCCGTCTTGAAACGACGGCCTTCCTTTGGCATCTTTTTTTCGTGTGTGCCCCAACCCAATTCAGCAGGTTGCAAACCTTCTGAAATAAATCCCTCCACTGACCATGTGTTGTAGAATGTGTTTAACGGCTTCGGCTTCTTGGTGCGCTGTGTATCGCGCTCCGCCACATGAATGCCTTTCACCCCGACTTTTTTCATCAAGCCAGCCCACTCCTTGCGTGACTGGGGCTTGTCAAATTTCAGCTTCAGGTCTTTGGCGATGGTCAAAAGCGCATGCTTGACAAACCAAGAGACCATGCCGGGATTGGCACCACAACAGGATACGGCAGTCGTTCCAGGACCAAGCTTGGCTTTCAGCGCCAACATGGTTTCACGCATGGCGTAGTTGGTGCGGTCGGCATTGCCAATTTTTGTATTGTAGTAAAAGCCGGGCCAAGGCTCGGTAACCGTGTCAATGTAAAGTGCACCCTTGCGGCGGGCCAGGGCCATGATATCGACACTGCTCACGTCTACCGACAGGTTCACGATAAAGCCCGGCTGCGAATAGGTATCCAGCAATGGATTCAGAATCGATTTGTAATTCGATTTGGTAATCGCCTGTTTGACAAAGCGAATGCCTTCCTTGTCGGCAACATAGCGCGACTCCTCTGAGGGATCGATAATGGTAATCTTGCTGCGGTCGCAACCGATGTGGCGCAGGATCAGCGGCAGTGTGCCACGACCAATGGAGCCGAAACCAATCATCACGATCGGGCCATCCCAAGTCGCGTGTTGTGTCCATTGTGTCATGATCTCAGTCCTTCCAAGTCCCTCAATATCGAGGCGCGGTCTCAATAGGGTAAGGCTGCTCGAAGTAAAGGAGAATTCTTCATGCTTCACAAGTGCCGGTTACTTGTTCTTTGGCTCCATCGGAAAGCGCTTGCCGGATTTGGAAACAAAGGTAACGTTTTTGCAGTCTTGCAACACGTCATAGCAGCTCCAGGTTTCGTTGGGTGGCCATTGCGAGCAATAGGTATTTCCTTCGACTTTCCAAAACCCTTGGGACTGTGCACCATTTTCAAGATACAAGGTCAGTCCGCTTTTTTGAAAAATCTGTTCGATTGATTTGCCGTCACTATTGGCCACGAGTGACTTGTCGGATAGCAGAGCTTGAATTGCCACACCTGTCAGTGTCGATTCCGCACCAACTGCACTTGAACAACAGTATAGGCCGAACAAAGCCAGATAAATCCTGCCCATTTTTACTTTCCCGATATTGAACTGTGCTACTTGGTCACCGTTGTTTCATTTGGCTTCCGGCCCCGTCATACTGCCAACTTGATTCGAATTTAGAGCTGATTGCATGTCAAAGCCACTGTCCAAATCCCAAGCTGCTGATGATCTTTTTGGTGGCCTGCCCGTCACAAAATCACCACCAAAATCGGAAGGTAAATCTGCCGCCGCTGCAAAATCGCGCGGTGAAGAAAGTTATACAGCAGCCGACATCGAAGTGCTGGAAGGACTTGAACCCGTGCGCCGCCGCCCTGGCATGTATATCGGTGGCACCGATGAAAAGGCGCTGCACCACCTGTTTGCCGAAGTCATCGACAATTCCATGGACGAAGCAGTGGCAGGCCACGCCACACGCATTGAGGTCGAGTTTCAAGCCGATGGATATCTTTCCATCACCGACAATGGCCGCGGCATTCCCGTAGATGCCCATCCCAAATACAAGGACAAATCCGCCCTCGAAGTCATCATGACCACGCTGCACGCGGGCGGCAAATTCGATTCAAAAGTTTATGATACATCAGGCGGCTTGCATGGCGTTGGCGTCTCAGTCGTCAATGCCTTGTCGGAACATCTGATTGTTGAAGTCGCCAGGGGTCAACAGCTGTATCGCCAGGAGTTCCGCCGCGGCAAGGCGCAAGGCCCGATCCAGAACATGGGCAAAGTATCAGGTCGGCGCGGCACCACTGTTAAGTTCCTCGCCGATCCACAGATCTTCGGCAAAGGCAACACCACATTCGTGGCGTCGCGCCTCTATAAAATGGCCCGCTCTAAATCCTATCTTTTTGGCGGCGTGGAAATCCGCTGGACCTGTGCGCCCCAACATTTAAAAGACAAGGACACACCCGAAAACGCCGTCTTCCATTTTCCCGGTGGCCTGAAGGATTTTCTCGAAGAACGTCTGGAAGGCCGCACCCGCGTGGTCGATGAAGCGTTTTTTGGCAAGGTGACGAAGGAAGGCGGCCACGGCAGCGTCGAATGGGCCGTGGCCTGGTTCGGCGGCGACGATGGCTTCATGTCGTCCTATTGTAATACCATTCCGACTGCCGATGGTGGCACCCATGAAGTGGGCTTTCGCACGGCACTTACAAGATCACTCAAAAACTATGCCGAACTGGCGGGCAACAAACGGGCAGGGGTGATCACCGCCGAAGACGTGATGGTCCAATCAGGTTCCATGTTATCGGTGTTCATCCGCGAGCCGGAGTTCGTTGGTCAAACCAAAGACAAATTGGCCACCCTGGATGCTGTGAAGATTGTTGACCGGGCCATCAGTGATCATTTTGACCATTGGTTGTCGGGCCATCCCGCCCAAGCCGACAGATTACTGGAATGGATTATCGAACGCGCCGAAGACAGGGTGCGCCGCCGTCAGGAAAAGGAAGTCGGACGCAAAACCGCTGTGCGCAAATTGCGCTTGCCCGGCAAACTGGCCGACTGTTCGGCCAATCAATTGCAGGGATCGGAGCTCTTTATCGTTGAAGGTGACTCGGCAGGCGGATCGGCCAAGCAGGCCCGCAACCGCGAAAATCAGGCCGTATTGCCTTTGCGCGGCAAAATTCTCAACGTTGCCAATGCTGGAAAAGACAAGGTGACGGCCAATCAACAATTGTCTGATTTGACGCAAGCTTTGGGCGCTGGCACAGGCACCTCCTACCGCGAAACTGATCTGCGCTATGACAAGGTCATCATCATGACCGATGCCGACGTTGACGGCGCCCATATCGCATCGCTTCTCATCACATTCTTCTATCGCCAGATGCCGAAACTGATTGATGAGGGCCACCTCTATCTCGCAGTGCCACCACTCTATCGCCTCACCCAAGGCGGCAAGAATGCCTATGCCCGTAATGATCTGCACAAGGACGAATTGTTGAAGGGCGAATTTTCCGGACGTGGCAAGGTTGACGTGGGCCGCTTCAAGGGCTTGGGTGAAATGACAGCTCCCCAGCTCAAGGAAACCACCATGGACCCGGCAAAACGCCTGCTGTTGCGTGTCACGCTGAGTGATGCCATGCGCACGTCTACAGCCCGCGTCGTTGAACAACTGATGGGCAACAAACCCGAGGAACGCTTCAACTTCATCACCGAACGCGCCCAGTTTGTTGAGGCGGAGGGGTTGGATATTTGAGGGTGGGTTTCATTCCGTGGTCCCCCACCTCCGGCCTTCGGCCACCTCCTCCCCCGCCAAAGGGGCGGGTTGGAGGGCATTGATTGAATACCGGTATCCGACCACACCCTCCACCCCGATTTTTCATCTGGGCGGAGGTGCCTGAAGGGCGGAGGCGGGGGCGGTGAGACATCCACCCAAACGACCTACTTCCCGTCAGCTGAAAAATGTTGAAAATCTTTTTTGCTTTTCCAGTATCCGCCCCATTTCCAGCCCTGTTTGGCAAAAGCCTTGTCCACAATGCTGCCGGGTGTGATCAATCCGACAACTGAATCTTTGCGCTCGGCGTCTTCATCAAACGGATCCTTCTTTGTCGGTTTGCCGCTCTTGAAGATAACATAGGGATTTTGCACCGGGTTGATGTCAATCGCAGTGCCGCGCGCATGGGAAGACAATACTTTTGATTTGGCCACGGTGCGGCAATTGAAGGCACTGGTATTGTTGTCTCCAGTTGAAGCATCATCGCTACCGCCATAGACATCGACAAGTTTCATTTTTTCGATCCGGAATTTGTCACTGGCATAAATCTCGTCAAATGCAGCCACAATCTTTTCGGCTTGGCTCTTTGCCACAATCAATTCGCCCAATTGGGTTTTGCCGTTGAAACCCCGAAACGGCACGACGAGATAACGCAAGTCCTTGCGTGGCGGGCAACGCAGATTTGTGTGCCAGGATTTGCCTTGCATGTCTTTCCAGACTGCATCGGGAATCTCAGTGGCGCGGCCCTTGATGTCAGCAGCGTGTGCCGAGGTTGCACAGAACAACAAGGCTGCTGCAATTGTCGCGAAATGATATTTCATCAGTGCCAACTCCATCGTTCAAACCGCATCACAATATGTAATTTGCGGCAACCGGCCCTTGCGAGCCTCGAAGGGCCGGTTGCTGCGGTCACTCTTCCAACCCAAGCAACGCTACCATGCCGCCTTGACTGCGGGTGGCCCGTCCGGCCACTTCAAGTTCGAGCAGCACGGAAGCAATGATTCCTGCATCTAAATGAGCTTCACGCACCAGGTCATCAACATGCACAGGTGAAGGCGACAGCAATGAAAGAATGTGCTCGCGGTCCGCTGCTGCACTTTCAGGCTCGGCATCAGGAAGTCCGTGACTATCGGGTTCCAGGAAAGACTGGGATACCACCGTTCGCATTGTCGCCAGCGCTTCCAGCACATCTTCAGCACTTGTCAGAAGCGTTGCACCATCGCGGATCAGCTTGTTGGTGCCAGCCGCCCGCGGATCAAGTGGCGATCCCGGCACGGCAAAAACCTCGCGCCCCTGTTCATTGGCAAAGCGGGCAGTGATTAGTGAACCTGAATTCAGTGCTGCCTCAACAATCACTGTGGCCCGCGCAATGCCGGAGATAATCCGGTTGCGCCGGGGAAAATGCTCAGCCTTGGGGGCCATACCGATGGGCATTTCGCTGATCAGCAAACCTTCCTTGGCAATGGCTTTTTGCAAGTCGGCATTTTCTGGCGGGTACATATAGTCAATGCCGCCTGCAACCACCGCAGCAGTGCGCGATGCTGTTGCGGCCTCATGGACTGCCGTATCAATGCCGCGGGCCAAACCTGAAACCACCAGCAATCCTGCATCGGCAAACCGCTGGGCCAGCATGCGTGCAAACTTTCGGCCAACGGCAGAAGCATTGCGGGCACCCACAATTGCCACCGCATCCCAGTCCGCCAAATCAACGTCTCCCGCCACACACAACAAGGGTGGTGCAGAAGGTATATGGCGCAGGTAAGGCGGATAACCCCGCTCACCCAAGGCAACAATCCGGGAGTTGTATTTGCTGGCTGCTTCGATTTCGGCATGGGCGGCATCGCGGCCAAACAACCTGTTGGACTTGCTGTTTCCACCCCGTGAAGCCATATCCGGCAAGGCATCAAGGGCTGCCGCAGCCGAACCAAACCGCTGCATCAAGCGGCCAAAAGTGATTGGCCCGATGTTCTCTGTCCGCGCAAGTCTGATCCAGTCAATCCGCTCCTCATCGGACAACTGACGCTTGGCGCTCATGTTGTTTTTTTGAACGAGGATTTGGGTTCCTCACCTTTAAGCATGCGTTGGATATTGGCCCGGTGCATGACCCAAACCACCGCTGCCAAAACCATGAAAGGCCAATACCCAATTGGCAATTGCAACACATAGGCGCCAATGGCTGCTGCCAGCATGGCAGCCAGTGCCCCGACTGATGATATGCGTGTCAGAAAAAATCCGGTCAGCCAAACGGTGCAAAAAACCAATCCCAAAATCCATGACCAGCCAAAAATCACACCCAGCCCGGTTGCCACACCTTTGCCGCCCTTGAACTTGAGCCAGATGGGAAACACATGGCCCAGCAAAGCGCCCAACCCTGCGGCCACCATGCCATGCGGTGCGCCTGCTAGTGCGGCTGCAAGTACAGGCAAATAACCTTTGAGACCATCAAGCAACAACGTGGCGGCGGCAATTTTCTTGTTGCCCATGCGCAAAACATTGGTGGCCCCAATATTGCCGGAACCTACTTCACGCACATCACCTAATCCGGCCCAGCGCGCCAACAGCAATCCAAACGGAATGCTACCGCACAAATAACCAATGATGGCAAATCCAACCCAGCTCATGTTCACTTCCCGTTATTCAGGCAACGTATGCGTAAACAGTGCGTCCCGCAACGACCGTTTCGATAGCCCGACCTTCCAGGGTGCGGTGCTCAAACGGCGAGTTTTTGGAACGGGATTTCAAGTTCATATCCTCCACTTTCCAGCTCAATTGCGGATCAACCACCACAAAATCAGCCGGTGCGCCCGCCGCCAGTCGGCCGGTTTCCAATCCCAGAATACCTGCCGGAACTTGCGACATGGCTTCAACAATCCGCCTTAACGATATGTTTTCACTGTGATAAAGTGAAAGTGCTGCCGACAGCAGGGTTTCCAGACCAATCGCGCCAAAAGCCGCCTCGGCAAACGGCAGTCGTTTGGTATCGGCACTTTGCGGATCATGGGAAGAAACCACCACGTCAATGATGCCGTCAGCCAGACCCGCCACCAAGGCGCGGCGTGTCTCTTCATCGCGCAACGGCGGTGATAATTTGAAAAATGTCCGGTAGGCCCCCACATCATTTTCATTGAGAACCAGATGATTGATCGACACGCCACAGGTTACTGGCAAACCCCTCGCCTTGGCCTTGGCGATGACATTCAGCGATTCAGAACAGGAAATTTGCGCCGCATGATAACGCGCACCCGTCATCTCGACGAGGCGCAAATCCCGCTCAAGTGCCATGACTTCCGACATCGCTGGAATTCCTGAAAGCCCGAGCCGTGAAGCCATTTCGCCGCCATTCATCACACCGCTTGAAAGTGTTGGCTCTTCAACATGGGCGACCACCAGCATGTTGAAATCCCGGGCGTAGGTCAATGCGCGGCGAAACAGGTTGGCATTGGCAATCGATCTGACCGGATCAGTAATGGCGACGGCTCCTGCCGCTTTCAATAGGCCGATTTCCGCCAGCATTTCCCCAGCCAATCCTTTGGAAATCGCTGCCATGGGGGCGACGCGCACCAAGGCCGTGTCCCTTGCCCGGCGCAACACATAATCGACAATCGCCGCATCATCGATGACCGGGCTGGTATTGGGCATGACGATCATGGTGGTCACGCCGCCTGCTGCTGCCGCTTCCGATGCACTGGCCAGGCTTTCGCGATATTCGGAACCAGGCTCACCCGTGAACACCCGCATGTCCACCAATCCCGGAATGATCAGCCTGCCCTTGCAATCGATGACCAAGGCATTTGACCCAACACTGTCGCGGGTGACTGAGGAACCAACCGCCAGAATCCAGCCGTCTTCAATCAACAATCCACCAATACCATCGTGTCCCTGTTGGGGGGAAAGTATGTGGGCATTCACATAGGCCCGACGATCAGTTTTGCGAAGCGCATTCATGCCATTCTCCGATTGCGATCTAACGCATCCAGCACGGCCATGCGCACGGCAACGCCCATTTCCACCTGTTCGCGGATTACCGATTGGGCACCATCGGCAACACTTGAATCGATTTCAACACCACGATTCATCGGGCCGGGGTGCATAACGAGGGCACCCGCATTGGCTTCGGCAAGTTTGGACTCGGTAAGCCCGAAGAAATTATAGTATTCCCTGAGGGACGGCACAAAGGCACCACCCATCCGTTCCATTTGCAACCGCAACATCATCACCACGTCGGCCCCGCGCACCCCGGCATTCATGTCGCGAAAAACCTCAACGCCAAAATTCGCAATGCCGGAGGGGAGCAAAGTGGATGGTGCTACAACGCGGACATTTGCACCCATGCGGGACAGCAGGTGAATATTTGATCGCGCCACGCGGCTGTGCAGCACATCACCGCAAATCGCCACCGTAAGCCCTTCAAGCCGGCCAAAATGCCGTTTGATGGTCAGGGCATCCAACAACGCCTGGGTTGGATGTTCATGCTGGCCGTCACCAGCGTTGATCACGGCACAAGTCACTTGCTGGGCCAACAATTCCACGGCGCCGGATGATTGATGCCGCACCACCAGAAAATCCGGGTGCATGGCGTTGATGGTCATCGCCGTATCCAGCAGCGTCTCGCCCTTGGCCACCGATGAATTGGCAATCGCCATGTTCATCACATCAGCACCCAGCCGCTTTCCGGCAATCTCGAATGAACTTTGGGTACGTGTGGAATTTTCAAAAAACAGGTTGACCTGGGTTTGTCCGGTTAAAACCCGCGCATCGGCTGGCAGGCCCTTGCCATTTTCAGCATAGAACTGCGCCAGTTCCAAAATTCCTGCGATATCGAGGGGCGATAGATCAGTGATGGCCAGCAGATGCTGGGCTTTGAACAGGGCGGGCCGTGCGCTTGTCAGTGTCATTAAAAGCGCTGCTTAGGGCGGTGAGACCAAAGCTGCAAGAGACTTGTCGGCACCTGTGGAGAATTGCTTAAGTGACGCTGTCGAGAAATGATTGCAAGATGTAAGCCGCCGCCAGTTTGTCAACATTTTCAGCCCGCTTGGCCCGGCTGACATCGGCTTCCAACATGACACGGGTGACCGCTGCTGTTGATAGTCGCTCGTCCCAGTACAGGATTGGCAGGGTCCACAGTTTTTGCAGGTTGCGCACAAATGCCCGCGTCGACTGGCAGCGCGGCCCTTCGGTGCCGTCCATGTTCAATGGCAAACCGATAACGAAAATGCCGATGTTCTCGGCCATGGCGAAGTCGATCATGGCCTTGGCGTCGGCTTGAAATTTTGTCCGCACAATTGTGTGGCGCGGTGTGGCAATTTGTAAGGTAAGATCCGATGTGGCGATGCCGATGGTCTTTGTGCCCAGGTCAATCCCCATCAAGCGCTGGTCGCCGGGAAGGCTTGCCAAAGCGGCCTTCATGTCCGCATCAAAATTGGTCATTGCCGGGTGATAGGCGATTGGCCCACAAGGTCAAGCCACTAAAGGAATTGCGTTATGAACCAACATCGTCCCATCGGTCCCGTCGTCGATCCATTGCCGTCCGGTGCCAAGCCGGATTTGCGGCCCTTGCCCGGTCGCTGGATCAGGTTGGATCCTTTGAGCGTGGCCCATCATGGATTGTCGCTCTATCGTTCGTTTGATGGCAAAGACCCGGACAACAACCTGTGGACCTGGATGCCCTATGGACCATTCGCCGATGAAGCGGCTTTTCTGGATTGGGCCAAACACCGCGAAGCCGCCCGTGACCCTTGGTTCTATGCCATCGTCAACCGCTCCACCGGTGAAAGCCTCGGCATGGGCGCGTTTATGCGGGCTGACCCTGGCAATGGTGTGATTGAAATCGGCAACATCTGGATGGCCCCCGCCCTCCAGCAAACCCGCGAGTCCACCGAAGCCATCTACCTGATGATCCGTCATGCTTTTGATGATTTGGGCGTCAGGCGATTGGAATGGAAATGCGATGCCTTGAACGCACCATCGCGGAAAGCAGCGCTGCGTTTCGGTTTTCAGTTCGAAGGTATTTTCCGCCAACACATGATCATCAAGGGGAGGAATCGCGATACAGCCTGGTTTGCCATGATCGACAAGGATTGGCCGAAGGTGAGGGCAGGGTTTGAAGACTGGCTGAAGGCGGAAAATTTTGATGAACGCGGGCAGCAGAAGAAGCCTTTGCAGGTTGGGCTGGCAACATAGGAATAAATGCTTGACACCGCGCGGTCAATCTGTTAGTTATTGAGATACTCCGGAATTGTAATCATACACCCGAGCTTCCCAACAATAGTTTTGAGCCAATCATGAAAACGACGTTGGGTGTGCGGGCGAAAGGAAGGGAGCATTGTCGGCTTTTGGCACTCAATGAAAAAACCTGTGCCAAACATTATTTTTTGATATCAGCGACGGAAACGTCCTCCCCAATCCGTCATTCCAAACGCGAAGCGATTTGGACCCCCGCTTCCGGGAGCAAGAACATGTTGATCGAAAAGCAACCTGCCGTTTATATCTTGGCGTCACGTTACCGGAGCACGATTTACACTGGCGTCACAAGCAATCTCTACGATCGCATCACCGCCCACAAGGAAAAGCAGTCTCACGGCTTCTCAGCTGACTACAATTGCCATCAACTCGTCTGGTACGAAAATCACCCGACAATGCCGGAAGCAATCCGCCGCGAAAGCCGGATCAAAGCCTGGAAACGAAACTGGAAAATCGAACTCATCGAAGGCTTCAACCGCGATTGGCTGGACCTGCACGAAGTCATCGTACACCGCCCCTACACCCACGAAAAGCGGGGTTCCAAATCGCCCGCGAAGAGCGGGCGTTTGGAATGACGATGGTGTGGAAATCGCTACTCCAAACCTACGTGATCGACCCACAAACCGTCATTCCAAACGCGCAACGTAGCGCAGCGAAGTAAGCGATTTGGAACCCCGCTTTCGGTGGCCAAGGAAGCGGGGTTCCAAATCAATCGCTCCGCTTCGCTACACTCTTGTTTGGAATGACGGTGGTGTGGGAATTGTCATACAAAACGCGAAGAAATTTAGAACTCAAGTTGAACCCAAACCCATTTAGAATTCCCACAAACCGTCATTCCAAACGCGCAACGTAGCGCAGCGGAGTAAGCGATTTGGAACCACGCTCTGGGCGGCCAAGGAAGCGGGGTTCCAAATCAATCGTTCCGCTTCGCTACACTCATGTTTGGAATGACGGTGGTGTGGAAATTGTCATACAAACACAAAGCAATTTTGAACCCGCTCCACTCAATCAAGACTCATGTAAACGGCCCACAGACCGTCATTCCAAACGCGCAACGAAGCGCAGCGTAGTAAGCGATTTGGAACCCCGCTTGGGGGGGCAAAGCGGGGTTCCAAATCAATCGTTCCGCTGCGCTACACTCTTGTTTGGAATGACGGGCTTTGGGAACAGGTCGTCTACAACAAGTTCCAAAAATTGAAATGCTTCAAAAATTGTAGCATAATAAATCTGTTTTGTCATGTTGTTGCATTTGCAAAAGTGATAATGATTTCATTTGGAACCATGTGTTAGGCATCAGGGGCAGCGAGTGAGCGAAGACAACAAAGACAGTAGCGGCTTTTTAATGAATGTCAGCATCGGCAAAGAGATTGATGCGGCGCTGGGTGATGCAATTCGGGGATTGTTGAAGCGGCCAGCAGAGGAAGCAGGAAACTTGCTTGCTGATGGCATAGGCCTACTTGCCGACAAAGTCGGTCGGAAGCGGAAAAAAAATGCTCAACTCGGCATTGAAGAGGTAAGAAAAAAGCTTGAAACCAGCAAAGTCGATGTGAATGACATAAGCTCTCCAAAAGAAGAGGAGCTGCACCTTCTTCTAACTGGTTTGTCTCTCACCGATGACGAGAATGTACGGGATATGTGGGCGGGCCTCTTTGCCAAGGCGCTTGATCCTAATTCTGGCGTAAGCGCTGAACGACCTTTTATCAGTGTTTTGCAGAGCTTGTCTCCGATGGACGTGAAGGTGATCTATTTCCTCGCTTTCATTCTGAAAACAGAAAAAGAGATGATGCAAAGCTTCGGAAGGTTCATGCCCAAGAACTATGCAAAAGTGACGGCCGAAGAGCAGGAAAAAATGACCTCGGTCAACGAAACGAACTTGGAGATAAGAAAGAAGACAATTCTCGCGATTAAAAACAAAGCTGATGAATACGGTTTGAAATCAATTGTTGTTACCGGGTGGTCGGAAAATCTCTTGCGACAAGGTGTAATTGAACGCCCACCCTTGAACCAGCGGAACACTGGCAGATTGCGGATAGATTCGTTTGATGAGCGTGGGCTTTTACATGCTTTTGACGAACTCAATAAAAAAGTTGCCACTGCTGAGGAGATCGCGAAATACAATTCATCAGCACCTAAAAATTTGATGCGCAGCAACAACATGTCTGGAATCCAGCTAGAGGTGCAACTTAGCAGTTTTGGCAAACGTCTCGCCGAAGCCTGTGGGTTGTCATAACTATTTTGCGCAATCTTGTGAATTGGCGACGCATCTTGAATAGGGTGGATGCAAATTAGAAACATCAATTTCCAAACACTTGCGAGTTATTAAAATATTTGATATCGTTGGCAATATGATAGTTGTTTTGGATACTTCGGTCATGGTCGCGGCGCTGCGTAGTCCGACGGGTGCGTCTGCTGCGTTGTTGGCGGCGGCGCGGCATGGAAGGTTTGAAGTGCCGATCAGTGTGGGAATGATTTTGGAGTATGAAGCGGTTTTGAAGAGAACTGAACATTTGGCAGTAGCCGGGCTGTCGGTTGCCGATGTTGATGACCTGCTGGACGCATTTTGTATTTTTGCGCGACCTGTCACCAACCACTATAGGTGGCGACCGATGTTGACGGACCCTGATGATGATTTTGTGCTTGAAACTGCTGTCAATGGTGGTGCGGATGTCATTGTAACTTTCAATGTGAATGATTTCCAGCGGGCCACAACGTTGTTCGGAATTCGAGTGGAACGCCCAAGCGAGGCGCTGAGGAGGATTTGATGAAACAACAGAGCAATTACGCACTTCGGTTGCCGAAGTCGCTCAAGGCGGGCATTGAAAAAGTTGCGAAGGCAGATGGCGTGTCATTCAATCAGTTCATGGTGAGTGCGGCTGCAGAAAAATTGTCGGCGTTGCAAACGACTGAATATTTCACGTCACGCGCAGCCAAGGGCAGTCTCAGCCGGTTTGACGAAATCATGTCGCGGCAGGGCGGTGAAGCTCCCGTTGCGGGCGACGAAACTTGACAGCTTGTCGAGGGGTTGCGAAGCGCCAAGTCCTGTTGCCATCCCGCGCCAATCCGCGCTAAGAGCCGCCCACATTATTCAACTGGGAAACCAACTATGTCTGTCGATACTGCCACTGTCCGGCGCGTGGCGCGGCTTGCGCGTCTCAAGGTTAACGATGATGATTTGCCGCGGCTTGCTGGTGAGTTGAACGCGATTCTAAGCTTTGTTGAGCAACTCAATGAAGTTGATGTGGAAAATGTGGCTCCGATGACCAGTGTGGTGAGTTTCGCCATGCGTATGCGCGACGATGTGGTGACTGATGGTCACAATGCCAAAGCCATCACCCAGAATGCTCCTGCATCGGAAGATGAATTCTTCATGGTGCCAAAGGTTGTAGAATAATGTCCAGTTTGACCGCACTCACCATCGCCGAAGCTTCTGCCAAACTGAAAGCCAAGGAAATTTCCGCCGTTGAATTGACCGACGCCTATATTGCGGCCATTGAAAAGGCGCGCAGCCTCAATGCCTATATTGTTGAAACACCCGATCAGGCGCGGGCCATGGCAAAGGCAAGTGATGGGCGGATTGCGAGAGGTGAGGCGGGGGCTTTGGAAGGCATTCCGCTGGGCATTAAGGATTTGTTTGCCACCAAGGGTGTTCACACGCAAGCCGCCAGCCATATTCTGGACGGCTTCAAGCCGACTTATGAATCAACCGTATCGGGCAACCTGTTTCGCGAAGGGGCTGTGATGTTGGGCAAGCTCAACATGGATGAATTCGCCATGGGTTCCTCGAACGAGACCAGCTATTATGGCCCGGTGACCAATCCGTGGCGGCGCAATAATTCCAACGCTTCGCTGGTGCCTGGCGGCTCGTCGGGCGGTTCGGCTTCGGCGGTTGCAGCCCATATTTGTGCTGGCGCCACGGCGACTGATACGGGTGGTTCCATCCGCCAGCCTGCGGCATTTACTGGCACAGTCGGCATCAAGCCAACCTATGGCCGTTGTTCGCGCTGGGGCATCGTGGCTTTTGCTTCGTCGCTGGATCAGGCAGGTCCGATTGCGCGGGATGTGCGTGATGCTGCAATCTTGCTGAAAACCATGGCGAGTGTTGACCTGAAAGATACAACATCGGTTGATCTGCCGGTGCCGGATTATGAAAAGGTTTTGGGCAAGTCCATCAAGGGCCTGCGCGTCGGCATTCCAAAGGAATATCGGCCCGAAGGCTTGTCAGCGGAAATCGAAGCTTTGTGGAACAAGGGGGCTCTGTGGTTGAAAGAGCAGGGGGCTGAGATTGTTGAAATTTCCTTGCCTCACACGAAGTATGCGCTGCCCGCCTATTACATCGTGGCCCCCGCCGAAGCCTCATCCAATCTCGCCCGCTATGATGGCGTGCGTTATGGTTTGCGGGTGCCGGGTGACGATTTGATTGACACTTATGAGCGCACTCGCGCCAAGGGTTTCGGCCCGGAAGTGCAGCGCCGCATTCTGATTGGCACCTATGTGCTGTCGGCTGGATATTATGATGCCTATTATGTGCGGGCGCAGAAAGTCCGTACACTGATCAAACGTGATTTTGACGAGGCGTGGAACAAGGTTGATGTGGTGTTGACGCCGGCCACGCCGAGTGCTGCTTTCGCGCCGGGTGAGATCACCGACCCTTTGCAAATGTATCTCAACGATATTTTCACCGTCACAGTCAATATGGCGGGATTGCCAGGAATTGCGGTTCCGGCAGGACTTTCAAGCGAAGGGTTGCCGCTGGGTTTGCAATTGATCGGCAAGCCGTTTGATGAGGCAACGCTGTTTCAAACGGCTTATGCCATTGAGCAGGCTGCGGGGAAATATCAAGCGCCCCACTGGTGGTGAAGGAAGACCGTTAAACTTTCCCCCACCTCCGGCCTTCGGCCACCTCCTCCCCGATGAAGAATCGGGTTGGAGGGCATTTGTTGAATACCGCTATCCAATCAGTGCCCACCAACCCGCGCCTTTCGCGGGGAGGAGGTGGCGCGAAGCGCCGGAGGTGGGGGAAACTACTTTGAATCAACCAGCTTGCAGGTCCGTTTCTGATCGGGTTTGTAGGTTTCATAGTCGCCGCCGCGTTCACATTCCTGCAGGGCCATTTGCTCGGCGTCAGACTTGTATTCCCAGCTGGTGATGACAAAGCCCTGGGGCTTGTCGCCGGGTTTTGCAGCAGGCCGGATGGCGAAGGCGCTGTGCAACGGCGCGGTTTTGAATGTATTTGCGTCGGACTTCAATTCAGTTGGAACTGGACCCTGCCACTTTTCGAATGCTGTGTTGTAGTTCTTGACGTTCAAGAACTTGCTGACAGCGTCCATGAGATTCTGGTGCCAGATTGCCGTGAAGTGATCCATCTTCTTGACTACCACGAACGACCGGTTTTCGTTGTCGGCGTATTTGGAGCAATTTTCCTTTACCACGTCTTCAGTGATCGGCTGTGTCTTGCCGCCAAACTTGACGTATTGGTCTTCCTCGCCAATCACCATAAGAACCGGCGTGCTTCTTTTGATGGCATCTTGACCGCACCAGTCACCGCTCAGGATGACGCCATCAACGCCAAAATCAAAAATCTGCGCCACCCGGGCACCTTGCGAATGCCCCCAGATATAGATGGGCGTGGTCACGAATTTCTTTTCAAGCAAACCCAGGGTGCGAATGGTCTGGTTGACGCGCAATCTCAAAACTTCATCGACTTCCTTGTCAGTGCCCTTGCCCGGGCAAACTTCCGGATGCGGATCCGCGAAACTGTCAGGCTGCACAACAGCAATATTGCGGGACTTGAAAAAACGATACCAACTCTGCGTCCAGTCCGGTGGCACGATGCCTGGAACGTCACAACCATGCAATGCTAACACAATGGCATCGGCCTTCGCCAGTTCACCAACGATAATCGCGTTGTTGAGGGGTCTGTCGGGAAGCGGCAGGGGATCCGAACCAATTGCAGGGGGACGCTTGATTTTCCAGACATACTCGCCATCAACCGCAAGCAACTCACAAGTTTTTGAACCGGTCTTTTTCAGGTCGCGATCCACCCGGTCATTGCATTCTTTCAAGGCCGTGGTTTTGGCATCAAACGTCGATTCATGGTCATAGGCAAACCAGCCCAGATAGTTTTCACCAATCGCATAGGCACTGTGGCGCTCTTCCAGCAGATAATCGTTGAAGTCCATTTCGGTGTAGACATCGAACATGGTGGGCATGCCTTCGGCTGCGGCCTGCGGCAAAGTTGAAAACACAGACAGCGCGGCTGAAACGCAAACCCCAGTCAGTCTCATGTAGTTGCGCCAGAATTTAACCCGGAAATTAACCATGTGCATCACTTCAGAATAACCAGAGCCAAAAATCTTAACTTTGCCGATTGGCGATTATTTGTCCAGATATGCGACGAAACATGAACCTGTGATGAACCAGCCATGATCGGGCACTATTGGGGGCCGACGTTAACCAAGTCCCTAAAGTTTTACTTAACTTGTTCCAATCTGAGTCACCCCGCTCTTTACAGATTCCACTCCCTGATTTACCTTTCATTAACTCTTGAGGCGATGGGGCGGCGAAATATGGCCCTTCTTGAGAAGAGCGCGAAGTGGCCACGAGCAACTTCCGCAATGTGAGTGAGTTGGGAGTTGCGTATGAAGTCTGTTTGTTTTGCCATCGCCATGCTGTTGTCTACCCAACTATCTGGCGTGGCTGAAGCTGCCAGCCCGGCTAAGCCTGCCGATTTTGCAAAAGAATTCAGCCAATCACTCCCACCCGTTGGCTTTGTGAAATTCTGTGCTTTGAACCCGGCGGAATGCAAGTCAGTGGGACGCCGCGCCGACCGTTTGGCCATGCAATCCCAGCATTGGGCAGCCCTCTATCAGGTCAATACCCACATCAACACAAAGATTGCGCCGATCAGTGATCAAGAGCTCTACGGTGAAGTGGAACGCTGGGCCTATCCGGTTGATGCTGGTGATTGCGAAGATTACCTGCTTTTGAAGAAGCGCGAACTGGAAAAGCTGGGCTTTGACTCAGGCGCACTGCTCATCACTGTGGTGCTGGACGAACGCCGCGAAGGCCACGCCGTTTTGACTGTTGCCACAAACGCCGGTGATTTCATTTTGGACAATCGCCGCAATGAAATCCTGCTGTGGAGCGAAACCGGCTATTCGTTCCTGAAGCGCCAATCCCAACAAGATCCACGCCGCTGGATGGCCTTGACGGAAACCAAGAACAGCGGCGCAATTACAGCTTCAGGCAATTGAGGGTAGGGGGCGTTGGCCCCCTATTTCACATCCACCAGCCGCAGATAGGGCTTCACGGTTTTCCAGCCTTGCGGGAATTTTTCCTTGGCGGCTTCATCTGAAATCGACGCCAGAATGATGGCCTGATCACCGGGCCTCCAATCGGCGGGTGTTGCCACGGATTTGGTGGCGGTGAGTTGCAGTGAATCGATGACGCGGAGAATTTCATCGAAATTCCGGCCTGTACTCATGGGATAGGTGAGGATCAGCTTGATACGCTTGTCTGGTCCGATGATGAAAACACTGCGCACCGTGGCGTTGTCAGCAGCGGTACGGCCTTTGGCGGTGCCAGAGGCATTGGGATGGATCATGCCATAAAGTTTGGCCACCGACATTTCGCTGTCACCGATCATCGGATAGGTCACATCAGCGCCGGTCACGTCCTTGATGTCATTCTTCCAGCGCAGGTGATCGTCAACACTGTCCACCGAAATGCCGATCAGCTTGACGCCGCGCTTGGCAAATTCACCTGATTTCAGCGCCATGGCCCCCAATTCGGTGGTGCAGACGGGCGTGAAATCCTTGGGGTGAGAGACAAGGACAACCCAGCTGCCCTCAATGAAATCATGAAATTTGATGCGGCCTTCAGTGGTATCCGCTTCAAAGTCCGGTGCGATGTCGCCAAGTTGCAATGCCATGTTAGCCTCCGCGCGTTGTTGTCATGCCAATATAGGCCGATTTTCGTTCGGAATAAAGAACAATCTGCATTTAAAACGTACGACTTTCACTACGAAGTGATGTTGTTCGGCCTGTCGTGATTGGACTGAAACAATCACGGCACATAACTTCTGCCCATAACAGGAGTATGAACCATGCACCGCAGAACAGTTTTGATGGCCTTGGTGGCCACACTTCCATTTTTGGCCATGGGGCCCGCCCACGCCGCAGATGCTGAAATTTTCCTGGCTGAAGGAAAAACCGAAGCCTTAAGTGGCTGGGATGTTGTGTCTTATTTTGCCACTTCGGGCCCCACGGCGGGAAAACCGGAGTTTTCGACAAAGTGGAAAAACGTCAACTGGCAGTTTTCATCGGCGGAAAATCTGGCGCTGTTCACGGCAGCTCCGGAAAAATATGCGCCGCAATATGGCGGTTATTGTGCCTATGCAGCAGCTAATGGATCGACTGCGCCGGGTGATCCTGAGGCATGGACTGTTCACAATGGAAAGCTTTACATCAATCTTTCGCCGTCGGTGCGCAAACTCTGGCTTGAGGATACGGATGGCAATATCAGAAAAGGCGACGCCAACTGGCCGGGGGTCCTTAATTGAACAGTTGTGTTGACTTGTACTGAGGCGCACCCTTCGAGGCTCGAAGGGTGCACCACAAGACAGATTTCAAATTCCATCTAAACCTTTGTCCGCTCGCCCTTTGGATCATAAAACGGTTGCAATTGCACGTCGGCGCGGTGGCGTTTCCAGGCGGCTTCGACTTCCCATGTGCCACCGCTGAGCCATTCCTTGGTAACGCCTTCTGGGCACTTCACATAGGCCAGTGCCAATGAGCGACCCACTCGGTGCCCCCATGCGCCTGAGGTCGTTGACCCGACGAGAACGCCGTTACGATACAAAGGTTCCTCATGATAAAGCAGGGCGGCATTTTCATTTTTGTCTTGCAAGGCGATACAAACAAGCCGCTTTGGCAAAAGTTTCTGGGCGCGTTGTTTTTGCAACGTCGATTGCCCGATAAATCCACCTGGCTTTTCCCACGCCACCGCAAATCCAAGGCCTGCTTCCAGCGGTGTTTCTTCGTCTGAAATATCATGGCCCCAATGCCGGTAGGCTTTTTCCATGCGGGCGTTGTTCATGCTGTGCATGCCGGCGGGGGCCAAGCCAAATTCGGAACCCGTCGCCATGATGGTTTCAAATACATGGGCCGCGAATTCAGTTGGCATGTAAATTTCCCAACCCAGTTCACCCACATAAGTCAGGCGCGACGCCCGAACCCTTGCATAGCCAATTTCAATTTCGCGCGAGGTGCCAAACGGGAATTCTTTATTCGACAAATCTTCGCCCGATAGTTTCTCCAGCAAGGCCCGCGATTTTGGACCCATCACCGAAAGCATCGGCATGCCACTCGAAACATCTGTGGCCACAAAATGGGCATCAGAGGGAATGTGGCGCTTCAGCCAGGCAAAGTCGCGGGCTTGCACGGCAGAACCGGACACCACAAGAAACTGGTTTTCGGAAAGCCGCGTCACTGTCAAGTCAGCTTCAATGCCAGCCCGTTCATTCAGCCATTGGGTGTAAACAACTTTGCCTGGCGCAACATCAATGTTGTTTGCCGAGATGTGATTGAGCACGGAGCAGGCATCACGGCCCTCGACCATGAATTTGCAAAACGACGACTGGTCAAAAATCACGCAATCATTTTGCAGGCGGTCGGCTTCGAATTGCGCGCAGGAAAACCAATTCTGTCGCCCATAGGAATATTCGTAATGAGGTTTCACCCCATCCCGAGCAAACCAATTCGGCCGCTCATAACCATTCACTTCGCCAAACACTGCACCAAGCGCTTTGGTCTGCTCGTAAAATGGCGAACGCCGCACACCCCGCGAGGTTTCGGTTTGACGATAGGGCCAATGCATGGCGTAGAGCAGGCCAAGCGTTTCCGACACGCGATCCCGGATGTAGTTGCTGTTGGATTGGAACGGGTGAATGCGCCGGATGTCGATGCCATTTACGTCCATCGGCGGATGGCCATTCTTGATCCATTGCGAGAGCACCAATCCAGCACCTCCTGAAGATTGAATGCCAATGGAATTGAAACCCGTGGCCACAAACAGGTTTTTCATCTCAGGCGCTTCGCCGAGATAATAGCGGTTGTCGGGCGTGAAGCTTTCCGGGCCATTGAAGAACAGCTGAATGCCTGCCGTTTCCAGCAAGGGCACCCGGCCAATGGCATTGGCCAGTATTGGTTCGAAGTGATCCATGTCCTCGGGCAAGGTGACAAAGGCGTGTTCGTCATCAACGCCCCCGCCACCCCAGGGTTTGGCTTTCGGCTCAAACGCGCCGACCATAAGCTTGCCTGCATCTTCCTTGTAGTAAGTGCACTCATCAGGAACCCGCACGACAGGCATGTTGCGGGGCAGGGCGTCGATGGGTTCGGACACGATATAGAAATGCTCGCAGGCATGCAGGGGAATGTTGACGCCGATGGAGCGGCCCAGATGGCGGCTCCACATGCCTGTTGCCATGACAACCCTATCGGCCTTGATGGTTCCTGATTCAGTTTCAACGCCAATGGCGGAACCGTTATCAGTCAAAATGCGCGTGACTTTGACATTCTCGAATACCTTTGCACCGCGACTGCGGGCGCCTTGGGCCAGGGCTTGCGTCACATCGATGGGATTGACCTGGCCATCTTTCGGTAAGTGTACCCCACCAACAACACCGTTCAAATTATAGTGGGGAATGCGGCGTTTGATTTCCTCCAGCGAAATCACATCAACATCGAGACCAAAATTCTTGGCCATGGATGCGCCGCGCAACAGTTCCTCATAGCGTCCTTCATTCAAGGCCAGTGAGATTGAACCATTCTGTTTAAAGCCTGTGGCTTGCCCGGTTTCCTTTTCCAATCCCTCAAACAATGAAGCGGTATATTTGGCCAGTTCTGTCAGGTTCCGCGTCGCCCGCAATTGCCCCACCAATCCTGCCGCATGCCACGTGGTGCCAGAGGTCAATTGCTTGCGCTCCAGCACCACAACATTGGTGATGCCGATTTTGGTTAGGTGATAGGCAATTGAACATCCCACAATGCCGCCGCCAATAATCACAACATCGGCGTGGCGCGGGATGGATTTAGAGTTCGTGTCGTTCATGATTCATGTCCTGTTGCAACAGACAATCTAGCAGAACAACTGCAACTGGACAGGGCCAGCCAAACTCAACACCTTAGCCAGAAATTGATCCACGTCAAAAGGCTTTGCGAGCCGCTTCAACTCGGCTAGAACGCCTGCAAATAACCACAGGAATTTTCCATGTATCGCGGTGACCTCACTCCAGCTGATGCTTTTGAGCGCATCAAGAAAAATCCAAATGCCGTGCTGATTGATGTGCGCACCCAGCCTGAGTGGACCTTTGTTGGTTTACCACAGGTTGAGCGCCTGATGCGCGTATCATGGCAGGTTTACCCCCACATGGAAATCAATGGCAAATTTGCCGACGAAGTGAAAGCCATGGGACTTGGCAACGATGCCGAGATATTCTGTATCTGCCGTTCTGGTGCCCGCTCAGCATCAGCTGCCATAGCGCTGACCAATGCCGGATTCACCAATTGCTGGAATGTTGCCCAGGGCTTTGAGGGCGACAAGAATGCCGAAGGTCGCCGCGGTGTGACAAACGGCTGGAAAGCCACTGGCCTGCCATGGGTACAAAGCTGACACCATCATGACCAAAAAAACCCGGACGAAAAACGCTGTTACGTGGGGCGATAACACCAAGCTTGTACGGGGCGGTCTCGAACGCTCGCCTCATGGCGAAACTTCAGAAGCCCTCTACTTGAATTCTGGCTTTGTTTATGATGCGCCTGAAACAGCTGAAAACCGTTTTGCTGGCACGGCGAATGAGGAAGGCGGCTATGTTTATGGCCGCTATGGCAATCCCACCACCAGCATGTTTGAAGAACGTTTGGCTTTGCTGGAGGGTGCCGAGGCTTGCTACGGCGTCGCATCGGGCATGGCTGCGGTTTATGGTGCCTTGGCCTGCCAGTTGAAAACCGGCGATCACATTGTTGCATCGAAGGCTTTGTTCGGTTCCTGCTACCAAGTCATCACCAACATTCTTCCCCGATTTGGCATCACCCACACGTTGGTTGATGGCGGTGATTTGAAGGCTTGGCGGGAAGCGTTCAGACCAGAGACCAAGGCGGTATTTCTGGAAACACCTTCCAATCCAACCTTGGAAATTGTTGACGTCGCAGCGGTTGGCGAATTGGCAAAAGCCAATGGTGCCTGCTTCATTGTTGACAATATTTTTGCCACACCAATATTGCAGAAACCCCTGACCATGGGTGCCGATGTCATTGTTTATTCCGGCACCAAGCATATGGACGGGCAGGGCCGCGTGCTGGGTGGTGCCATTGTTTCTACCAGGCAGTTCAAGGAAGAATTGTTGAAGCCCTTCTTGCGCCACACCGGACCTTCCTTGTCGCCTTTCAACGCTTGGGTATTGTTGAAGGGTTTGGAAACTCTGAAATTGCGTGTTGATGCACAATCAGCTTCCGCTTTGGCAATGGCCGAACATCTATCGGCCACCAAGGATATTGCGCGGGTGATTTATCCCTTTCTAGACAGCCACCCACAGGCAGCCCTGGCCCGCAAGCAAATGAAAAGCGGCGGTACCATGGTGACGTTTGAAGTTGAAGGCGGAAAGAAAAAAGCTTTCGACGTGCTGCGCAATTTGCGCCTCGTCGATATTTCAAACAATTTGGGCGATGCCAAATCCCTGATGACGCATCCCGCCTCGACCACCCACCGCAACATCGGCCCCGAAGCCCGCGCCATGATGGGCATCACCGACGGCATGCTGCGCCTGTCAGTTGGACTGGAAGATGTGAAAGATTTGCTGGCTGACGTGAAACAGGCGATTGCGGGGTAGGGAGCGGAACGAAGGGACCTCATCCGGCGCGTTGCGCCACCTTCTCCATCGAAGAGATGGAGAAGGGACGGAGTTGATACCGATATCCACTTCAAACATTTTGCAGAAGAGCTTACCGTCGTCCCTTCTCCACGCAGTGGAGAATGTGGCCCAACGGGCCGGATGAGGTCCTTTGTTGGCAGTGGTTTAAACCGTAACCACCCGGAACGCGCCAACACAAACTGCCAACATGCCAACAGCAATCGTCAACCCCCGCGATGGAGCTATGCGTGATAGCCAGCCGCCAGCAATGGCCGCTGGCAGGCCGCCCACCACAATACCGGCAACGGGAATGCTCACCAGTTTCCAGTCCATTCCGCCCTGCCAATGGCCGACCAGAAACGCCACAACATAGGCAGAAAACACCATGAAGCTGACCACACACTCCGCAATATTTGACGATCCAATGGCATAGCGCGATTGCGCACCTGAACCCAAAAGGCTTGTCGTCACAACTGGCCCCCAGCTGCCACCAATCCCTTCAATCGTGCCGCCGACAAGCCCAATCAGCCATTTGTAGGTTGTTGGCAAAACCCGCGGCACCACACCCCGCACACCCTTGATGATGATCAGTGTACCGATGAAAAGCAGAAAGCCTGTGACCAATAAATTGAGTGCATGACCCTTCAGGCTTGTCAGCAGCAACATGCCGCCCACACCGCCAATAGAACCAAAAATACACAAGGCCACAACAATGCTCCAATCCGCATTGCGATTGTAAATGTGCGAAATCGCCGCTGTTGCTGTGGTCGGAATCTTTGCCGCGTTCACACTTGCCGAAACCAGCGAGGGCGGGAAGCCTTGCGCCAAAAGCACCGACGACGAGATGATGCCAAAGCCCATGCCCAATGATCCATCGATCAGTTGTGCCAGGAATCCAACAAGTGCAAATGTCCAGAATTCAGTCATGGTGGCCCCCAGAGTATTCCAGAATAGTTGGTTATACGCCTGCCGCCTGGCGTGTTTCGGAACGCAATTCAGTGCGGATCAATTTTCCGCTGGCGCTGAAATGAATACCACATTCTGTCTTTTCTGTGCCCGACCAACGACCCGCGCGCGGGTCATCATCCGTACCACCAATGCTGGTGCAGGGTTCGCAGCCAATTGAGCGATAACCTTGAAGCCTGAGAGGATGCGAAGGCAAGTGATGCACCTGCATATAGTTGTGCAGATCAAGCGCCGTATACGCCGCCAGTGGTTCAACCTTTATTTTCCCGTCTTGCAGGCTTAAAAATTCCAGTGAACCGCGGGTCGCTCCATGAAACCGCTTGCGCCCGGATATGATCACATCATAGTCGGCAAAAGCCTTCTGCATCGGCAAGGTCTTGCGCACATGGCAGCAGGCATCCTTGTCAATCTGGTGCAAAACGTCATTGGCATCCACGCGGATGAGATCGTCCTTGTCCGGAACAATATTCTGCACATTTGTCAGGCCCAATTCGCGCGCCAATTGTTCGCGGTAGGCAATGGTATTGGGAAACAATTTCAGCGTATCGAGAAACAACACCGGAAGATTTGGTTCGATTTCCGACACCATGTGCAACAGCACAGAAGACTCCGCCCCAAACGATGACAACAACGCCACCCGTCCCCGGGCATTGCGGATAACCGCAGAAACCAGCTCCCGGCCCTCAAGGCCCGCATGGCCTTCGACGATGGCATTGAGTTGGGCAGCGTCATCCTGCATGGGGCTGTTCCTCCCAAGCGGCAAACCCTTGATGGCGCTGGGACCAGACTTCCTTTTCATTGCCGGCCCGCGTGAGACCCCGTTGATAAGTCAAAGCCATTTGCCGCGCTGCTTTCTGCCAAGCCTCCAAAGGAAAGCGTTCACTGACTTCAAAACTTTCGATGCCGACTTGCAGCATGTATTGCAGCTGGTCGGGCAACAGATTTCCGGTGGCGCGCAATTCACCGCGATAACCATCCAATCGCAATTGCCGCGCCAAGGAGTAGGACCGGCCATCTGTGAAGGCCGGAAATGCCAACACGAGCAAAGCAATCTTTGAAAAGAACGGCACAACGTCCTGGGCCTTTGTGGTGTTGGGCAAAGCCACGCCAATCAATCCCGTATGTTTTGCCAGCTGATCCCAATCCCGCTGCAGGCGCACGAAACTGATAATCACCCGGTTGCCATCAGCAAGCGGCTCATCATCACCCAAACTCGTCCACGCATCAGCGACAAAACTGTTGTTTCTAAGCAGCGGCATAAAGCGCCTCCTTGAAAGGTGCGGGACCGACACGACGGTAGGCCGCAAGGAATTCTTCGCCGGGCTGACGAAGCTTGATATAGGTATCAAGAATTTTTTCGATTGCATCAGGCACTTCATCGCCGGCAAAACCTGGTCCAAGTATGCTGCCGATGGAAGCATTGTCAGCCGAAGAGCCACCCAGTGTGATCTGGTAATATTCTTCACCCTTTTTATCGAGCCCCAGAATGCCGATATGGCCGACATGGTGATGGCCACAAGCATTGATGCAGCCTGAAATGTTGATCTTGATCGGACCAATCAGTTCCTGGCGGTCAAGATCGGCAAACTTCCGTGAAATGGCTTGCGCAATCGGAATTGCGCGGGCCGTGGCCAGCGCACAATAATCAAGACCGGGGCAGGCGATGATATCACCCGCCAAACCGTAGTTAGCCGCCGCCAGATTATGCTTTGTCAATTCTTGCCAGATCGCAAAGGCATCTTCCAGTTTCACATGGGGCAGCACAATGTTCTGGGCATGGCTGACGCGCAATTCATCGTGGGAATAACGCTCGGCCAGATCAGCCATCACGCGCATTTGCTCACCCGTGGCATCACCGGGAATGCCACCTTCAGGTTTCAAAGAAATATTCACGATGCCATAGCCATCTGTGTGATGCAGCGCGATATTGTTGCGGGCCCAGCGGGCAAATTCCTTGTGCTTGAATTTCGCGTCTTCAAAATGCGGCGCAAACCGCGATAGTTTTTCGAGCGGCGGCAAGGCGAAATATTTGGCAATGCGTTGCAATTCCCGCTGCTCTACTTCTGTAGTTTGAGCGGGATGCCTTGCGTATTCTGTCTCGACTTCAGCACGGAATTTTTCGGCACCGATTTCATGCACCAGGATTTTGATGCGGGCTTTGTATTTGTTGTCGCGGCGGCCATAGAGATTGTAAACCCGCATGATGGCTTCGAGATAAGGCACCAACTCTTTTTCTGGCAAGAACTCGCGCACTGTTACGGCAATCATCGGGGTGCGGCCCTGGCCACCACCCACCATGACTTCCCAACCGTTTTCCCCAGCAGCATTGCGATGCAAACGCAAACCAATGTCATGCACTTTCACGGCAGCCCGATCATTGGGGGCACCTGTTACTGCAATCTTGAATTTGCGCGGCAGGAATGAAAATTCCGGATGCAGCGACGACCATTGCCGCAGCAATTCGCCAACCGGGCGCGGATCGGCAATTTCGTCAGCTGCTGCGCCCGCCCAATGATCGGTTGTCACATTGCGAATGCAATTGCCTGAGGTTTGAATGCCGTGCATTTCAACTTCGGCCAAGGCCTGTAAAATATCCGCCGTGTCTTCAAGTTTGATCCAGTTATATTGGATGTTCTGACGTGTGGTGAAATGGCCATAGCCCCGGTCCCACTTGTCAGCGATGTAACCCAGCCGCCGCATTTGCCGCGACGAAAGCGTGCCATAGGGAACAGCAACGCGTAGCATGTAGGCATGCAGTTGCAGATAAAGCCCGTTCATCAATCGCAAGGGTCGAAATTCTTCCTCAGTCAATTCGCCTTTCAACCGGCGTTCGGCCTGGTCGCGGAATTGCGCTGTGCGCTGTTGCACAAAACCAATGTCAAATTCATCATAACGATACATCTTCAGCCCTCCACAGCGGCGAATGAACCTGCCGTGCCTTCTGCCTGTTTACCCAAGTCGATCCGAACTGTCGGGCCCTGCGCACGAATGCGTTCGCGGATATGGGAAGCGCGAATTTTGCCATCCCTGCGCTCGGCGTCGAACAGATATGAGCCCGTTATCAAAGTTGATTTTTCGTCATCCTTGGCGCGCGCCTCTAGTGCAGCAACGGCCTGTGGTTCCTGGGCCAAGACGGCTTGGTCAATGGCCAGTTCCCATTTGCCCGCACGGTTGAGGAATACAACATCCCCATCACGCAAACGGTTTGCGGTCATCACTTGACCTTTTTCGATAATGCTCATGATACGGCTCTCAAGGCTGCAAGTTGAATGTCTTCCCGGATTGGGAAAGGTACGACTTCGGCAGATGTTTTGGCATTGGCAAGACCGACATAAATCAGGGCAGGGCCTGTGATGCCGACTTTCTGGACGCTCTCCCAAAGCGATCCAACCGTCGTCACAATCATGCGCTCATTTTCCAATGTGCCATTTTCAACGACGTTGACGGTTGTGGAGGGTGACACACCTGCATCAAGCATGGCAGCTGAAATTTCACCAACCGCATGTACGCCCATGTAGATGGCCGTCACATGCCCAGGCTTGACCAAGGCTTTCCAGTCATGATCCGCGATGCCTATTTCAGAAGTCGCGGTGATGAGCGTGATGGCCCGATTATAGCCCCGTTGTGTCAGAGGTAATTTGTTGGAAGCCGCACAACCCAATGCGGCTGTGACACCGGGAACGATATCGACTGCAATTCCAACCGCTTCAAGCGCCGCCTGTTCCTCGCCGCCACGGCCAAAAATATAGGGGTCTCCACCCTTGAGCCGAACAACATTCAAGCCTTTTTGGGCTTCTGCCACAAGAATTGCATTGATCTCGGACTGCTTTGGTGAAGCCGCAAAAGGCGTCTTGCCAACGCCAATCCGCACTGCATCGCGGCGGGCCATTTCCAGAATGCCTTTGGACACCAGACGGTCATAAACAATCACGTCGGCCTCCTGCAATTTGCGCTGGGCCTTCAATGTCAAAAGTTCAGGATCACCGGGACCAGCGCCGACCAGCGAAACGCGGCCGACTTTGGCTGTCATCGCTCCATGCATGGCGTCATGCAACGCCAACTCAAAGGCCACTTCGTCTTTTTCCAGAAATGCATCGCGGGGAGCACCGAAAAAGAATTGTTGCCAAAATGCCCTACGGCGGTTGCCATGGGGAACCAGACCTGCGGCTTTTTCGCGCAAACCCTGTGCCTTCAACGCCAAGCCACCCAGCGATACCGGCAACATGGCATCGATTTTGGCTCGAATACCTTGGCCGAGAACGGGTGCCGTGCCTTCTGTGCCAATCGCAATGACAACCGGATCACGATCAACAATTGACGGCACAATAAAAGTTGAGATGTCAGCCTGATCCACCGCATTCACCTGAATGCCGCGTGCAATTGCATCAGCACTAACCCGCGCATTCAGCGCCATGTCAGCCGAATAAACCAGCTTTGCGCCATCCAACAAGGCGGCGCTATAAACCTCAGCAAGCCACTTGACGCGTGGTTCCGCTGCCAGTTCCTCGTGCAATTCGCTGGCGATGACTTCAATATGGGCAGGTGTTTTCAGCAACAGGCGGATTTTCCGCAAAGCTTCCTCGCCCCCACCAACGACAACCACCCGGGCGTCCTTCAGGTCTACAAAAATCGGAAAATAGCGCATTGCCTTGTTCTCCATACCGTACAACGAGCCGAAAAATTAGCCATTTACCTGATATTTGTTGATTTTTGGCAGGTTAACCGCCAATAATCCGGCAAATGTTATTTCCGAACAATCGTTCGTTATAAAGAACAATAGACAAGGAATCTCGAAATGTCAACGCGGCGTGTCAAAAAACCGGTAAACCCAAAAAGCGACGGTGAAGGCCAGGCTTTGGGTGAAACCATCCAGCGACTTCGCAAAGCCTATAATATGTCATTGGGCGAGTTGTCAGAGCAATCCGGCGTGGCGAAATCCATCATCTCGCAGATCGAACGCAATGAAACCAATCCGACGATTTCAACGGTGGTCCGGCTCTCAAAGGCCCTGGACACGACAATCGACGAAGTGTTGCGCGGCGAAAGCAAATCCCTGTTTATCGAACACCAAACAAAATCCGGCATACCCGTTTTGGAAAGTCAGGATGGCCTGTGCCGCCTTGCCATTGCAGGCCCCTTGAACCTGGTGGATTTTTTCCAATGGTATGATTTTCACGCCAAGCCGAAAGGTGTTCTGGAATCAACGCCTCACCCGCCAGGCACGGTGGAGCATCTCTACCTGGTGACAGGCGAAATCGAAGTCACGACAGGCGGCGAGACCAAAACCCTGCGGGCAGGCGAAGCCCTGCGCTTCCGCGCCGATGTGCCGCATAGAATCGTCAACATCGGGAATTCCGAAGTACATGCCATCATGATGCTGGCGCTGAGGCAGTTTGGGGCAAACTGAACAACCTTGTCGGCTGATCACATTTATGACACATTTAAAGCTTGACTTTGACATCTTTGAACAATGACAAGAATCTGCCACTAAATGACCGACATTGAAGCGCAAGGGCTGGACGTCATGTATGGGTCACCCAAAAATCCGGCAAAGATTTACGATTGGGAAAAGTCCAAACGACCCAAATCCGCGGATTTGCTGGAAGACAAGACGGCAGCCTCGTTAAATGTCCATGCCAGCAACAGCGATTGTGTTTTGCTCAAACATTGTTCGCGAACCGTGACATTTATCTGGGCCATGGATTTGCAAGGAGCAGTTCACTTGGCAATTGAAGAACTCGCGGAGCTGCCGGGCGGAATGGAATCCAGAGGACATCCACGTCGGCGTGACTACCCTGTGCATCCCGCAACAGATAAAAAGCTGGGACATCCTACTGTTTTGCCATTGGAAGATAAACGGGCGAGGATTGCTGGCGAATTGTTTCTTGATTTTGACGATACCAACAAACTCATCTGGTTTGTTAATGACAATTCAGGACGTTATTGCAAGAATGACGTGCCAACCGCAATGCAGAAGCAAAACGTGCTTGAGTTATTCAAAACATTTTTGGGCGAACAAATACGCTTTGATGAGCTGGGAGCCGTGGCATGACAGGCTATTCGCTGCAGGAACGAGCAGAGGCACTTTCCTATTCCTTCGGCTCATTCCGTCCTTCTGATCGCCGCTCTATTTTGTTTGCCTTCCAGCATTCGGATGACGGTTCTTTGCTTTTCATTGAATCGTTGAAAGTCTTCCTCGAAGGTTGGGCGATGGCAGACTGGCTCGAAGACTATAGCGTTGAACGTGTTGGAATCTGGATCGCCGCCAATTTCAGTCCCGACATTCAACAGGCGGTTTTCTCACTCGCAACTGATCGCAGGTCAATTGGTATTGAACCCAATCGTGCAGCTACGTTTGACGCCTTGATAAAGGGGCTTGGCAGTGCTGGAGCAAAAACTGGCACGGCAAAGACTGCTGCAGAAGCTGTTTTATCTTGAATAGAGACATATGCCATCATGATGCTGGCGCTGAGGCAGTTTGGGGCGACTGCATAACAACAGCGACCACATTGATGCAGTGCGTCAAGAACTGTTTTGAAATCTCGCTTGTGGCCCCCACCTCCGTCGCTTCGCGCCACCTCCTCCCCGCGAAAAGGCGCGGGTTGGAGGGCAGAAGTTTGAGGTCGGTGCCTGGTTTCACCCTCCACCCCGATTCTTCATCGGGGAGCAGGTGCCCGCCCGCCTTCGCCGAAGGCTATGGCGCGTTAAAAAAGGGCGGAGGTGGGGGACACATGCGACATGTTAAAGTTCCCATTCATGCGGTCAATTCATGTGGCGGTTGGTATTAGATCGAACTGAGACCTACATCTCAAGCACGCGATCCACTGTCACAATCTTGTGGTTGCCATAGCCATTGAACCGTGTGGCTGTGGCAAGGCCATAGGCACCGAGCGTGCCAAATTCAATGAAGTCACCTTCCTTGATGCCTTGGAACAGGTTGAGGCGATGTGGCAACACATCAATGGGATCGCAGGTCGGTCCAAAAACTTTGTAGGACTTGGCCACACCTTCCATCACCTTGCCATCCCGCAACAATCGGAATGGCGGAAACAGTTCGGGCGCTTGCATGAATTCCATCAGTCCGCCGAATACGCCATCAGTGATGAAAATGTCATCGCCATCGGTGCAGACCAGCTTCACTTGCGTGAGCAATGACATGCAGGTGGCGACCAGACCGCGACCCGGTTCACATTCAAGGGCAGGGCGCTCTGTGCCGAAAGCACGAATGACAGCCTGTTCAATTGCCCGAAAAAACACTTCCGGTTCCGGCGCCGTCGAGAGTTCATAGTTCGCCGGAAATCCACCGCCCACATTCAAGGTTTTTACTGGTATGCCGGCATTCTTGGCAATGCGGGCTGCTGCTTCTATGTGGCGCACATAAACCAGAGGTTCCTTGCTTTGTGAGCCGGGATGGAAAGTCAGCACGGGTTGATAACCAGCGGCTACAACTTGCTGCAAAAGCTCAATGCAGATATGTTCAGGAGCGCCAAACTTGGTTGAAAAATCATGGGCAGATGAATCACGTGCCCGCGGCAATACCAGCCGAACTGCAAGTTCGACTGATGAATCCGGCCCGATCACATCAATGATTTTCTGCACTTCTTCCCGACAATCCACGGCGAAACGACGACAGCCATATTCGTTGTAAGCCACCGCAATTTCGCGACGGGATTTCACCGGGTTGTGGTAGTTGAAAATCGCTTCGGCAGAAACCGCATGCACAGCCGCCATTTCATAGGTGCTTGCCACATCCCAGCGTTTGATTCCCGAAGCTGCCAGTGTCGACAGAACTTCAGCGCTGGAATTACATTTGACCGCAAATGTAACCGTGCCCGGAAAATTATCGATGAACTGCAAGGCACGCGACTGCAATTCAGCAGGTGAAAAACAGAATACCGGATCTTCAGGCACCAAGGCCTGGGCAACTGCCAGAGCATCTGCGAAAGGCTTGCGGTTGGCTGTTTCGCGGCCGGGATGGTTTACGATTGTGGCTGTCATGGCCTTGATCCTCAGTGAGTCGATGGCGCTCACAGTGCGGCCAAACTGCGACGTTTCATAGACATCACAATGTTGCATAATGGCGGAATATCCGGCATTATAACGGAAATTCCGTCAGAGAGGCAGAATGACCGAAAAAGACTTGGAGTTGCTGGGCCACTTGCGCCTGAATGGCAGGGAACCCGTGGCCTCACTGGCCCGCAAACTTGGCTTGTCCCGTTCCACCGTACAGGATCGCATGCGCAAACTGGAAACCACGGGCGTCATCGCAGGTTATGCCGTTAAATTGGGAAACAGTGCCAAATCAACCGGAATAGCAGCATTGATAACCCTTGCCATAGAGCCCCGCCAGCAAATTGAAGTTGCCAAACGTGTCGGCAAAATCGCAGAGGTCGAGACATTGCACACAGTCAGCGGCAAATATGATTTGATCGCCATGGTCAAATCACCCACAGCTGAGGATATGGACGGCCTGATTGACCGCATCGGGCAAATTCCCGGCGTGACCGAAATTGAAACCGCCGTCATCTTGTCAACAAAACTCGACCGCAGATAGGCTGCGAGAATCATAACGGAAGATTTCAACATGCGTTTTGCCAGTGCCATTTTGGCTTTTATTTTACTCCTGACTCCCAGTATGGCGCAGGAAGATAAACGAAGCCCCCAATCCAATTCGGAAGTCTTGCTGTCTTTCGCCCCGATCGTGAAACGCACAGCGCCTGCTGTTGTCAATGTCTACGCCAAAACCATCCAGCGCGAAGTCGACACCGGATTGTTGGCCGATCCGTTTTTCCGACGCTTCTTTGGCGAGGACGGAAATTTCGGGCGACCCCGGGAACGTATCGCCAATTCACTGGGTTCCGGCGTCATTGTTTCTGCCGGAGGTTTGATCGTAACCAATAATCACGTTATCAAAAATGCCCAGGATATTCGCGTTGTTCTCGCTGATCGGCGTGAGTTTGAAGCCAAGTTGCTGTTGGCCGACGACCGTTCAGATTTGGCGGTATTGAAAATCGAGACGCCAGACGAAGAACTGCCAATTCTTGAATTTGCCAACTCTGATGATCTGGAAGTGGGTGATCTGGTTTTGGCCATCGGCAATCCCTTCGGCGTTGGGCAAACCGTCACCAGTGGCATTGTCTCGGCTTTGGCGCGCACGCAAGTTGGGGTTACCGACTATCAATTTTTTATCCAGACCGATGCCGCCATCAATCCTGGCAATTCAGGCGGTGCTTTGGTCAATATGCGTGGTGAACTCGTCGGCATCAACACTGCGATATTCTCGCGCTCCGGCGGTTCGATTGGCATCGGCTTTTCCATCCCGTCAGACATGGTGGAAGTTGTTGTGCAAACCGCAGAGGCGGGGAGCAGCAAGATCAAGCGACCATGGTTGGGCGGTGAATTCCAGGATGTCACCCCTGATCTCGCCGACAGCTTGGGGTTGGCGCGTCCAGAGGGCACGCTGATTGCAAAAATCCATCCCCAGAGTCCATTGCTCAACGCAGGCCTGAAACGCGGCGATGTGATTATCGGCATCGACGGAAAACCTGTTGAGGGTGCCCGCGAATTTGGTTTCAGGGTTGGAACCGCCCGCATTGGCGAAACCCGGATCATCGAATACCGCCGCGGTGAACGAACCTTTGAGACCCGGCTGCGCCTTATCGCGGCACCTGAAACAGTGCCGCGCCAACGCACCACGATAAAGTCCTTCTCACCGCTTCTGGGGATGATCGTAAGTAATCTTTCACCTGCCGTTGCAGAGGAACTAAACTTGGCAGCCGAATTGACCGGTGTTGTGATCGAAGAGGTTCCAGTCGGCCAAGCCCAGCGTCTGTTTCAAAACGGCGACGTACTTCTCAACGTCAATGGTGTCGCCATCACCGACATAAAATCCTTGCTGCCAACGCTCGAAGAACAACAGCGTCGGTGGAACATTGTGATCAATCGCAAAGGTCAAGTCTTGCGCTTGCAGTCACGGGGATGAATTCACTCTTCGAGACGGCGGCTACGATGGAGCAGGGACCAAGGCCCCTCGCTGATCGCTTGCGCCCCAAGCAGCTTTCTGATGTTGTGGGCCAGGACCATTTGGTGGGCGAAGACGGCACGTTGACGCGCATGCTGGCTTCCGGGCGCATACCCTCGATCATTCTTTGGGGACCGCCGGGCACCGGCAACACCACCAATTCAACGCTGCTTTCCGGTGCAACAGGGCTGGTGTTTGAACAAATGTCGGCGATTTTTTCAGGCGTTGCGGATTTGAAAAAAGCCTTTGAGCAAGCCCGCATGCGCCGCGAGCAGGGGCGGGCGACATTGTTGTTTGTCGATGAAATTCACCGCTTCAACAAATCCCAGCAGGATTCGTTTCTGCCCTATGTCGAAAACGGCATTATCACGCTCGTCGGTGCCACGACAGAAAATCCTTCGTTCGAATTGAATGGCGCCCTGCTTTCGCGTTGTCAGGTCCTGGTGCTCAATCGGTTGGACGAAGACGCGTTGCAGGGTCTTGTGGCGCGTGCCGAAGTCTATGAGAAACGTTCAATCCCGGTAACAGACGACGCCATGCCAATACTGTTGTCACTTGCCGATGGTGACGGTCGCTACCTGTTGAATCTGGTTGAGGAAATCTTTGCTTCCGTGCCGGAAGGCAGCGAAGAATTGGGTGCAGCTGAATTGGCCCGTGTGGTTTCCAAGCGTCTGCCGCTTTATGACAAGGCCGCTGAAGGTCATTACAATCTCATCTCGGCCCTGCACAAATCCATCAGGGGCTCCGATCCCGATGCGGCACTGTATTATCTCGCCCGCATGTTGACGGCAGGCGAAGACCCATTGTTTCTGGCACGGAGACTGGTTCGCATGGCCGTTGAAGACATCGGTCTGGCCGACCCTGATGCCGTCAAGCAAGCTCTGGCTGCCAAGGATGCCTATGACTTTCTGGGTTCACCCGAAGGCGAATTGGCATTGGCACAAGCGACGGTATATCTGGCGACAGCGCCCAAATCCAATGCGGTCTATGTGGCCTTCAAACAGGCCATGGCGCGTGCAAAGGAAACCGGCTCAGTCATGCCGCCAAAAATCGTTCTGAATGCACCGACGAAAATGATGAAGGAGCAACAATATGGGGCAGGCTATCGCTACGACCACGATGAACCAGAAGCGTTCTCCGGACAAAACTACTTCCCGGACTCGATGGGCCGGCCCAACTTCTACAGTCCCGTGGAGCGTGGATTTGAGCGAGACATAAAAAAACGCCT
Source organism: Hyphomicrobiales bacterium (assembly GCA_031417515.1). Lineage (GTDB taxonomy): Bacteria > Pseudomonadota > Alphaproteobacteria > Rhizobiales > Aestuariivirgaceae > Aestuariivirga. The sequence goes on from JANOVS010000185.1 coordinate 50,361, forward strand.
CGACTACTGGGAAAAACTGCGGCGCGAAAGGCAGTTGTAGGAAAGGCAGTTGTAGGAAAGGCATGGCAGCCAGTGAAAATTACTCAGGATGATATAGATTATTATCGCGGAAATGGCGCAGTGGTTGTTCGTGGACTTTGCACAGTCAACGAAATTTCCTTGTTGAAAAAGGGCATTGCCCGCAACATGGCCGAACCCAGTTCCCTTGCCATTGTCGCCAGCCAGCCGGAAGATCCCGGCTACTTCATTGAAGACTTCTGCAACTGGCAGCGCATTGCCGAATACAAAAAATTCATCATGGAATCGCAAGTTGGTCGTGTGGCTGGCCAGCTCATGGGCGCAAGCCAGGTTCGCCTCTATCATGATCATCTATTGGTCAAAGAGCCAAAGACACAAGCCAAAACGCCGTGGCACCAGGATCAGCCCTATTACAATATCGATGGCAACATGAACTGCAGCATGTGGCTTCCCGTTGATCCAGTGAATGAAAACGCCACCTTGCGTTTTGTTGCTGGTTCGCACCGGGAAGGCTGGCTCATGCCACGTTCATTCATGAGCAATGAAGCAAAGTGGTTTCCCGAAGGAACACTCAAAGACCTGCCTGATATTGATGGCAATCCAGGCAGATACAAAATTCTCTCATGGGCACTTGAACCCGGTGATGCGGTGTTCTTCCACATGCTCACACTGCATGGGGCCGGTGGCGTGGGAGCGGGTAACCGCAGGCGCGTGTTATCCCTGCGCTTCATCGGCGACGACATTGTGCACGCACCCAGACCATGGCGAACCTCGCCACCATTTCCGGGTCTTGCCGAACAACTGCCCCCGGGCGCAAAAATGCACCATCCGCTGTTTCCCGTAGTGTGGGAAAAATAAATTCAGACGGTTTGGAGATTTTGTTTTTTCAGTCGCAGGTTCAGTTCACGAATGTCTTGCTCGTCACACTGATATCGCTGTGTGAAAATCCCCAGTGGTCCATGAACAACCTTCATTTTTGAGCGGCCAGCATGATCTCTGCCAATGTAAAGCTTGGCACCTCTGGACATCCACGTACAAACACTAGAAAGTTCATATTCGGTCAAAGGGGGCTCCTTCAATTACACAGACACACCAAATTTTTCAGCCAAGTCATCGTTCGACCTGTTTACAAAAATTCCATACGGAGAAATCTTCCCCCATCCGTATCCATTAATTATGCACGGAATTGCCGAGAATACAACCCTTTGCACTCACAGGGATGAATAGCCTCCAAACTTGGTTAAAAATTTAAGTAAAACCAACTTTTTGTTTTGCCCCCTGCAATTTCCGCGCAAACCAACTATATAGTGAGGCCATGGCAAAACAACCTTCGAAACCTGACAACGATTCTGACATTGGCGTTATCACGCTGACCAAGGCCAAGACCAAGAAGCCCTCGCTCTACAAAGTGCTGCTGCTTAACGATGACTATACGCCGATGGAATTTGTGGTGCATGTTCTCGAGCAGTTTTTTTCCAAGAGCCGGGAGGAAGCCTATCGCATCATGCTCCACGTTCACCAGAAAGGCGTCGGTGTTTGCGGCGTTTACACATTCGAGGTGGCTGAAACCAAAGTGACGCAGGTCATGGATTTCGCGCAACAGAACGGCCATCCCCTGCAATGCACCATGGAAAAAGAATAAATCTGGGGTGAGAATTGCCTTGCCCCCTGCCAAATCGGATTTATCATCCTATATTGTAACCAGAGACGACACAAAAATTTCGGCATACGCCGCCGAATACAAGGAACAAACATCGTGCCAACCTTTTCCCGCAGCCTTGAAAAAGCCTTGCATCGCGCACTTTCCCTGGCCGCTGAACGCCGCCAGGAATATGCCACGCTGGAACATTTGTTGCTGTCCCTGACAGATGACAAGGATGCCATTGCCGTGATGCGGGCCTGTGGCGTTGATGTTGCCGAACTGAAAGAAGATCTTGCAGATTACATCGATGGCGAGTTGTCAAATCTGGTGACTGAACAAAGTCAGGAAGCCAAACCGACGGCCGGTTTCCAACGTGTCATTCAGCGCGCAGTCATCCATGTGCAATCCTCGGGTCGCGAAGAGGTGACCGGAGCAAATGTTTTGGTTGCGATTTTTGCCGAACGCGAAAGCCATGCCGCATTCTTCCTGCAAGAACAGGACATGACGCGCTATGATGCGGTGAACTACATCTCTCACGGCATTGCCAAACGTCCAGGTCAGTCCGAGGCCCGCCCCGTGCGCGGTACGGAAGAGGGTGAGTCCGGACACGAAGAAAATGCGCCAGCCGGCAATGGCGGTGCCAAAAAGAAGCAGGAACAAAGTGCTCTTGATGCCTATTGCGTTGATCTCAACAAAAAGGCTGAGAGCGGCAAGATTGATCCGCTGATTGGCCGTGAACAGGAAGTCAACCGCACCATTCAAATTCTTTGCCGTCGCCAAAAGAACAATCCCTTGTTGGTGGGAGATCCCGGCGTGGGCAAAACTGCCATTGCCGAAGGCCTTGCCCGCAAGATCGTCAAGGACGAAGTGCCGGATGTGCTAAAAGGCTGCACGGTTTATCTGCTCGACATGGGCACATTGCTGGCGGGCACGCGCTATCGCGGTGATTTTGAAGAGCGCTTGAAGGCTGTCATGAAAGAGATTGAAGCCAAGCCCGGTTCGATCATGTTCATTGATGAAATTCACACCATCATCGGGGCAGGGGCCACGTCTGGCGGCGCCATGGATGCGTCAAATCTGTTGAAACCAGCTTTGGCTTCCGGAACTTTGCGCTGCATCGGTTCCACCACCTACAAGGAGTATCGCCAGCACTTTGAGAAGGATCGCGCCCTGGTGCGCCGGTTCCAGAAAATTGACGTCAACGAGCCGTCCTTGCCAGATGCCATTGCCATCTTGAAAGGCCTCAAGCCCTACTACGAAGAATTCCACAAAGTTCAGTACACGGACGAAGCCATCGAAACCGCCGTGCAGTTGTCAGCCCGCTATATGAGCGACCGCAAACTGCCGGACAAAGCAATCGATGTGATCGACGAAGCTGGCGCATCGCTGATGTTGCTGCCCGCCAACAAGCGCAAGAAATTGATCGATGTGGCCGATGTTGAAGCCACCATCGCCACCATGGCCCGCATCCCGGCCAAAACCGTTTCCCGCGACGATGCAACAGTTTTAAAAAATCTTGAAAGCGAATTGAAGCGCCTGGTGTTCGGGCAAGACAAGGCCATTGAACAAGTGGCATCAGCCATCAAGCTGGCCCGCGCAGGCTTGCGCGAACCCGAAAAGCCCATTGGTTCCTATCTGTTTTCCGGCCCCACTGGCGTTGGCAAAACCGAGGTGGCCAAGCGGTTGTCGGAAGTCCTGGGCGTCAAGTTCCTGCGCTTTGACATGTCGGAATATATGGAACGCCACAGCGTTTCCCGGCTCATCGGTGCGCCTCCAGGCTATGTGGGTTTTGATCAGGGTGGTCTGCTCACTGATGGCATTGACCAGAATCCCTATTGCGTGCTGCTGCTCGATGAAATCGAAAAGGCCCATCCTGATCTTTTCAACATCCTGTTGCAGGTGATGGACCACGGCAAGCTGACTGATCACAATGGCAAGGCGGTGGATTTCCGCAACGTGGTTTTGATCATGACGACTAATGCCGGGGCGTCTGAATTGGCCAAGCCAGCCATTGGCTTTGGCTCAAATATCCGTCTCTCGGAAGACAATGAAGCCATCACCCGCATGTTCACACCGGAATTCAGGAACCGACTGGATGCCATTGTAAACTTTAACCATTTGCCGTCGGATGTGGTGCGCAAAGTAGTCGAAAAATTCATCCTGCAACTGGAAGCCCAACTGGCCGAACGCCAGATCAACATCGAACTCTCAGCCGAAGCCTCCGAATGGTTGGCCAAGGAAGGCTATGACCAGCAAATGGGCGCAAGGCCACTGGCCCGCGTCATCCAGGAACATATTAAAAAGCCCTTGGCAGAAGAAGTGCTGTTCGGCAAACTCGCCAAAGGCGGCACCGTCCGTATCCTGATGAAAGAAGGCAAAATGGCCTTCACGTATTTGGGAAGGGATGAAGAACGTTCATTGCCAAAGCCCGTGGAGCGGAAAGCGCTGCCGAGGGCAGAGAAGAAGCCAGCAGTGAAGAAGAGGCGCAAAGCACCGGTGAAGTAGCTTTACTGAGGCGCACCCTTCGAGGCTCGCAAGGGCTCGCACCTCTGGGTGAGGTTTTAGTATTGGAATGCCTCATGCTGAGGTGCTCGCCCTTGCGAGCCTCGAAGCATTGGTTAGACAAGTTCAATCGAAATCTTTTTTGCCATCGCCGCCAGCACCCCATGGTCCTCCATCTTCCCCGTGTGCGGCTTCAGCGCCACACCTTCCTTCATCGGCAAGATGTGGAAATGCAGGTGGAACACCGTTTGCCCACCCGCTGCTTCGTTGTACTGCCGGATTTGAAAACCATCCGCTCCCGTGGCTTTGACGGCAGCAGCAGCCACTTTCTGTACAGTTGCCATTACTTTGGCCAGCGTGGCAGGATCAGCATCCAGCAACCCGCGCGACGCCGCCTTGGGTACTACCAAACAATGGCCATCAACCATCGGCATCACGTCCATGAAGGCGAGGCTGTGGTCGTCTTCGTAGATCTTGTGGCTGGGAATTTCACCACGCAGGATTTTGGCGAAAATGTTTTGGGGATCGTAGGTCATCTTTGCTGTCTAACACTTGTGATTGTCGCAGGCAAAGGGACCTCATCCGGCGCGTTGCGCCACCTTCTCCATCGAAGGGATGGAGAAGGGACAGAATCAGGCACCTCGCCAAAGTTTCAAGTGGCGGAAGAAATTGGACCGGTCGCGATAACGTCCCTTCTCCGCGTCTTCGCGGAGAAGGTGGCCCAACGGGCCGGATGAGGTCCCTTGCTTACTCCCTTTCCACCTGCTTGAACGGCGAATGTTCCGCCAGCTCCTGCTGGTTGAAATCAATGGCTGCCCGTTCCTGTTCGAGATATTCCGCTACTGCACGCGCCAATCCGCGATGGGCGAAATGGTGTACACTGTGGGTTTTGACTGGGAGGTAGCCCCGCGCCAGTTTGTGTTCGCCCTGCGCACCCGCTTCGACCACTTTCAAGCCGCGATCAATGGCAAAGTCGATGGCTTGGTAATAACACGTTTCAAAATGCAGGAATGCGTGGTCTTCGGCGCAACCCCAGTTTCGCCCGAAAAGTCGATCCCCGCCAATAAAATTCAAAGCTCCAGCAATGATGCGACCCTCACGTTTGGCAAGAATCAGCAGGATGTTTTCACGCATCGACTGGTTGATCAGCGAAAAGAATTTGCGTGTGAGATAGGGCTTGCCCCATTTGCGCGAACCTGTGTCCATGTAGAATTTGAAAAAATGATCCCAATGCTCCTCGCACAGATCATCACCGCTCAACAGATCAAAGGTGATGCCAGCTTCCGCAACGGCGCGACGTTCGCGTTTGATGTTCTTGCGTTTGCCGGATGATAGCGAACCCAAAAAATCATCAAATGTTGCAAACCCATTGTTATGCCAATGGAATTGTATGTCCTGACGTTGCAACCAAGCACTTCCCAATAGCGTCGCCTCAGCGTCCGGCATGAATGTCATGTGGGCCGAAGAGGCGGAAAATGCACTGCAAAGCTGCAAAATTCCATCAGCCAGCTGCACCTTGTACTCAGCGGTTGCCGCCAGCAATCGCGGCCCCGTTGCAGGCGTAAAAGGCACCGAGGTTTGCAGCTTTGGATAATAATTCCCGCCGGCCCTGTGGAACGCATCAGCCCAACCATGGTCAAACACATATTCACCCATGGAATGGCTTTTGAGATAGCAGGGGGCCACGCCAACAATCACGCCATCTTGCTCCAGCACAACATGGCTGCCCGCCCAGCCTGAACGCGCCGTGGCGGAGCCTGACTGTTCCAATGCCAACAAAAAAGCGTGCGACACAAACGGATTGTACGCCTTCCCCGAGGAATTGGCCAGTCCATCCCAAACAGCAGATGAGATTTCCGTCAAACTGCTCAGTGTACGGATTTTACTACTCATCTCATGCCAGCTCTAAGCTGCGTAGCCTTCAAACGTAATCTGGTCAGACCAGCGCCGCGCCAGGCTTTCCTGTTCCGGGTTGCGGATCGTCCACGATATTACGGGATGGCCTGCGGAACGGATGCTTTGTATCGCTGGAAATGGCATGTCGCGGAAATAGTATGAGACAAAGTGCGGACGGGTTTCTGCCAGGTGTTCAAAGTTCCGCATGGCAATGCGCCGCGCCAAAGGTAACCTGCTGTAATTGCCATCAACCGCGCGATCAGCCGTGATGCCGCGCACCGTATGAGGCGAAAGTTCGGCAACCGCCGCCATCAAATCCGGATCATAAGACATCAGCGCATAGGGCCCTTGATAATTTTCAAGCACTTGCAATGCCCTTTGCGCCAAGGCCACATTGCCATCCCAATGGGATTTCATTTCGATGACCAGCGTGACTTTGCCATCAACCTGTTCAAGCAATTCAGCAAGCGTTTGCATATGGTCATTGCCATTACCAACAGTGAGTTTTTGCAGCTGTTTGACTGTGTGATCGCGAACCAACCCAACGTCGCCGGTCAGGCGTTGCAGTTTCGCATCATGAAAAACCATGGCTTCGCCATCAGCGCTGATCTGCAAATCACATTCAATGGCATAGTCGGCTTTGATTGCACCCGCAAAAGCCGACGCGGTATTTTCCCAAACCCTTGCGGCCTTGTCATGCAGGCCGCGATGGGCAATGGGCCGTTCCACCAACCACTTCAGGTCGCGCAGTTGCGGTGTAAAACGCATGGTTTACACCAGCCTGTCTGTGGGTTTTCCATCTTTGAACCAGGCCACCAAATTGCTCAAGGCCCGAAGGCCCATGTTGGTGCGGGTGCGGGGCGTGGCGCTGCCCAGATGCGGCAACAGGAAAACATTGTCGAGTTGCCGATAACGCGGATCGATATTCGGTTCATTGTTGAAAACATCAAGGCCCGCAGCAGCAACTTGGCCACTTTGCAACGCTGCAATCAAATCCTCATCGACCACAACGCCACCGCGCGCGGTATTCACCACAATCGCTCCTTTTGGCAGAAGCGCCAAACTTTGCGCATTGATGATGCCTTTTGTCTCTGGCGTCATCGGACAGTTGATTGAGAGAAAATCGCAGTGGGGCAGCATGGCTTCAAAGCTGGCGTGATAGGTTGCACCCAGCGCGTCGGCTTCTTCGGCTGGGCGGCGGTTGTGGTAATGCAGTTCCATGCCAAAAGCCTTGGCGCGTTTCGCAACAGCAACACCAATCCGCCCCATGCCCAAAATGCCTAGCCGCATGTCCGAAACATCGTGACCCAGCGGTGCAACGATTGAAAAGCCTGGCCAGCGGCTTTCGCGCACCATCCGATCACCCCAGGAAGCCCCACGCGCTGCACCCATGATCAGCAACATTGCTATATCGGCCGTTGCATCTGTCAAAACGCCGGGTGTATTGGTAACAATCAAGCCCTTGGCCTTGGCTGCCTCAAGATCAATATGTTCATGCCCCACGGAAACGGTTGCGAGTATTTTGATCCGGTCGGGCAGACGATTGATCAATGCAGCTGAAAACTTGTCCATGGAAGTCAGCGCAATGCCGTCAAAATTTCCCGCAGCCGCAATCACCGCATCGGCGGATATCGGCGCATCATCCAAATTGAATTGGCAATCAAAAGCTGCCGCAAAAGCCGCCTCGGCTTTTGGTGGCAACTTGCGTGTTACCAGAATATTAGGCCTTTTCTCGCCATTGTTCATGTTTAAACTGTCCCGTGTTGCAACCATTTGATGCCAAGAGGCCAATTGACCATGAATCGACCATTGCTGACCAGAACCTTTTCTGCACTAGCCATGACTGTTTTTGCAATCGGTCATTCGCCGATGGCCGTGCAGGCAGCAGGACAAGCCGTCAATCTGGCTCCCCACCGGGCTTACTATGATCTTGAAGCAGGCCGTTTGGACGGCAATGCCGGGATTTCATCAATTTCTGGCAAGCTGGCCTATGAGATATCAGGCTCAACCTGTTCGGGCTTTGCAGTCAGCTACCGGGTCGCTAACCGCTACACCCAAGGCGAAGGTTCAGCTCCGCAGGTTACCGACAACCAACAAACCTCGTTTGAAAGTGGCGACGGTCTGGAACTTGATTTGCAGCAAAAGAATTTCGTCAATGCAAAACTGCAAACCCAAAGTCGCATCAAAGTCAAAAAGCCCAAATCAGGTGAAGCCGGTGCTGGTGAAATCATTGCCGGAGAAACCACACCCATTACCACTGACGCCAAAGCCGTTTTCCCTACTGAATACCAACGGTTGCTGTCGGCAGCTGCTGCGGCTGGTAAAAACCGCTTTGAAGCCTTGGTGTTTGAGGGATCAGACGGCGACAAGCCCATGCGCGCCATTGCATTCATCGGGGCACGCAAAGAAGGCGGCGCTTTGGCCAATGAAACACAAGTCGTATTGAAAGACTCGGACAACTTGAACCAAATGGCCTATTGGCGCGTTTCCGTCAGTTATTACAGCGCCAGTGGCAGGGGTGATGACGCGCCTCTCTATCAAGCCACGTTCAATATGCTTGAAAATGGCGTTTCCACAGATTTGCTGCTGGATTATGGCACCTATGCGCTCAAGGGCAAATTGAACAAGATTGAATTGCTCGAAAAAGAACCCTGCAACTGACCCCTTTAAATCCCGCCGTTTGCCACCATCTAATGACGCAGCCAGAATTGACCAAGGCGGGGGCCGAAACAAATGCTGACCAAAACTAACACCATCGCACCAGCAGCCTCAGCTGCCGAAGATGTCAATGCCTTTCTGGCCAAGGTCAAGGCTATGCCGCCATCCACAGGGCAGGGCCGTCTGGTTTTTGCCATGGATGCCACCATGAGCCGGCAGCCGACCTGGGACAGCGCCTTGTCGCTTCAGGGCCAAATGTTCATGGAAGCCAAAAAGGCTGGTGGCCTTGCCGTGCAACTGGTTTATTTCCGGGGCTTCAATGAATGCCGCGCTTCTGGATGGGTGGCCAATCCGGATACCTTGGCCAAGCTCATGACCAAGGTGGATTGCCGGGGCGGCAATACGCAAATTGGCAAAGTGCTGAACCATGTCAAATCAGAAGCGCAACTTGGCAAAATCAATGCCGTCATTTTTGTCGGCGATGCCTGCGAAGAAGGCATTGACGGCCTGTGCCAGAAAGCTGGCGAAATCGGTTTGCTGGGTGTGCCGCTTTTCATGTTCCAGGAGGGCAGTGATGCAACAGCCGAGAAAGTCTTCCGCGAAGTCGCCAAATTGACTCGCGGTGCCTATTTCAAACTTGATGCCAATGCGCCCAAGGTTTTGGCAGAGCTGCTGGGTGCCGTGGCCGCCTATGCCAGTGGTGGCAAGACGGCGCTTGAATCAAAAGGCACTCCAACAGCCCGTGCATTGCTCCAGCAACTCAAGTAAGCTCTAGCCATGCTACAGTTACTCATTGCCATTGCTGTCATCGTCGGTGGTCTTTGGATCATCCGTAAATTTGCTCGCACGCCCCAGGCCGCAGTACCGGGTTTGATGCAAAAAATGGGTGGGGTTGCCCTGATCGGTTTTTCCGGTCTGCTGGCCATGCGGGGATCGATGAACATTGCCCTCCCGGTTTTCATATTTGGCATCGGATTGCTCGGCAAAGGTGCCGCTTTTCCAAATGGTTTCAACTGGCCACCAGGCCGCAAATCCGGACAGAAAAGCCGGGTTGCCACCTCCATGCTGGCCATGGAAATGGATCATGATTCAGGCGGCATGGAAGGCGAGATATTGGCCGGGCCTTTGAAAGGCCGCCTGTTGTCAAAAATGGCTGATATCGAACTCAAATCCTTTCATGACCAATGTCGCTCGGCAGGTGATCAAAGCCAATCATTGCTGGAAGCTTGGCTTGACCGCTCAAAACCCGAATGGCGTGATATCTGGGGCAGCAGCAAACGGGCATCATCAAGCGCTGGTGCCATGAACAAAGACGAAGCACTCGCTATTCTGGGGTTAAAATCCGGCGCAACAGCCGACGAGATCAAGTCTGCCCACAAACGTTTGTTGAAAGACTTTCATCCCGACAAAGGTGGATCGGATTATTTGGCCGCAAAAATCAACGCCGCCAAAGACTTGTTGCTTAACGGCTGAATTCAAGCATTCGGCGTCAGCACGGCGCAGGTTTTGCCAATTTTGCTGAGCTTGGCACAGGACTTTTTGGCCGTGGATTCCGTAAAGCCAACAATTACCACCCGGTAAACCAGACTGCCGTTTTTCTTGACGGCAACCGTATAGGTCTGCTTGCCTTTGACTTCATTGGCAGCAGCCAACTTTATTTTTCCAAGCGCGGCCTTGGCAGCCGCCTTGTTCTTGAAGCTGCTGATTTGAACGCTATAGCCAACGGGCAGGGATGCGACGTTGATCTCATCCAAACCACTGTCTGCATCGGCATTGACGTCGGATCCGGCAGGAGCTGCGGCAGGTGTTTTCACAGCAAAGGGAAGTTTACCCCTGCGCTTCTTCTTGTTTGTATCCGAAGGCACGAGACCTGCCTCAATGACTTGCGGTGCGGCATCGACAGCTTCATCATCGTCACCTTCTTCCACAGCGGCCGCTTCAGCAGCAGCCGCCAGTTTTTGGGCATCCTCAACTGACGTAACTTCGTCTTCAGAATATGACGGTTCGACCGCCGCAACTTTCAGGTTTTTCCTGACCAAGGGATTGATCGCACCTTTGTCTGATCCGGCAACCGCCGCAATTGTATTGCCAGCTTTTGCCTTGGCAAAGGCACGCGTCAGCATCGCCATCATGTAAGCGCTACGTCTGCCAGACGAGCGGGCACCCAGCACAACACCGACCAGACGCTTGTCATCGCGACGGGTTGAAGTGACCAGGTTAAAGCCTGAGGCATTGATGTATCCGGTCTTGATGCCATCGGTGCCCGGAAAGCGGCCAACAAGACGATTGTGGGAGCGGATCACCCGACCTTTGAAGGCAAAGGATTGCGCCCTGAAATAGGGATAGTATTGCGGATAATCGCGCATCAGGCGCAAACCAAGTGTGGCCATGTCCTTGGCGGTTGTCACCTGGGCGGGATTGGGCAAACCAGAAGCGTTTGTGAAAGTAGTCCGGCTCATGCCAATGCTGCGGGCAACCCGCGTCATGCGCAAGGCAAAGGCAGTCTCGCTGCCACGTCCGAGATTTTCACCAACGGTGGCCGCAACATCATTGGCCGACTTGATAACCAGGGCCTTGATGGCTAGTTCAACTGTAATGGTTGAACCGGGTTTCATTCCCAACTTGGAAGGCGGCATGTAAGCTGCACGGCGCGAAACCTTGAGGGGCGTGGACAGACGAATGCGCCCGGCCTTCAAATCCTGAAATACAATATAGAGCGTCATCATCTTGGTAAGGGATGCAGGGTGGCGCAGGCCATTTGCGTCGTCATTGAACAGGACAGCTCCGGTTCTGGCATCAACCGTGATTGCGGCAAACTTGCCACCAGCTTGTGCGGGAAGCACACTGCCGACGACCAAGGCCATACTGACAACAATTGCCGAAAGCAGCCGCAGGCCACGAACACACACTTTTCCAACCACGTTCAACAACCCAATCATCAAAAAGCTAACCCAACATTTTCATGCATACCGACGGAGCCTCCCCAAGGGCCCGCAAGTGCAAAGATTAATATTTTACGGATACGCCGTTACCTTTGGGTAAACATCTGTCGATTCCCAAGTCCTTTGCCTTAAAACATCAGAAACCATGTTGCAACGCAAAATATCCCTTGACTTTTATGTTGCACTGCACATATTAGACTTATCAAGACGATAAAACAAGCAACCGGAGATGATTACCATGAAGCCATTTGATAACGTACAGAATTTCGGCAAAGAAGGTTTTGAAGCTTTTGTAGCTTCTGCAACTGCCATGACCAAGGGTTATCAGTCGATGGCTCAAGAAGCTGCTGAATATTCACGCAAGTCCGTTGAAGTAAGCGCTGCCAATGTTGAAAAGCTGGTTGCCGCCCGTTCCTTTGAGCGCGTTGTTGAAGTTCAACAACTTGCCGCCAAGGACGTTTACGAAACATCGGTTGCCAATGCCACAAAGCTCGGCGAAATCTATGTTGCCGCCGCCAAGGAAGCCTACAAGCCATTCGAAGCCAGCTTTGCTGCTTTCGGCTTCAAGCCAGCCGCCTAAGTTCGTCTGACAGTTTTAGAGAAAGCCCGCTGGCATTGCCGGTGGGCTTTTTTGTTGGACGAAAGCGGTTGCTGTGACCAAAAGGACCTCATCCGGCGCAACGCGCCGGATCAGGTCCCTTTGGCCACGCTCACAGCCCTCAACCCAATTCAATCTCCACCGGCACATGATCCGACGGTTTTTCATGGCCACGGGCTCTTTTGTGGATTGTTGCCGATCTCAGCCGATCTGCTGCTTGAGCCGACAACAGCAAATGGTCAATTCGAATGCCGTTATTTTTCGGCCAGGCACCAGCCTGATAATCCCAGAAACTATAGGCATCACTTTGTATCGGATGCAGGCTCCTGAAACTCTCGGTCAATCCGAGGTTCGATAAGCGCTGGAATGCAGCACGGGTATCAGGCCGATACAGCGCATCTTCGACCCAATTCTGCGGATGGCGTGCATCTATTCCAGCAGGAATCACATTGTAGTCGCCCGCCAGAACCAGCGGTTCCTCTAGCTTCAATTGCTCAACCGCATAGGTTTCGAGCCTGGCCATCCATCTTAGTTTGTAGTCGTACTTCGGTCCTGGAGCCGGATTTCCATTCGGCAGATAAAGGCAAATCACCCTGCAAGCGAAAGCGCCGTCAACGACTGTCGCTCCAATGAATCGGGATTGTTCGTCTGAATCGTCACCCGGCAATCCACGTTGCACATCTTCCAACGCAAATTTCGATAAAATAGCCACACCATTGTAGGTTTTCTGGCCATGCACCGCAGAGAAATACCCCAAGTCTTCAAATGCAGCGGTGGGAAATCCCGCATCTTCGCATTTGATTTCTTGTAGGCATAAAACATCGGGTTGATGTTCTTTGAGCCATTCGGTCACCTGATCGAAATGGGCTTTGACGGAGTTGACGTTCCAAGTGGCAATACGCATGCGCCAAGGATGCCGCCAGTCCCGACAATGCGCAACCTCAAATTCTATTTCAAAGGGAAAAACTTACACCGCAGCCACAGGAAGACTTGGCTTGCGGATTCTGCACCTTGAAAGACTGCCCCATCAGATTGTCTTCAAAATCCAGGATGGAGCCCGTGAGATAAATCAGCGACACATTGTCCACCAAAACTGTTGCGCCATCCTGTTCGATGGCCACGTCGTCGGAACTGCGGTCTTTGACAATGTTGAACTCGTATTGAAATCCCGAGCAACCCCCGCCATTCACTGCAACGCGAAAAGCCGCATTCGAATCATCCGATGTAATCTCCCGGATGCGTTTTGCAGCGCGTGGTGTTACGGTGAGGGCGGCGATGGGCGAAATGACGTTCATGGCCGTAATGTCGGGAGCACGGAACGAATTGTCAAGTCATACGCCGATGATGAATTAACGCCATGACCACACTTGCTGCATTTGCATGCCATGCTGCCAAAAGCCGGGGCCGGTTGGTGTTCGAGCCCGAAAGCCCACCGCGCAGCTGTTTTGCCAGGGACCGGGATCGCATTATCCATTCCGCCGCCTTTCGCCGCTTGAAACACAAGACACAGGTTTTCGTTTATCACGAGGGCGATCATTATCGTACCAGGTTGACCCACACCATAGAAGTTTCGCAAATCGCCCGGTCAATTGCCCGTGCCTTGCATGTTGATGAAGACTTGACGGAAGCCTTGGCTTTGGCCCACGACCTTGGCCACACGCCGTTTGGCCATGCCGGCGAAAGGGCGCTCGACAAGCTGATGAAACCCCATGGCGGCTTTGATCACAACGCCCAGTCGTTGCGCATCGTCACAAAACTTGAGCGCCGCTACGCCAATTTTGATGGCCTGAACCTGACATGGGAAACACTGGAAGGTCTGGTGAAACACAACGGGCCGCTGATTGACGCTGAAGGCCATGCCTTGGGGCACTACCAGGAAAAAGGCTTGCCTGCCGCAATCATTGAATACGCGGAAGCCCATGATCTGGCTCTCGCGCAATTTGCCTCGGTCGAAGCCCAGATTGCTGCGGTCTCCGACGACATTGCCTATAACGCCCATGACATTGATGACGGACTGCGGGCAGGCCTGTTCAAGGTTATCGACCTTGGTGATATTCCATTGGTGGGTGATGAACTGGCCAAGGTGCTGAAAGCCTATCCCGATCTCGAACACAATCGGCTGGTCCACGAAACGGTACGGCGGGTTATCGCAGCCATGGTCGCCGATGTGTTGGCCAATACCAAAAAAAACATTGCCAATCTTCATCCAAAGTCAGAACAGGATGTCCGCAGACTTGACCAGCCCGTCGTGGCTTTTTCATCCCAGATGCGCGAGAACAATCGCGTATTGCAGCAATTTCTGTCGCAACAAATGTATCGCCACGCCCGCGTCATGGATATCATGGCCAGGGCCCAACGGGTGATTGACGATCTGTTCAATGCCTATATGCATGACGAAAAACTGCTGCCGAAGGACTGGCGTGACGGCACACCTATTTCCGATAAAAGCCACTATGCAAGGCAAGTCTGCGATTTCATGGCAGGCATGACGGATCGCTATGCACTTGATCAACACAAGCGCCTGTTTGACCTTGATCCGCTTTTCCGATAGGGGCGGGGTTCATTTAGTTCTTTGAGCCGTTGCCGTCCGTTGTGAACGAGAAACGTGCCGCCAATTCCACGTGATTGAGTAAACAGAAAACACATCATGAATATTTTTGCCGACTTCCAGAACCATGTCCTCATCGCCATTGCCCAACTCGGCGCAGAAGGGATCCTGCCGCAAAATCTCGACCTCTCAAAAATCGCGGCAGAACCGCCACGCGATGCGTCCCATGGCGATATTGCAACCAACGCGGCCATGGTTTTGGCAAAGCCCGCCGGACTAAACCCCCGCGCATTGGCTGAAAAACTCGTCGAAAAACTTGCTGCTGTTGATAACGTCAAGAGCCTTGACATTGCCGGACCTGGATTCATCAACGCTACATTGAAGGATGAAGTCTGGCCACAGGTCTTGCAGGCTGTCCTCCATCAAAAAGAAAAGTGGGGCCAGTCAGATTTCGGCCAATCCGCCAAGGTCAACGTTGAATATGTATCCGCCAACCCAACCGGACCTTTGCATGTAGGCCATTGCCGGGGTGCGGTTTTTGGTGATGCATTGGCAAGCTTGCTGGAGGCAACGGGTTTTGCCGTCACCAAGGAATACTATATCAATGACGCGGGTGCCCAGGTTGATACGCTGGCCCGTTCAACCCACTTGCGTTATCTCGAGGCCTTGGGTGAAACCATTGGCGAGATTCCAGAAGGTCTGTATCCGGGTGATTATTTAAAGCCAGTTGGTGCTGCACTTGCAGAAGAACACGGCAAGAAATTCGTTGGTGCAGATGAAGCAGAATGGCTCGCCATTTTCCGTGACAAGTCCATTGCGATGATGATGGATTTGATCCGTGAAGATTTGGCGGCTTTGAACATCCAGCATGATGTGTTCTTTTCCGAACGCGCCGCCCATGATTCTGGCGCCGTCAAAAATGCCATCGGCAAGCTTGCAGCAGAAGGACATATTTTCAAAGGCAAACTCGACAAACCCAAGGGCGAAGTGCCTGAGGATTGGGAAGATCGCGAACAAACCCTGTTCCGTGCTACAGCATTTGGCGATGATGTTGACAGGCCGTTGATGAAATCAGACGGTAGTTACACCTATTTTGCTTCCGACGTTGCCTATAGCAATGACAAGATTTCCCGCGGCTTTGAAGAACTGGTTTACGTGCTGGGCGCTGACCATGGCGGCTATGTGAAACGGCTGGAAGCACTCGGTGCAGCGTTGCGTGGCAATGCAAAAGTGAAAGTTGTCGTCAGGCTTTGCCAATTGGTGAAACTTTTCCGCAATGGTGAACCTGTTCGCATGTCCAAACGGGCAGGAGAGTTCGTGACCCTGCGTGAGGTTGTCGATGAAGTCGGCAGCGATGTTGTGCGCTTCATGATGCTGATGCGGAAAAATGAGGCTCCGCTGGATTTTGATTTTGCCAAGGTAACTGAGCAATCCAAAGACAATCCCGTGTTCTATGTGCAATACGCCCATGCCCGTATCTGTTCGGTGTTGCGCAAAGGCGCAGAGCAGGGAATCGTGCCTGAAACCACAAAAACACCAGATTTTAATCTGTTAACGGATGAATTGGAATTAAGGTTAACGCGTAAAATTGCAGCTTTTCCGCGCTTTCTGGAGGCCGCCGCAGCAGCCCATGAACCACATAGAATATCCTTTTATATCCATGAGTTAGCAAGTGAGTTTCATGCGCTGTGGAATAAAGGCAAAGAAGCGCCGCAATTGCGCTTTATTGTTGAAGGGAATGATGAACTATCATTGACACGGCTCGCTTTTTTGAGCGCAATAAGGTATTGTCTGGCCAATGGACTTAAGATTCTCGGCCTGAAGCCTGCCGAGGATATGTAGGATGGGGCTATAAGCTAGATGGATCAAGATACACCCAAGGGCCCGGACAAGCGCAATTGGCGCGAAAGACTGGGCATTGGAACAGCGCTTCCAGCAGGTACGCCCGGCAAGGATTTGCCGCGTATTGGCGGGGACTATCGTAAAGTCACACCAGCCGCGATTGCGCCACGCACGCCTGCACCAATAGCGCCTCGCGCACCAGCACCACGGGCACTGCCACCAAAGGTGGATGTGAAAGTTGCTCCGGCAGTGAAACCAGCACCCATGGCACCGCGCCCCGCCGCCACCAAGCCTCCACTTGTCCGGTCGAACACGCCTGCCATTTCCCCCGAGAAATTGGCTGAACGATTGCGCGCCCAGCGTGATGCTTCGGAAAAATTTGCTGAACAACGCATTCAAGTTGCCAAACAGCGGGCAGAGCAGGCGCAACAGCCCGTGGTTCCAGTTTCGCCGCCAAAACCGATTTCACCGCCCAAGCAAGTTGCACCAGCTGCAAAACCAAAATTCAGCTTCGCGGAAGAAGACGCTGCGCCAGCAGTTGCGCCAGTTGTCCAACAGCGGGCAATTGTGCCACCACCAGCGCCGCCGCCGCCTGTTCAAATCCAGCCTGCGCAATTGAATGTTCAGCCAGCTGTTATAACACCCCAATTGGCGCCAGCCCGACCACCTTTGGGTACAGCGCCGGGTGGCTACCAGCAACCACGCCCCCAACAACAGTATCAACAGCCAATCGTTCAACAACCAAACGTTCAGCAGCCCTATTTCCCGCAACAGCAGCCCTATGGCAACAATGGCAATGGTGGCTTTGCGCCGACCAACTACCGGCCAATTGATCCGGCAACGGGCTATCCTGTGCAGCCCCAGCAGTATGGTCAACAGCCCTATGGTGCTCCGCCGATGCAGCGCCCCTATGGTGCACCAGCTGGAAACTATCAGCCGCCACCTACACCTCGGCTCGGCATGCCTCCAGCTTTACAGGGCGGCATGCAACAAAGACCCGGCATCAATCCGAACTACGCGCCTCAGGGAGAGCCTGGTGCAATGCCGCCACAACAGGGCATGAACCCTGGTTTTGGCCTTGAAACCCGCGGCAACGGGCAGTTGAACGCTCCAACTGGTGGACCCGGCCTCTCGCCAATGCGGACCAACCGTCCACCATTGCGCACGCCTTCCAACCCCGGCCCGATGTTGTCCGACGACGATCCAAACGATGAATTTTTTGAAGAAGCGCCATCGCGGACTCCGCGCCGTGCTGCAACGGATTATCAGCAGGCGTATCGCGAAGTTGAAGCTGGCTATGACGATGAAGCACCACGCAACAAGGGTCCGTGGATCCTGCTGGGATTGTTGTTGTTGACGCTGCTACTCGCTGTTGGCGGGGGATGGTATCTTACGAAAATCCTGAATCCGTTGCCTTCGCAGACCTCGACTGAACAGCAACAACTTCCTGTGGTAGAAGCTCCGGAGTCAGCTGCCAAAGTGGCACCAGACAGGTCGTTGACTGCTACAGAAACGCCGGGTGCTCCGACCAAGAAACAGATTTACGACCGGATTGTCGGTGATCGCGAAGTCTTGAAGGGCGACGTTGTTCCGACCGAAGAAGTACCATTGGCACCGGATGCCGCCGTGCCACTTCCGGTTCCAGATCCAGTGCAGCCTTCAAGTGATGCGGAACAACCAGTTGCGCCGCCAGCTCCGGTGGGTGACAGTTCAGATCCGCTACCGATACCCGCACCACCGGGCGATGCAAGCCCCCAAGGGTCTCTTGAAGATGATCCAAACAAACAGTCCTCTGAAGTCATTACTCCTGCCGCCGGCGAAAGCCAGGCGGCAGTTGCCGCTCCAACACCCCTTGTTGATCCGATCGATGCCCAAATTGATGTGTTGAAATCGCCAACCCCGGTTGCACCCGAAACGCCAACTGTTCCAGAAGATGTGGCTTCAACCGACACCAAAAACCCTGATGCAATCGAGACGCCAAAACCGGCAGTCGAAACTGAAGCAATTGCAGACACTGCCGACACAGCAGGTTTGCCGTCGCCCAAGCTGCGCAAAATTGACGCCGCTCCAAAACCTAAAAAGATCGTTGCCAAAAAGGAAGTCGAAAAAGACCTCGGTGCAAAACCCGTTGTTCTGGTGCCCGCCAACAAGCAGGCCAAAATAACTCCGAAAAAAGTTGTTAAAACTGACACGGCTGAAGTGGCAACTGACACAACAGGTGATAGCCTGTTTGAAGTTGGTGAGAATACCAATCAACAAGCCGCAACACCGCCTGCCGTGGAGCAGCCGACGCAACAACTACCAGTCAAGAAAAAGAAAACCTTGCTTGACTTTTTGAATGGCTCTAATGCCGCTGACATCCAAACACCAGCTGCCGCAGAAACCATTGCACCAAAGCCTGCAACGCCAGCTGCCAAAGTCACCGCACCGAAGGTCGCACCTAAACCCGTAGAAGAAGTGCAGGTCGCTTCAAATAGTGGCTTTGTTGCCCAGTTGGCGTCTTTCCGTTCTAAAGCCGAGGCCAACGCCGAGTTTAGCCGTCTGCGTGCAAAGCATGGTGGCGTTTTTCAAGGCGTCAGCCCGATCATATCTGAGGCTGACGTTGGTGGCTCAACCCGATTCCGCCTGAATGTCGGCGGTATGGACTCAAAGGCTGCTGCGGATGCCTTCTGCAACAAACTGTTTGCGACTGGCGAACGGGATTGTCTTGTCCGCAAGAAGTAATCGTAATTTCTGGCAACATCGAGTTGCATGAATCATAAAAGTGACGCCGGAAAACTCGACTTGGTTGTCGGAAACGGGCGCAAAAATACAACTGTTCAGATTAAACACTTTTCAAAATCACCAACAAGGCAGTCGTGGAGCTGGGCCAAGACTGCGAGGAAAACGGATATTAAAATGACTTCCAGATTGATCAGCGCATTTATCTCAGGCTGCGCCAGTACGAGTTTCACGTCAGAAGAGAAGAAGTTTTTCAGCGAGTTTCAGCCTTGGGGGCTGATTCTGTTTGGCCGCAATTGCCAAACGCCTGACCAGGTCAAAGAACTCACAAGCGAGTTTCGCTCATTGGTGGGCCGCAAGGATGCGCCGGTACTGATTGACCAGGAAGGCGGACGCGTCCAACGCCTGGGTCCCCCGAAGAATTACTGGATCAAGTATCCAGCCGCAGCCTCGTTCGGCAAATTGTACAGCAAATGCGCGGTCCATGCCTTGCGCGCTGCCCGCAACACCGCCCGCCTGATGGCTGATGACTTGGCGGAAGTCGGCGTCAACGTGAATTGTTTGCCCGTGCTCGATGTCCCCCAACCCAATGGTCACAATATTGTGGGTGACAGGGCCTATGCCATGAGCGGTGAAATTGTTTTGGCTTTGGCCCGCACACATGTTGCAGGCCTGCTGGACGGCGGTGTATTGCCTGTCATGAAACACATTCCGGGCCACGGCCGCGCAATTGTCGATAGCCACCTCGAATTGCCAATTGTGTCGGTGGATCGTGCCGCACTTGAAAGTGTTGATTTCAAAACCTTTGCCGGTTTTGCTGATTGTCCCATGGCGATGACCGCCCACGTCGTTTACGAAGCGCTCGATCCCAAACATCCGGCAACGCTGTCGCGCATAGTGCTGCGCGATGTTGTTCGCAAGCAATTGGGTTTCCTCGGCCTGCTGATGAGCGATGACTTGTCGATGAAAGCGCTGCAAGGAACCTTCGAACAAAAAACCAACGGCGCACTTGAGGCAGGCTGCGATGTGGTTTTGCATTGCAATGGCGATCTGGCGGAAATGCATGAAGTCGCAAAAGCTGCCGGCCCGCTGAAAGGCAAATCCATGGCCCGCGCCAAGGCAGCGTTGCGCCATGTGCGCAAACCCATTGCCTATGACAAGCGGGTGGCCCTGAAAGACCTCGAAGCTGTCCTGAAATTGCAGGATAACCAGGCGGCGGCCTGAGCGTCATTTACAGATAGCTGTGGCTTTCGGGCGATTGGGGTGGGCTTCGTCATCTGAAAAGGCTAAAAACCAGCCATGAC
Source organism: Hyphomicrobiales bacterium (assembly GCA_031417515.1). Lineage (GTDB taxonomy): Bacteria > Pseudomonadota > Alphaproteobacteria > Rhizobiales > Aestuariivirgaceae > Aestuariivirga. The sequence continues at coordinate 71,032 of JANOVS010000185.1, forward strand.
TGACACAAGCCCAGACGAAACGGCGAACGAATCATGGCCCGACGGCGGCGGGCCACTGCGTGCTGCAACGTTGCCAGAACCCGACAACGAAGCCTTGATGCTCGATCTGGATGGCTTTGCCGGACCTTTGGATTTGTTGCTGGACCTGGCGCGCCACCATAAAGTTGATCTCGCACGCATTTCCATTCTCGACCTTGCAAACCAATATCTGGCCTTCATCGATCAGGCGCGCAAAATGCGACTCGAATTGGCCGCTGATTATCTGGTCATGGCAGCCTGGCTAGCCTATCTGAAATCACGACTGCTCATTCCGCAGGCCCCCAAGGATGGTGAAACTGCCCCGCAAGACATGGCCCAGCGTTTGGCCTTCCGGTTGCAGCGCTTGGCGGCCATGCGCAACTCAGCTGAACAGCTGATGGGCAGTCATCAACTGGGTCGTGATGTTTTTGAACGCGGCGCACCAGAACCGCTCGTCATTGAAGTTCAAAAAGAATATGGTGACACATTGCTCGATCTGCTGAAGGCTTATGCCGAGCGGCGCAAGCGCAAGATGGTGCACCAAACCTACACTGTCAAACGCCAACCCGTGTGGTCGATCAAGGAAGCCCGCGAAACCTTGGAGAAACTCTTGGGAACAATGGATGACTGGGGTACCTTCGACCGCTGGCTTGAACGTTATCTGGCCACACCTGAATTGCGCCGTTCGGTTCGCGCATCCAGTTTTACTGCCAGTCTGGAACTGGTGCGAGAGGGTGTCATGGAGATTCGCCAAGAACAAGCCTTCAACCCGATTTTCATGCGCCGCCGGAACAGCGCTGCCTAATAACAGGACAAAGCCATCGTGCAACCCAAATTGCAATCTGAAGACATGACAAACGAAACTGAACAGGATGATGAGGCAGTTGCTGGTGCAGAGCAGGGCGCTGTCATCACTTTTCATCCCCGTGCCGATCGAAGCCAACATCTTCGCATCATTGAGGCGATACTTTTTGCTGCCACCGAGCCTGTCAGCATTGAAAAACTCCAGGAGTTTTTGCCCGCCGAAGCAGATGTGCAGGGGTTGCTTTCTGACCTCACCGATAACTATTCCAACCGCGGTGTAAATCTGGTTCAAGTCGCGGGCAAATTCATGTTGCGTACCGCCGCCGACATGGCGTTTGTCCTGCGCCGCGAAACCGTGCAGCAAAAGCGCCTGACCAAGGCGGGTCTCGAAACCTTGGCAATTGTTGCCTATCACCAGCCAGTGACACGTGCCGACATCGAAGACATTCGCGGCGTTGCCATTTCAAAGGGCACACTGGATACCTTGCTCGACATTGGCTGGGTCAAAATGCGCGGACGCCGCAAATCACCCGGCCGCCCCGTCACCTATGGTGTCACAGAAGCCTTCTTGCGCCACTTCGGCTTGAATGAAATCACCGACTTGCCAGGGCTACAGGAACTCAAGGCCGCGGGCTTGCTGGATGCCAACCTGCCTCCCGGATTTGACCTGCCATTGCCAAAAATGGGCGATGCTTTGGAAGAAGACGAAGATCCGCTGGATGGCACAGAAGTGCAGGCCCCACTGGAAATGCATTTGCCTGAGGCTCAGGAAGGCAATGAAGTAGAAGCTACAACTGCACCTATGACACCTGAGGATGAAGCTTAGACCAACCGCCAAAAGAGTTGACCCATTCTTCTCCCTCCCCACAAGGCTATCAGATGCACACATCTTTTATTTGCCTAACCACCCAATGTTGAATGGTTTTGATTTCTAAACTTAAGTCATTATTTTTGTTAACTTATTTCCGTCACCCCGGCGAAGGCCGGGGCTAGGCTAGCAACCAGTTGAGCACTCGGCTAGCCTGGCCCCGGCCTTCGCCGGGGTGACGGAAATAAACAATATCAACAATAACTTAAGTTAAAATCTGGATGACACTAAACTTGGGAAATTTACCCAAAAAGATGTGTGAATCCGATAGCCCCACAAGGGGGAGGGTGAAGGAGAGTGGTTTCAAATGACGTTTGGTATAACTGGTCTGATACAGAGAGGCATTTCATCGGGCTGTTGGTATAAGTGATTTGGACCCCCGCTTTAGGCGGGCAAAGCGGGGTTTCAAATCACTCGTTCCGCTGCGCTACACTCGCGTTTGGAATGACGTGATTTTTGGATCTAATTGATAGCCCGATGCTCTAAAGCGTCGTCCGTCCGATTTTCATCTTCCATTCCAGGCACCTTGAGAGGTGTGCATTTATTCTTGCGCGAAGTCGCGCAAGCGGGGTTGTGATAAATAACAATGTCTGCATTCGGTGGGTTGTCCATTTACCTTACCTGTCAAGCTTAATGCCAGAAGACCAAGCGTTTACCATAAGTTATGCTGGCTTTCTGCCGCCGGGATTCATATAGATTTTTATATGTTCCAGTGAGACCGGAAGCTCCAGATTCAGCACCTGAAAATCCGGGAACACAATTAGAGTGAGGGGCGGCGATCCTTCCAGAGAGTGAGCGCCGCCCCTCCAGCACCTTTCATGAGCTTAACCGCTCTCCGAAAAAGGCCCAACGGCTCAGGCCCGCCGCATCTCCTGAACCTTGGGTCCGCCGGTCTGGACCGCTAAACGAGTGGCCTCCTCGCTTACCTATGGTCTGGACCGGCACCTTTCAGCTAATCCCTCCAACAAAAAAAGCGCCTTAACAGGCGCTTTCAATTTCGTTTTGTCAAACAAGATTACTTTATCTTGGTTTCCTTGAATTCCACATGCTTGCGCACAACCGGATCATATTTCTTCATTGAGAACTTTTCCGTCTTAGTGCGGGAATTCTTTTTCGTCACATAGAAAAAGCCGGTATCGGCAGTTGATGCCAATTTGATCTTGATTACATTGCCTTTGGCCATAGTTTTTCTCCAAAGCGGTGAACCCCGCGAATTTGAGCCCGGATAGACCGCATAGAGGCCCGAAAGTCAAGCTATTCTAACGACGAGTGAACTTGCGACATTTCAGGCTTTTCAACGCCAAATCCGTGCATGTGCAGGGCCCATTGCAACCCGACGGTTGCTCCCTTCGTCCGTGGCAGAAACCACAGTGTCAGGATCAAGGTTGCCGGAAGCCAAATGGCAAAATGCAGCCAAAGTGGCGGCGTCCAGATTTTTTCAACGGCTAGCATCGCAGGCACAATCAGGTGCCCCACAATAAAAATGGTGAAATAGGGCGGCGCATCATCTGCCCGCTGGTGGTGCAGCGCCGTGCCACAATGGCTGCATGTATTTGCAACACCAAGGTAGGATCTAAAAAGTTGGCCTTCACCACAGGCCGGACAACGCAGACGGAATCCGCGCCACAATGCCTTGGTCCACGATCGTTTTTCAATTTCAACCATGGGACATGTTGCGACTATTCTTGCAGTCGCCCCATTCTGCACCGCGTCGCAGCGACATTTTGCCCAAATGGTTGCAAACCTCAACGTTTCTTGAATTTTGGTTTTCGCAATTGTGGCCGGCTTAGCCGCTTTGGTTTTTCACCAGACTTTCCATCGCCAACAATTTCAAGCCGCAGCCCACCTTTCAGTGGCGCGACTTCCATGAGTTTGACTTCAACTTCATCACCCAGCTGGAATGTTTCGCCTGATGATGTGCCAATCAAGGCATGCCGCACGGCATCAAAAACAAAATAGTCTTGGCCCAAACTGGATACCGGCACAAAACCATCAGCGCCCGTCTCCCGCAGAACCACAAAAAGCCCAGCGCCCACAACACCGCTCACCCGGCCCTTGAAAGTGGCGCCAATTTGCGATGCCAGATGTGAGGCAACAAGCCGGTCCATGGTCTCGCGCTCAGCCACCATGGCGCGTCGCTCGGCAGCTGAAATCATCTCGGCGGTTTCTTCCAGATTGGCGATGTCAAAAGTCGACAATCCATCACTGCCAAAACCAAGGGCAGTGACCAGCGCCCGATGCACAATCAAATCGGCATAGCGCCGGATCGGTGACGTGAAATGGGCATAGTTGGCCAGCGACAAGCCGAAATGTCCTGCGTTCAACGGCCGATAGTTGGCTTGGGCTTGCGAGCGCAAAACAACTTCATTGATCAGGCGTTGCTGCGGCGTTTCTTTGGCGGCTTTCAGAACCTTGTTGAAGTGGGAACTTCGAATGACTTGCCCCAATGCAAACGGAATGTTCACCGTGCGCAGGAAATCGGCGAGTGCCCGCAACTTTTCTGGCGATGGTTGTTCGTGCACCCGAAACAACAGGGGTGTGCGTTTCTTGTTCAATTGCTCCGCTGCGGCCACATTCGCCTGGATCATGAATTCTTCGACCAGCCGATGGGCATCCAGTCGATCTGGCACAATCACCCGGTCAATATTGCCTTTGGCATCAAGCAGCACCTTGCGTTCTGGCAAATCAAGATCAAGCGGACCGCGCTTGTCCCGCGCCTTGCAAAGGCAGGCATAGGCTGCCCACAACGGCTTCAAGGCTGTTTGCAGAACGTCCTTGGCCCGGACACTCACCTTGCCATCAATCGCCGCTTGCGCCTCCTCATAGGCCAAACCAGCGGCAACGCGGATGACGGCGCGTTCGAAGTGATGGGATTTCTTGATGCCTGACTTGTCGAAAGTCATGTAACAGGCGAGGGCAGGGCGATCTTCGCCTTCTTTCAGCGAGCATAAATCATTTGAAATCCGTTCTGGCAGCATTGGCACAACGCGGTCTGGAAAGTAAACCGAGTTGCCACGCTTGCGGGCTTCCTTGTCCAATGCTGAACCGGGCACCACATAGGTGGCAACATCGGCAATGGCGACGATAAGTTTGAAGCCACCTGGATTGTTTTCGTCTAAGTCTGGTTCAGCCCAAATCGCATCATCATGATCGCGGGCATCAGCGGGATCAATGGTGACCAAGGGGATATGGCGCAAGTCGCTGCGGCCTGCGGGGTTGAAGGGTCGAAGGTCTTTGACCTCCATTGCAACAGCCGCCGAAAATTCATCGGGGATGCCATGGGTGTGGATGGCAATGAGTGAGAGATTGCGAGGATCAGCCGCGTCGCCCAAGCGTTCGCGCACCCGCACCTGCATCAAACCACGTCCCCGCTGACGCGTCACCTCGGCGACAACAAGTTCGCCCTCCAAAGCCCCGCCTTCATCGCCTTTTGGCACAACATATTCATCGCGGTCTTTTTTCCCGGACGGCACGATGCGGCCACCGGCACCGGACGATTTTCTGAAAGTCCCGATCACCTTGCCAATATCGTTGGACAAAACGCGGATAACTTTGCCCCGATAGCCATGTTCTGCTGCGGGCCCATTGGCAATCAACTTGGCCATCACCCGGTCACCGATACCGGGCGAATGGTTTTCTGATGCATGGAGAAGTATTGTCGGGGCGGGACCCTTGGCCCCTTCGTTCCACTCAACCGGACGACCAACAATCTCGCCATCACCATCAATCGCTATCACTTCAACCAAGGTCAAGGCAGACAGGGCCTGGTGTTTCTTGGCTTTGCTCTTCTTGCCGACAGTTAAATCAAGGTCAGCAACGGATGTGACGCGGGAGAGTGATTTGGGGCGAAATTTTTTCAGTGAGGTTTTCCTGATGGGATAGATTCTAACGTGATGGTCCCCACCTCCGGCCTTCGGCCACCTCCTCCCCGCCGAAGTGGCGGGTTGGAGGGCGAAGTTGGGAAGCGGTCT
>JANOVS010000186.1:0-19318 GCA_031417515.1 Hyphomicrobiales bacterium
TGCCAGTGTCGAAGCCATCCGAAGTGACATTGTCAAGGATATACGCAATCAGTTTGCCCATGCCGACGTCACCATCCAGACCATGCCCGTGGCCCTTGATGGTGAAACGGCTTTTGACAAGGTCAGCCTGGTTGCTGCCCAACATGGCTTGTCGGTTCATCACCTTGTTGTACAGGATTTGGGAGTCATATTGGCCGTCAGTTTTGACCTGGAAGTTGACGGCGAAACGTCGTTGCTTGAGGCCCATCACAAGGCCACCAGACTGGAGTCAGATATTCGTGATGGCCTTGGCGGTCATGTGGAAGTCGAAAGCCATATCGAACCCGTCACTGCCAAACTTCTCGCTGGCGAGCCCTGCCCTGCCAAGCTGGCGCTTCCCATCGAACGGGCGCTTGCTGTGCTGTGCAAAAAAGAAAAGACCCTGGCGGATCTTCATAATATTCGCATCCGGCAAAACACCGCAGGCCTCTATGTACATTATCACTGCCGCTTCAAACCCGACATGACTATCGAGTCAGTCCATGATGTGATCGACCGGATTGAAATAGCCCTCTGCGAAAAAATCCCCGCCATCAAACGCGTCGTCGCCCATGCTGAACCCATCGGCCAGATTCGGCATAAACTTTAGCTCTAGGTCAAGGCATCAAGCGCCATCAGCTTGGCAAGCAACGCTTCCATCTGATCAAGCGGCACCATGTTCGGACCATCACTGGGCGCGTTGTCTGGGTCTTCATGGGTCTCGATAAACACGCCCGCAACACCTACCGCAACAGCCGCCCGCGCCAACACCGGCACCATGCGCCGGTCTCCGCCTGAAGATGTGCCTTGCCCGCCGGGTTGTTGCACTGAATGGGTGGCATCAAAAATAATCGGTGCACCAATCTCCGCCATGATCGGCAGGCTGCGCATGTCGGATACCAGCGTATTGTAACCAAAGCTGGCACCACGCTCGGTCAACATGACATTGGCATTGCCGCTTTCAGTGATTTTGGCCGCAACATTTTTCATGTCCCAGGGAGCAAGAAATTGGCCCTTTTTGACATTCACCACACAACCCGTTTTCGCAGCCGCCACCAATAAATCGGTCTGTCGGCAAAGGAAGGCAGGAATTTGCAACACGTCAACGACGGTTGCCAACTCTGCACACTGTCCCGCATCATGCACATCAGTCAACACAGGCAATCCCAATTGTTTTTTGATGTCGGCAAAAACCGCAAGGGACTTGTCAATTCCCAAGCCGCGTTGCCCCTTCAAGCTGGTGCGGTTCGCTTTGTCGAATGATGATTTATAGACGAGGCCCATGCCCAGACCCGCGCAAATTTCCTTCAATCGGCCTGCCATCATGAAAGCATGGTCGCGGCTTTGCATCTGGCAAGGGCCAGCGATGAGGGTGAGCGGCAAGGCATTGCCAAATCGGGCATTGCCGACATTTACTATTGAATTTGGCTTCATGTGGGGTACACCAAAAATGTTCCAGAACCGTGGGCATAGAGCTTGCCAGAAGCATCTGCAACCTTGGCTTCGGCAGTCAGCATTGTGCGACCTGCATGCACAATCAGAGCCGTTGCGAAAAGTGTGCCCGTCGCCATGTCAACCTTGCGAATGTATTTCACGTTCAAATCCACTGTACCAAAACCAACATCGTCTTTGAGTTTGGTCGAAACACACCAGCCCAATGCCGTATCAATTAAAGCCGCAACGAATCCGCCGTGCATGCGGGCCATGGCGTTTTCAAAGCGCGGATCGGGTTCAGCAGAAATCACCACCCTGCCCACTTCAATCTCGACGAGCGACTGATTGAGCGTTGCCAGCATCGGTGTATTCTTGAGGCGTTCTGCCAGGCGCGCCCGCCAATCAGGATCAGTCATTTTGTTTTTCGAAGGGCCTTTGGTTCAATTGTTTCTTCCTTTGTTGGCGGAAGTGCGGATGAAAACAATTCGGCTGGAATGGCTTTCGAAATGGCCATGCGAATGTCACTGGCAATCTGTGCTGCATCAAAAACATCCGTGGCATGACCGCGCAAATCAAACTCCAAACCCAATGTTGAAATTTTGGCCAATTGAACCTGGGGTCCGGGATGGCGCATGATTTTCGGATGGTTCGCAACAATATCATGTAAGGTTTTGGCCAGAAACTCGGCATCGGACTTGTGGTTAAAACTGACGTTGACCGCAAACCGCCCCACCGAATCCCGATGGGTCCAGTTACGCACCGCTTGTGTGATGAGATTGGAATTGGGCACGATGATGGTGCAACTGTCAAAGGTTTCAATCTCGGTGGATCGCACATTGATTTTTTTGACGATGCCTTCACCGTCGTTGGTGGCCACCCAGTCGCCCACGCGCACGGGGCGCTCGGCCAACAGTATCAAACCCGAGACAAAATTATTGACGATGGATTGCAAGCCGAAACCGATACCGACGCCCAAGGCACCTGCCACAAGCGCCACGTTGGAAAATTCAACCCCTGCCGCCGAAAGGGAAAATGCCGCCGCCAGAAAATACCCGAGATAGCTGGTGGCGGCGCGCAGTGAATTTTGTACGCCCTTGTCCAGATGGGTTTCACCCAGCACGCGCCTGTCAAGCCAGCGGGTAAAGTAGCGGGTTGCAAGAATACCCAAAGCCAGCACCATAAATGCAACCGCAAGGCCAGTGGGCGAAACGGTGATGTTGCCCAGTTTGAAGCCTTGCCCAATCGAGGAAACCAGATTGGAAAAATCAAACAATACCACCGTCCACAAAGCCAATAGCGAGCTGACAGCCAACACAACCAGCAACGCATCGGCGATGGTGCGAAAAACCAGCACCAACCTGCCAATGCCCTGCTCACTCCAACCGCTGATTTGCCGGACAAAAATACCGGGACGTGAATCCGTTGCCAGCATGGACTTTGCCAACGCATCGGCAAAAGCATGTAGAATGCCGAAGACGACGATTAGGATGGCCGTGGTCAAAAGATTGCCGGCAATGAAGTAGGCCAATGCGATAAAGCCAAAAATCAGAGCCAGGGCGGACATAAACAGCAGGACCCACAACACCGGCAGCAAGCGCAAAAACCACGCCAGAAAATACGGCTGCTGGCCATCAGCCAGGTTCTTGGCAGCTTGGCGTCGCACAATTTTCAAGCCCAAGCCAACCAAAATGATCAGCACGAGCGAAGTGAAAGCGGATTGGCTGATCGTAAAGCTTACGGGAAGATTGTAACTTCCAGCCAGCTTGGAAATCTCTTCGCCAAAACCATAGACCAGCGATGCCATGATGACGAGAATGGTAAGCAACCTTGCAGCAGGACTATCAATGGCAATCAAGCGGCGTTCGGGATGATCCGGCGACGTGACAAAATAGGCAATGCCTCCCTGCAAAACAGCGGGAAACAATCCCCGCGCCGCAAAATCGGTAAACTGCAGGAGCTCGGTTGTCATGAGTCCTGCGGCTTCGAGCGACACCCGCAACAGGAAGTAACAGAGATAGGCCAGCAGCAATAATTTGGCGACACCCCAGACCACCCGCCACAAACGCAACAGACCGCTTTCCTGTCGCGGTCTGAATTTCTGCAATCCGATTGCGGTCGCAAGTCGAGGAGCAGCAATTTTGGTAATTACCCACAAGCCCAGCAAGCCCGCCGGCAAAATGGCGAGGTACGAATAGTTTTGCGAACTGTAGTTGTTGGCAAAACTGTTGTTCAGCCGCACGGTCAAGGCACGCCAGAAATCTGCAGTTCCCGTTACCATGCCAAGCCAAAGTCTCGGATCAAGAATCGAACGACCAGGCCTGAAGATGCGTTGTAAAAACTGGCTGCGCTGGGTTTGAATCAAACGACCTTGGGCCTGTTCCGCTTCGATGCTGATTAGTGTATAGTTTTTCTGCACTGCTTCCAGCCGCGCCACTTGCGCTGCAAGTTGCCGCCGCTGCTGGGCGATGCCCACTGTTTCCTGCTGGCCATCGGCTGGCGGCTTTCCCAGTTGCTCAACCTGTGTTCGCACTTCGCCTAAGGGACTTGCCACAAGGTCGGAAGCAGAAAGTGACTTGGCCCGAACGGCCTCCAATGTCTGTCGCTGCTGGGCCATGGCCTCATCGGATGTGCCAAGGTTGTTGGGAAGCGTCGTCAGCCGCCGCAGTTCCTGCTGCAACAACGCTGCATCAGTTTCAGCCTGAACGATTGTACCTTCATCATAGGCAAACGCTGCAGTGCCGCAGCCGAACACAAAGGCCAACAAGAGGCCGATAACCAATGAAAGTCGAACCGACCCCATTACACCATTCGGCTTTGCACCACTGCGGCTTCGATGAACGAAGCAAACAACGGATGCGGCGCAAAGGGTTTGGATTTGAGTTCCGGGTGATACTGCACACCAATGAACCACGGATGATTGGTGTACTCGACCGTCTCCGGCAGCAGCCCATCCGGCGACATGCCGGCGAAATTCAAACCGGCTTTTTCCAATCTCTCGCGATAGGCCGTGTTCACTTCATAACGATGGCGGTGACGTTCCGATATGCGCGTGTCGCCATAAATCCGGGCGATGTGGCTATCTTTGGTCAGTGTCGCATCAAAGGCGCCAAGCCGCATGGTGCCGCCCAAGTCACCGCCGGATTTGCGGATTTCCAACTCGTTGCCTTTCATCCATTCCTTCATGGTGCCGACAACCGGTTGCTGCGTCTCGCCAAATTCAGTCGAACTGGCATCGGTGATGCCGCACAAATTCCGCGCTGCTTCAATGCAAGCCATCTGCATGCCAAAACAAATGCCGAAATATGGCACATTGCGCGTGCGGGCAAATGTTGCCGCGCGAATTTTGCCTTCAGCGCCCCGTTCACCAAAGCCGCCCGGCACGATGATGCCGTGAACACCTTCGAGATAAGGTGCGGGATCTTCCTTTTCGAATATCTCGCTTTCAATCCATTCCAGGTTAACCTTCACCTTGTTGGCAATGCCACCGTGAACCAAGGCTTCTTTCAGAGATTTATAGGCATCGAGCAAGCCCGTATACTTGCCAACCACAGCAATTGTCACCTCGCCTTCCGGCTGGGTAATCCGGGACATGATGTCGGTCCAGATTGAAAGATCGGCAGGCTTTGGACTCGTCAACCCAAAGATTTCCAGAACTTCGTTGTCCAACCCTTCAGCATGATAGGCCCGGGGAACATCATATATCGATGCCACATCCAAAGCCTGGATCACCGACGTGGGTCGCACATTGCAGAACAAGGCAATTTTGCGGCGTTCGTTTTCCGGAATTTCCCGGTCGGCCCGGCACAGAATAATATCCGGCTGAATGCCGATGGAGCGCAATTCCTTGACTGAATGCTGCGTCGGCTTGGTTTTCAATTCGCCAGCAGTTGGAATGTAAGGCAACAACGTCAGGTGGATATAAAGACAGCTTCCCCGTGGTGCTTCCTGGCCAAATTGGCGGATGGCCTCAAAAAATGGCAGGCCTTCGATGTCACCCACCGTGCCGCCGATTTCCACCAGCACAAAATCAAAATCATCATTGCCTGAGCCGATGAAATCCTTGATGGCGTCCGTCACATGGGGAATGACCTGCACGGTGCCGCCAAGAAAATCGCCACGCCGCTCCTTGGCGATGATGTCTTGGTAAATCCGGCCCGTGGTGATGTTGTCCTGTTTGTTGGCATGCCGCCCGGTGAAGCGTTCATAATGGCCAAGATCAAGATCGGTTTCCGCGCCATCATCTGTCACAAAAACCTCGCCGTGCTGATAGGGGCTCATGGTGCCCGGATCGACGTTGAGATAGGGATCAAGCTTCCGTAAGCGGACCTTGTAACCCCGCGATTGCAGCAAGGCCCCAAGGGCTGCCGATGCGAGGCCTTTTCCAAGGGAGGAAACCACGCCGCCTGTGATGAAAATGTAACGCGCCATGGGAGCCCTCAATAACCACTCCCGCGCCCGATTCGAAGCCCGATTCGAAGCGCGGTAAAAAAATGCTGTTGATCGCCTGTGGAAAGGCGGAATTGACTTAATTGTTGGTAGGCACTGCCGGAGCCGCAGGTACTGCTGGTGCGGCAGGCGTGGCCGGAGCAGCCTCTTGGCCCAATTTTGGCAATACCCCACCTTCTGGCGTTACAGGCGCGGCAGGCGCAACCTGACCATCAGCGGCCGGTGCAGCTTCAAAAACCGATCCCGAAGGTGCCTTGCGCGTGGCCAAAACCGTCAGGGTGACCGACGTAATGAAAAAGGCAACTGCCAAAATTGCCGTGGCCCGCGTCAAACCATTGCCCACGCCCCGGGCTGTAAACAAGCTGCCACCACCGCCGCCGCTACCCCCAATGCCCAAAGCCCCGCCTTCTGATCGCTGCAACAGAATTGCACCAATCAGCAACATGGCAATGATGAGATGAACGACGAGGAGAACAGTTTGCATGGCATATCCTGAATAGATTTGAAGGCGATTTAGAGGTTAATTGGGTGCTATGCAACAGAAAGACAAGCCAATTGTGTTTACCGTTCCAAGAAGTGGGGATGTATTTTGCTACAAGCATTTATTCTGGCGGCGATCATATTGGTCTTGATCGATGTCATTTACGTAAGGCTGGTTTTGTGGCCAATTTACAGGAATTGGCGCAATGGTGCTGCCCTGCCATCGGCACCACTAGCAATTCTGCAATTCACAATCGTTGGCTTATTGGCAAAAGCAATTTTGTTTTCATCTTACGGAGGAATCTTGTGTCCTCCGATTGATTTTCTCATGACCGCAAATAGGCTCTGGCCATTCATGGATTTTTTACTGGTCCCTTTATTGTTTGGGATATTTTTTGCAGCAGTCGCGTTTTGGATTTGGCGCAGAAATGTTACTCATTTTCGACAGCTTGCATGGTGCATGTTTGCAATCGCTTTTTTCACTACCGCTTACATTGCCGCCGCGCTGAGTGCCAATTTCTTTCAAACAAGAACTATTGCTGCACTTGCGCCCGACTGTTTTAGACGGGGCTCTTTTTGGCACTCAGTTCAAATTGCAGGTGAAGAGTTTCAGTTCGACACCCATGTGATCGCCAGAAAATACGGGGTGGTTTATGGGTGGAGTTTCAAAGAACTTGATTTCTACCCCATCCCAGAGAGCGTCACTATAAATTTGGACAATGTTTGTTAGACCGAAAGGGTTTTGCATTTTGCAAAAATTGCAGAACGTATGGATATATTGCCAACGGACAATTGAGTTGACCAGTTTACTCCCTCCCCCTTGTGGCTATCAGATTCACACATCCAATTTTTGGATTGTAGTCGAGCAGTAAAACCGTCAAATTTCATAGTTCAAGTAGCTATTTTAACTATTTAATTCTGTCATCCCCAAGAAAGTGGGGAACCAGGCTTTCCATTAGTTCGCTTGTTGAAAGTCTGGTTTCCCGCGTTCGCGGGAATGACGGTTTTATACGGATTATTGTCGTATTTGAATGGATGAAAACTGAAGCCAAAATATGTGTGAATACGATAGCCGCCTTATGGGGAGGGAATCCGGGTGAGCTTGGCTCGGAGAGCGATGAGGTAAATTAAACGGCCGTTGGAGTAAGCTATTTAAGTACAGACTCAAACATGGCCCAAATAGCGGTTAGAAAGACAACATAATTCTGTTTCTACAAACCAACATCACTCACTTACTATACCGAAACGTACAACACGCCGCCCCTTCCATAATTGTCTGCTTGCGCTCCAGTTTCATCCGGGGATCATAGCCTTCGCAAAAACTGCCGTCGCGGTTGCAGGACAACAAGTGGCCGATCTTGCCCAATCCCATGGCTTTGTAGGTTTCGGCATATTGGCAGCGGGTGACATTGAAATCGAAACGGGTGTCTGATGCTACGAGAACTTCAACTTCGAGAGACCCATTGCTGGTCCACAGTTCATAGAGCTTGATGAAATCTGCCATGGAGGGTTCGCCACCTAGTGCTTTGGCAGCAAAGGCTTTGCCTTCGGCAATGGCGGCTTTGCGAATGGCGGCATCAAGTATTGACGCCGCCTTTGCTTCACCCACCTGCACCACCATTTCGGCATAGATCGGGCCGATCACTTCCGCCTGCAGGCGGCGCTTCAGTAGAACCGGAACTTCCAGTGGTGTCTCAGGTTTCACATATAAGCCTTTATGATACCAATGAAATCTGACGCCTTGAGGCTTGCACCGCCGACCAGGGCACCATTCACATTGGCGGCTCCCATCAGTTCAACCGCATTGGATGGCTTCACAGAACCTCCATAAAGAATGCGGGTCTTTGGGCCTTCGTCGCCCATCACCTTGCTGAGTTCTGCCCGAATATGCGTATGAGCTTCAGCCACTTCTGCTGTGGTTGGCGTGAGACCCGTGCCAATTGCCCAGACAGGTTCATAGGCGACAACGCTGTTGGTGGCGGTTGCCCCCTCGGGGATTGAACCTTTCAATTGTGTCGTCAACACATCAAGCGTCTTGCCACCCTTGCGCTCATCCAGCGTTTCACCAATACAAATGACCGCAATCAGCCCTGCCCGATGTGCACCCTTGGCCTTGGCTGCAACCGTGGCATCGGTTTCCTTGTGGTTGGTGCGGCGTTCCGAATGGCCGACCAGAACATAGGTGGCACCGGCATCTTTCAACATTTCAGCTGAGGTATCGCCCGTGTGAGCGCCGGAAACCGCTGCGTGGCAATCCTGCCCGCCTACCTTGACCCTGGAACCCTTCATCACACCTTTGACGCGGCGCAGCAACGTATCAGGGGGGCAAACCAGAATGTCACACCTGGTTTTAACACCGCGCATCATGCCGGCCAGCAAACGGGGTTCGCGCAACATTGTCGTTGTACCGTTCATTTTCCAGTTGCCAGCCACAAGTGGCTTGATGGTGCTTGACATGTTTGTCCCCAATTTGAGTTTCTTCAGGCGTCCCTTAGCTGCATTTTTGTCAAACCGAAACCAGATTTTGCAGCTACCTCAAAGCCAAAGCCCATGTTAAAGGCCATTTTGAATCGGTCATCTCGACCAAAATATTGAGGTTACGAACATGATGGAAGCCCTGCGCAATGGCGCAAAAAGCTGGGTGGCGAAAGCCCTTTTGGCCATTCTGGTGCTGAGTTTTGCCATTTGGGGAATACAGGATACATTCCGCGGCTTGCAGTCAGCTGATCTGGCTGAAGTCGGTGATCGCCCCATTGCCGCCGAAACCTTCCGTCTCGAACTCAATCGCTCCCTGCAGGATTTGCAGCGCCAGACCGGCGGCAAGATGACACTGGAAGATGCCCGCAAGTTCGGCCTCGACAAACAGGTTCTGGACCGCCTGATCAGCACCGCGTCCCTGCAATCCTTGGGTGACCGACTAGATGTGCAAATCTCCGAGGACTACATAAAATCCCGAGTCATGGAAAATCCGGCTTTCCGAAACTCATCCGGCAAATTCGACCCGGCAGTTCTGAAAAGTCTCCTCGCCCAAAACGGTATGAGTGAAGCAGGCTATGTGGCAGACCAGAAAAGCGCCCAGCTCCGCGCTTCCCTGACAGGTATTGCTGGCGAAAACATTGCAGTTCCAAAAACCTTGACCGAAGCCCTGTTGCGCTATCGCGATGAAACCCGCGATGGCCGTTATTTCACAGTCACCGTAAGCGAGTCCGACGTGCCGGCACCGACAGATGATGAGTTGAAGAAGCAGTATGAATCCGCTCCGGCAGCCTACACCGCACCTGAGTATCGCGGCATTGCGGCCATGAAAGTTGAACCCAGCGACATTGCGGTCAAGATTGAAATCACCGAACAGGAAATCTCTGAGTCCTATGAACTCAACAAACTGGATTATTTCACACCGGAAAAACGCGACATCATCCAGCTTTCCTTTGCTGATTTGAAAGCCGCAGAAGCCGCCAAGGCCCGTTTGGACAAGGGCGAGGATATCATGGCACTGGCCACCTCCCTCGCGATGAAAGAAAGCGACATCCTGTTCAAGGAAAGCCTGAAGGAAACTTTTCTGGATGAGAAAATTGGCGAAGCTGCCTTTACATTGAAAGAAGGCACCGTGAGTGCACCAGTGCAAGGTTCGTTGAATACGGTTTTGCTCAAAGCCTTGAAAGTTGTCCCCGCCAAGCAGGCTACACTGGAAGAAAGCAAGGTAACGGTCCGCCAAAAAATCCAGATGGAAAAAGCCCGGGATGAAATCCAGTCGATCCATGACGCTGTGGAAGATGCCCGCGCCCAGTCTACCAAATTTGAGGACATAGCAGCCAAAGTCGGAATCCCGTTGACCGTGGTGCCTGGCATCAATGCAGTCGGACTGGACAAGGCAGGCGTCGACGTGGTTTTGCCCAACAAGGACGAGTTGCTGCGCGCTGCGTTTGAGGGTGAACCAGGTGTTGAAGCTGATCCCATCAACTTCGGCGATGGCTATGTTTGGTATGAAATCCGCGAGGTCGTCCCTTCCAAAGTTCGACCCCTTGCTGAAATCAAGGATGTCGTAAAAGCTGACTGGGTTGCTGAAAAGCTGCGCACCATTGCAGGCGACAAAGCCAGGGCGATTGTTGACAAGGCCGCAGGCAACACGCGACTTGATACCCTGGCAACTGAAATGAATGCCAAAATCCTCTCGGTCAGCGGCATCAAGCGCAACCAGACTTCAGAAACTTTCGATGGCATTTCGGCCCTTGCCCTGTTCAGTGCACCAGCCAACACATTGACCTGGGCATTGGAAGGCGACGGCAAATCGGCACGGATCATTGAAGTTTCCAAAGTCACGCCTCCTGCCATCGTTGCCGAAACCAAGGAACTGCAAGACACGACCCGAAACGGCCTTGGCGGAGACTTGCTCGAAGGCTATCTTGATGCGGTGCGCGAGGCCACAAAGGTGACGGTGAATGACGAGTTGTGGCGAAAGATCAGCGGCCCTTCCTCCACGCCCTGATCCATAACATAACGTCCGAAGTTCAACATCATGAGTATAACGCCCGACTACGAAACATTCCGACAAGCCTATGAACGCGGCGAGGCACAAATTGTTTCTTCGCGTCTTGTGGCTGATCTGGAAACCCCGGTTTCGGCCATGCTGAAACTGTCGCGCAATGCCCGTTATTCTTTTCTGCTGGAATCAGTCGAAGGCGGCGCTGTGCGCGGTCGCTATTCGATTATCGGACTCAACCCCGATGTGATCTGGAAAAACCTCGGTACCAGGGCTTTCGTAAACCGCAAAGCCATGTCAGCACCAGATGGTCCGTTCACGGAAGAACCGGTCGATCCCCTGACGTCTTTGCGCAATCTCTTGGCAGAAAGCCGCATCGCCCTGCCCGAAGACGCACCACCCATGGCGGCAGGTGTTTTTGGTTACATGGGTTATGACACCGTGCGCCTGATGGAGCATTTGCCCAACCAAAATCCTGATGTGCTCGGCCTGCCAGATGGCATCATGATACGTCCCACGGTCATGGCAATTTTTGACAGCGTGCGGGATGAAGTAAATATCACGGCCCCGGTATATGTGGAAAGCGCCGTGATTGCCAAAGCCGCCTACGCCCGCGCCACGGAACGTATTTCTGATGTTGTAGATGCCTTGGATCGCCCCCTCGACATGACCCTGCGCGAGGCCGACACACCGCCGATCAAGCCCCAGACCTCCAACACCTCGCCAGATGAATATAAATCCATGGTGCTGGCAGCGAAAGAACATATCGCTGCAGGCGACATTTTCCAGGTTGTCCTGTCACAACGTTTTGAAACTGAGTTTTCACTGCCACCCTTCTCGCTCTATCGCTCGCTGCGCCGCATAAACCCCTCACCCTTCCTGGTCTTCCTGAACTTTGGCGATTTCGCTGTTGTTTGTTCAAGTCCCGAAATTCTGGTACGGGTGCGGGATGGAAAAATAACCATCCGACCTATCGCAGGCACCAGGCCCCGCGGCACCTCTCCCACCCACGACAAGGAGTTGGCGGAAGAACTGCTGGCCGATCCAAAAGAACGGGCCGAGCATTTGATGCTGTTGGACTTGGGCCGCAACGATGTGGGTCGCGTCGCGGAGATCGGGTCCATCAAGGTCACCGACAAATTCATTCTCGAATACTACAGCCAGGTCATGCACATTGTTTCCAACGTTGAAGGCAAGCTGGATCGCAAGCACGACGTGATCGATGCCCTGCAAGCAGGATTTCCGGCAGGCACAGTTTCCGGTGCACCAAAAGTCCGCGCTATGCAGATCATCGATGATCTGGAAAAACACAAGCGCGGCATTTATGGCGGTTGCGTCGGTTATTTTTCTGCCGATGGCGAAATGGATACCTGCATCGTGTTGCGCACAGCTATCGTCAAAGACGGAAAAATGTATGTGCAAGCCGGTGCCGGCGTTGTGGCAGATTCAGTGCCGGAAAATGAACATCAGGAATGCGTCAACAAGGCCAAGGCCCTGTTCAAGGCCGCTGAAGAAGCTGTGCGCTTTGCCGGCCGCGCCGGGAGAGGGCAATGAAAAAACTTGGGGTAATCCTCATCGACAACTACGACAGTTTCACCTGGAACCTCTATCATTTCCTCGGCGACCTGGGCTGCGAGACCATTGTTCACCGCAACGACAAGATCAGCGTCGGTCAAGTCTTGTCAGCACAGCCCCAGGCGATTGTCATTTCACCCGGCCCCGGCACCCCAGCGCAAGCGGGCATCATCATCGACCTGATCAAACAAGCCGCAGGCAAAGTGCCAATTTTTGGCGTCTGCCTGGGTATGCAAGCCATCGGCGAAGCCTTTGGCGGCGATATCATTCGCGCACCATCCCAGATGCATGGCAAGGTTTCGGCAGTGCAGCACCATGGCAAAGGTGTGTTCAAAAACATCGCCAACAATTTCTCCGCCACACGCTATCATTCCCTCGTTGTCGACAAGTCAACCTTGCCAGTCGACCTTGAAGTGACCGCCGAAACCGACGACTTGATCATGGGATTGCAACACAAGACCATGAATGTACATGGTGTGCAATTCCATCCCGAAAGCATTGCCTCGGAAAACGGTCATGCCATTCTCAAAAACTTCTTGGACTTGGCTGAAGTTAAAACGCGGGTAACACCATGAGCGCCCTGAAACCCCTCATCGCCAAAGCCGCCGATGGCAAGTCGCTGAGCCTCGAAGAATCCAAAATTGCTTTCAACATTCTGATGTCTGGCGAAGCAACGCCCGCGCAAGTGGCTGGCCTCCTGATGGCACTGCGGGTGCGTGGCGAAACCGTGGACGAAATCACCGGTGCCGTTTCCGTCATGCGCGAAAAAATGCTGCGTGTCGAAGCTCCCGCCGACGCAATTGATATCGTAGGCACAGGTGGTGATGCCTCCGGTTCCTATAACATCTCGACGTGTGCAGCCATCGTGGCGGCAGGTGCGGGACTTTCAGTTGCCAAGCATGGCAACCGGGCGCTATCTTCAAAGTCTGGTGCAGCCGATGTCTTGTTGGCGCTTGGCGTTAAACTGGATACGGGGCCTGAGAAGATTTCCCAGTGCATTCGCGAGGCAGGTGTCGGGTTCATGTTTGCACCCCAACATCATTCCTCCATGAAACATGTGGGGCCGATGCGGGTCGAGCTTGGCACGCGCACGATCTTCAATCTGCTCGGTCCCCTGTCCAATCCCGCTGGGGCAAAACGGCAAATTACCGGCGTATTTTCAAAGTCTTGGGTGGAACCCCTCGCCCATGTTCTGAAGAACCTGGGCAGCGAGGCCTGCTGGATTTGCCATGGCGAAGGCGGCATGGACGAAATTGTGCCGACGGGCACCACATGGATTTCGGAATTGAAAAACGGCGAAGTGTATTCGTTTGAAGTGACGCCGGAACAAGTGGGTATTAAACGTTCAAATCTGGCCGACCTGAAGGGCGGCGAATCGGCTGAGAATGCTGAAGCCTTGAAAACCGTATTGGATGGCAAAGCCTCGGCCTTTGCCGATGCTGCCGTGATGACGGCAGGTGCAGCGTTGCTGGTTGCCACCAAGGTGCCAGATTTCAAAACCGGAGTTGCCGTGGCAAGGGCTGCGATTGCATCGGGTGCGGCCAAGAAAACGCTGTCGCGTTTGATTGAGGTTTCAAACAGCTGATGGCCACAATCCTCGACAAGATTGCCACCTATAAGCGGGATGAGGTGAAAGCCGCCAAGGCTATCATGTCTATGGCGTCGCTTGATCTTCATGCCAAAGCCCAACGCCCTCCACGCGGTTTCCTCAAAGCCCTACAAAGCAAACATGCGGCGGGACAATGGGCGCTGATTGCCGAAATTAAAAAGGCCTCGCCTTCAAAAGGCCTGATCCGCGAAGACTTTGATCCGCCTGCCCTCGCCCAAGCCTATGAAACGGGTGGCGCAGCCTGTCTTTCGGTGTTGACCGATACACCAAGTTTTCAGGGCGCACCGCAATTCCTGACTGAAGCCCTCAAAGCCTGCACTCTGCCCGCTCTTCGCAAGGATTTCATGCTCGATACCTATCAAGTGGCAGAAGCCCGCGCCTGGGGTGCTGATTGCATTTTGCTGATCATGGCGATGATCGATGATGGCTGCGCTGCTGAACTGGAAGCTGCCGCCTTTGACTATGGCATGGACGTGTTGATTGAAGTGCATGATGAGGCAGAACTGGTTCGTGCCTTGCGTTTGAAATCACCAATGATCGGCATCAACAACCGAAACCTCCACACATTTGAAGTCTCGCTTGCAACCACCGAACAACTGGCACCGATGATCCCGGCTGACCGCCTGATCGTGGCCGAAAGCGGATTGTTCAAGCCAGCGGATCTTGCCCGGTTGGAATTGGTCCGTGCACAGACCTTTCTCATCGGCGAGAGCCTGATGCGACAGCAGGATGTTGCCGCAGCCACCAAGACGATACTCAAGAAATCATGACAAAACTTTCCCACCTCGATGAACGCGGCCAAGCCCACATGGTGGATGTGTCCGCCAAGGATGTGACAACCCGCAGCGCCACGGCAAAGGCCCGCGTGCTTGCAGATGCCGCCACCATTGCCATCATTGCAACAGGCACCGCCAAAAAAGGCGATGTGCTGGCCACCGCCCGCATTGCCGGCATCATGGCCGCCAAAAAAACTTCCGAACTTATTCCCCTTTGCCACCCGCTGATGATTTCCAAAGTCAGTGTGGATTTCACACTGGCGGCCAATCACATTGATGTTGAAGCCACCGTGAAAGTCGAAGGCAAAACCGGCGTCGAAATGGAAGCCCTCACCGCCTGTTCCATTGCCTGCCTGACGATTTACGACATGTTGAAAGCCGTCGACCGCAGCATGAAAATCACCGACCTTCGGCTGGTTGAAAAATCCGGCGGAAAGTCCGGCAAGTACCAGGCCGAGTGACCATGGCCTTGCTCCCCGTCGAAGACGCCCTGAACCGCATTCTCGATGGCGTAAAGCCCCTTGCCGAGGAAACCATTAAACTCAATCATGGGCTTGGTCGTGTCCTCGCCCAGTCGATCAAGGCGCGGCGCGACCAACCGCCTTTTGCCGCATCTGCCATGGATGGCTATGCCGTGCGCTTTGCGGATGTTGAAGTACTTCCAGCAACCTTGAAACTGGCAGGCACCAGTGCCGCTGGCCATGCTTTCAACGGCACATTGAAGCCAGGTCAAACCATTCGCATTCTCACAGGTGCGCCGTTGCCAAAGGGTGCCGACACCATCGTCATTCAGGAAAACACCAGGCAACTAGCTGGACAAATCCAGGTCATCAACCCAACACCCCATGCAAAAAACATCCGCAAACGCGGCCTCGATTTTACCAAGGGTGACCTGTTGGTGCCAAATGACACAAAACTTTCACCCCGTGACATTGGCCTGTTGGCTGCCGGCAACAATCCAACGGTGCTTGTTTACCGAAAGCCGAAAATCGTGCTGTTCACAACCGGCGATGAACTGGTGCTGCCGGGCCAGCATCCACGGGCCGATCAGATCATCTCATCGAACAGTCACGCGCTGGAAGCCATGGCGCGGCAGTTCGGTGGTGAAGTCATTAATCTGGGTATCATCAAAGATGATTTGAAGGCCACGATGTCGGCCATTCGCAAAGGACTTGGCGCGGATATTCTTATTACAACGGGTGGCGCATCCGTCGGAGATCATGACTATGTGCAGGAAGCGTTCAAGGCCTGTGGTGTCAAGATTGGTTTCTGGAAAATTGCCCTGCGTCCCGGTAAACCTTTCATGTATGGCCGCAAAGGCATAACCCATGTCATGGGCCTGCCTGGCAATCCCGTGTCAGCCCTGGTGACAGCGCGGATTTTCCTCCGTCCACTGATGAATCTGATGCAGGGTCTTGCCGCAGCCGAGGCACCAACCCTTGCCAGGTTGACAACAGCACTCCCAGCCAATGACGAGCGCCGGGATTACATGCGAGCCACTTTGGAAGTGTCGCCTGATGGCACGCGGCAAGTCAGCGTTCACCCAGCACAGGATTCATCCATGCAACGCCTTCTGCAATCATCACAAGCCCTGATCATTCGACCACCCAACGCACCACTTGCCGAAATTGGTGATCTGGTGCCAGTGCTATTGCTTGACTTTTAGGCCATAAGCAAAACACTTGCGGAACTTATTAAGAACATGTTAAAAGTGTTTCGGATATGTTCCGATTCTGATTTGCTGCATTGAAAGGCCCCCATCATGCTCACGCGCAAACAACTCGAATTGCTTTTGTTCATCAACAGCCGCCTGAAGGAAGAAGGTGTGCCACCCTCGTTTGAGGAAATGAAAGAAGCCCTGAATTTGCAATCGAAGTCGGGCGTGCATCGGCTGATCGTCGCCTTGGAAGAACGCGGCTTTATCAAGCGCATGGCCAACCGCGCCCGGGCCCTTGAAGTGTTGAAACTGCCGGAGTCTCACAGCCCGACTTTGGCTACCAAGAAATCCGGTTTCAAACCCAATGTCATTGAAGGCACGCTTGGCCGTTCCAAAGGTCCGGCACCTGCCGCCAATGATGGCATGCCGCGCGCCACTTTTGTGCCCATGATGGGCCGCATTGCGGCAGGCGTGCCGATTGCCGCCATCCAGGATCATATCGGCAATATCAATGTGCCGCCTGAAATGCTGGGCAGCGGTGAGCACTATGCCTTGGAAGTCAAAGGCGACTCGATGATTGATGCCGGTATTTTTGATGGAGACACCGTGGTCATCCGCAAGGGCGAAACCGCCATCAATGGCGATATTGTTGTGGCCTTGGTGGATGATGAAGAAGCCACCTTGAAACGCCTGCGCAAAAAAGGCGATTCGATTGCTCTTGAAGCCGCAAACGTCGCCTACGAAACCCGCATCTTCGGGCCGGACCGCGTCCGCGTACAGGGCAAGCTGGTGGGACTGTTACGGAAGTATTGAGTGCGACGGGAGTTTGGTCACCAAATGGACCTCATCCGTCTCGGGCTTCGCCCGATCCACCTTCTCCAACTTCGTTGGAGAAGGGACGATGTTTGCGACTAGTCCCTTCTCCACGCCTTCGTGGAGAAGGTGCCCCAACGGGGCGGATGAGGTCCCTTTGGTCATATGCGATATCCCTGCCACAAGGGGGTGGGGACTGCTGAGTGGACATGTTCGGCTGAGAAAGTCATTGCATATGATGGTTGGTATTTTTCAGAGGTGCGTTTTGCATAACCCTGCTCAGCCTTGGAAGAATCACGTAAAGTGGAGCAATGAAAAAATTCATCCGCACACTGATTGCAACCATTTCATTGCTCTGCCTGTTCGACAAAACAGCCCTGGCTCAAGAAACCAAAGACCAGCCACCTGTCATCACCGTGGCCCATCCGCTGGATGCCCTGACTCCTGCCGAAATCAAGACCGCGGCTGAGTTGCTCCGCACGTCCAGTGCCGCTGACAAGCAGAGTCTGTTTGGTGCCATCACGCTGTTGGAACCCCCGAAAGCCGACGTGCTGGCGTGGAAATCAGGTATGCCGATTCCCCGCAAAGCACTTGCGATAATCCGCAATCTGGGTTTGACGAGTGAAGCAGTTGTGGACCTATCAGCGAACAAGGTTGTGCAGGTAACCAAGAAGCCCGGCCAACACCCGATGATCATGGACAGGTTTTGGATCAAGGCCCGCGATGCCTTCATGGCTGACAAGCGCTACGTGGCAGCCCTCGAAAAGCGCGGCCTGAAAGCTGGAAAAACAATTTTCTGCACGCCCAACTCGGCAGGCTATTTGGCCGAAGATGCCTATCAGGGCCGCCACATTGTCAAAATTCCCTGCTTCACGTCCGAGAACAAATTGCACCCCTCGATTGCCCGGCCCATTGAAGGCTTGATGGGCATCGTTGATGCGGAGACAGGCGAAGTGCTTGCCGTCCATGATCGTGAAACCGTGGCCCTCCCGCCCGCACCAGAAGGTTATGGCGATGACCTGGCAAAACCCGACTCCCCCCTGAAAGCCGTGACGATTGCCGTTGCAGGCAAGGGCAACGTCAAGATTTCGGAGAACTACAAAATCGACTGGCTGAACTGGTCCATGCGGGCCAGGGCCGACAAGCGCGCCGGTGTGATCATTTCGCTGGTCAAATTCAATGACAACGGCAAACCCCGTGACATGGCCTATCAAATGAATGTCGCTGAAATGTTTGTGCCCTACATGGACCCCAATCCAACGTGGGCCTATCGCACCTTCATGGATGCCGGTGAATTCGGCCTGGGCTATCTCATGTCTTCCCTGCAAGCCGGCGTCGATTGCCCGACGACGGCAAACTTCATGGACCTGACGTTTCCCAATGATGTCGGCGGCACCTACACCCGCAGCAGGGCCCTGTGTGTTTTTGAGCGCCCCACCGGCGATCCCGCCTGGCGGCATTATTCGGCCAGCCGCAAGTTTGTAACGGGCCAACCCCAAACCGAACTCGTGGTCCGCCACACGCCAACCCTCGGCAATTATGACTATGTCATCGACTATGTATTCTCCCCGCAAGGCACGATAAAATTGCGCATTGGCTCCACCGGTTTTGACGCCGTCAAATCGACAGCCGCAAAAGACATGGAAAGCCCGACAGCAGAAGCCGACACCGCTTTTGGCAGCCTCATCGCCCCTTATCTGATTGCACCCAATCACGACCACTATTTCAGCTTCCGCCTTGATCTCGACGTCGATGGCCAGGCCAACACCCTGCTGCAAGACAGTTTCCTGCCAACCCCCATAATCGAAGGCGGCCGCAAAAGCCTTTGGACCGTTAAAACCCAACGTTTCCTGAAGGAAGGACCCATCACCGCCGATCACACATCAGGCGGTCGCCTGCTGCGCTTGAGTAATGGTAAAACCACGAACAAGCTCAAACACCATCCAAGTCTCTGGTTGAATGCCCACCACGATGCCCAATCCATTCTTGATCTGGCTGATCCACCTCAAATACGCGCCGGTTTTGCCACC
>JANOVS010000187.1:0-2621 GCA_031417515.1 Hyphomicrobiales bacterium
CCGATCAGGGCAATGCCGAAGGCATGGTCAATCTGGGCTGGGCCCTCGATAATGGCCGGGGTGTGGCAGTTGACTATGCCGAGGCACTGAGCTGGTTTCGCAAGGCCGCAGACCTGAAAAATGGTGAAGCCCAGTCAAACATGGGGTCCATGTATGAATCAGGCCACGGCGTTGAAAAAGACTATGCTGAAGCCTTGAAATGGTATCGTCTTGCGGCTGAACAGAACAATACCAATGGCCTGCTCAATCTCGCCGCCATGTACAAGAACGGTTACGGGGTGTCACAGGACGACAGTGAAGCTCTCACCTGGTATCGCAAAGCCGCCGAAAAAGGCAACGATACGGCCACGCAGAACGTCAAGGAGCTGGAAGAAAAAATTGCTACGATTGCCAGAGGTGGTGCGCCGGAAACACCTGTAGAACCAAAGCAGCAAGCTGAAACTCCAACACCGCCCCAAGTGGCAGAAGAGCCTCAGGTCTCGACTTTGCTGACGACGGAAGAGCCAGCAAGCGCCACGACTGAAACGCCGGGGCAAGCACCACTTGCTGCAGTACCACAGTTGAAGTCGCGGGTGGCGCTGGTTATCGGCAACAGCGCCTACATAAATGCAACGCCGCTGCCAAATCCGCGCAACGATGCGGAAGCCATGGCCAAGAAATTGACAGAGCTTGGTTTCAAGGTAATTTCCGGCACCGACCTCGACAAGCAACAACTGGAAGTCAAGGTGCGCGATTTCGTCAAGGCATCCCGCACGGCTGACCTTGCGCTGTTTTTCTATGCCGGACATGGCATTCAGGTCGGTGGCAAGAATTACATCATTCCCATCGATGCCGTGCTTGAAGAAGAAACCGCGCTCAATTTCGAAGTCATGGCGATTGATAGCGTCACGGCTTTCATGGGTGGCGAAAACAAGGTTGGTGTGATCATGCTTGATGCCTGCCGCAACAATCCTTTCACAAGGTCGTTCAAACGCAGCTTGTCGGCAACGCGAGCGGCTTCGGTGGATGTGGGCCTGGCACCGATCAAGGCCGAAGGCGGTGGCCTGTTGGTGGCCTATGCGACGGCCCCTGATGACGTAGCTGCTGATGGCGATGGCAAGAACAGCCCATTCACACTGGCGCTATTGAAGCATCTTGGCACCAAGAATGTCGAGATCAACACCGTGCTGACACGCGTGAAGAAGGAAGTGGCTGACATTACCAAGAACGACCAACGGCCATGGACAAACTCCGATCTCACGACGGAAGTCTACCTTTCCCAATAGTTTGAACGCCAATGTTCTGCTGAGAAAATCAGGGGCTTTCTGTTTCAGAAAGCCCCTTTCCACATGTGGGTTTGAAGCCCCTCGCACCTTGCCATGACTTCGACTAGATTGCAGATCAGGGATTGTTGGCGAATCCCCCTACGACAACAGAGAGACGATGGCGGGCATAATGGCGCAAGATTCTATCACGCTTGAAAAACCAACGGTGCATTTGGTGCATATGCTGGTATTCATCCTGATCGTGGGGATATTGGCCGCCGTGCTTTATGCGCCGATGCGCACAGCCTTTGAAGCCAATCCCGGCCTCAATGCGCTGATTCTGGCCACGTTGTTGCTGGGTGTTGTCTACGGCCTTGTCATGGTCTGGCGGCTCTACCGGGAAGTGAACTGGGTAAATGCTTTCCGCATGGGTGAAAGCAATGAAGAAGCTTCACCGGTGCTGCTAGGGCCGATGGCCACCCTGTTGGGAGATGCCAATCGCCGCACCATGTTGTCGCAGCAGACCATGCGGTCGCTGCTTGATTCCTTGGCATCGCGGCTGGATGAATCGCGGGACTTGCTGCGCTATCTGGTGGGGTTGCTGATCTTTCTCGGCCTGCTTGGCACGTTCTGGGGTTTGCTCGACACCGTGACTTCGGTGGGTGATGCCATTCGCAATCTGGATGTTTCATCCACCCAATCAAGCTCGGTGTTTGAAGAATTGAAACTTGGCTTGCAGGGACCACTCACCGGCATGGGCCGGGCCTTTTCGTCCTCGCTATTTGGCTTGGCCGGATCGCTGGTTGTGGGCTTTCTCGATCTCAAGGCATCCCAGGCCCAGAACCGTTTTTATCATAACTTCGAAGACTGGCTTTCCACCATCACCGATGTGCAGGCAGGCGACGGTAACGGCTCATCTGCCCCCGCATTCATGCGGCTGGATTTGCAAAACCTCAACCGCACGGTTGAGAAATTGAGCCAACAAATGGAACAGGGCCAACGATTGGGGGCTTACACATCTGCAGCACCTGGCAATGGTGCCGCCAATGAAACCATGGAACAGCTGGCCGATGCGGTGGCCAACCTTGTCACGCAGATGCGTGACGAACAGAAAATGGTGCGGCAATGGATTCAAACCCAGCAGGTGCAACAAAGTGAAATCCAGCGCCTGCTGATCCGCCAGACCGGCGTTGGCCGGGGCAAGGAGTAAGCCATGGCCGGAGCCCTGTCGCGCCGCCGGAGACAAGAAGAAAGCCCCTATTGGCCCGGCTTTGTTGATGCCATGGCACAACTGTTGCTGGTTATCATTTTCCTGTTGTCGGTCTTCATGATCGCGCAATTCCTGTTGGCGCGGGAAATTTCCGGGCAGGATTCAGC